>PKED01000050.1 GCA_002863155.1 Sphingomonadaceae bacterium | reverse complement strand
ATATGCATCTCCTTTGATCCGGGTGTGCCATCGGCCGCCACAGCCCAAGTGCCGAGATATTGATAGGTATCACGATAATCGGCAGGTACGCGCAAGGTGCCTGCGGCGTCAGCGCCGCTATTGGTGGTTCCTTTTTCCGCTCTCGTTTCGGTCGCCTCGCTACACCCGGCCAACAAAAGCGCCGAGGCTGCAAACAGCAGCGAACCCTTCGGAATGTGCATGAGATATCTCCCTGTTGACGTAGGCATTCGCTAACGCAATGCTTGTCTCTTCATGATGAAAGCCATGTAGATCAAATATTTGTGCAGAAGGGCTCTTTCTCTTGTCCAAACGTCTCTTGTCGCGAATCGACCTTGATGCGCTGTTCGATCAACTGCGTGTCGAGCCGATCGCTTTTTCCGAATGCTTCATTGCCCCCGCTTGGGCGTTGGCCTTTTCAGCCACCCCGGCATCAGGTCTTCACTATGTGTTGCATGGCGAAGGTGAACTGGTGTTAGGGTCGGGCGCGCCTGTTCCCTTCGGCCCGGAAACGCTGCTTGTTACCCCGCGGGACACCCCTTACCGCATCCAGGCGCGGCCTACTCCAGAGGCACGGACAGGTTGTGGGGGTGTGGTCGCGGTAACCATCGACCTTGGACAACCCACACTGAAGCGCTGGCAGGCAGGAAGTGACGAGCCAGCGCTGAAGATCGTCTGCGGCCATTTCCGTGCAATACAGGCTGGCGATCGCGACCTGTTCGGTGCGCTTGATGCACCGGTGGTGGAGCATTCCGGCAAAGATAGTGTCGGCAGTCTGATGCCATTGATCCGCACCGAACTCAGTGGGAACAACACGGGCGGCCGGACGATGGCCGCAGCGATGCTGCGCCAGGTTTTGGTGATACTGTTGCGCCGCGGGCTCGCCGAACAGCAGAGTTGGCTTGGTGCGCTTGATCTGGTTAGCGATGAGCAGGTGATGCGTGCCTTCAGCGCCATGGTGCATGAGCCCGGTGCGGCGCACAGTGTGATGTCCCTGGCGCAGCTGGCATGCTTAAGTCGGTCGGCCTTCATTAAGCGGTTCCAGGCGTCGTTCGGACACCCTCCCGCCACAGTGCTGCGCGAACTGCGCTTGCTCGCTGCGGCAGACCGGTTGCTGCGTAGCCGCGCATCCGTCGAGCAAGTCGCGCGCGGCGTGGGCTATGCGAGCCCAAGCAGTTTTTCGCGTGCCTTTACCACGCGTTTCGGCGTTAACCCGGCGGCATATCAGGCGAGCGCCGAAGAATGAGGCGCTTGATCTCCGCACAGATAAATCTCTTGCGGCTAACGTGTTGTTTTATTCATTTTGGCGGAGGCATATAATGTAAATGTTGAAAAAAAATTGTGGCGAAACGCGAACATAGGTGTTCGCCTAGTCGCTCGTCTCAACAAATGAAGATCCGTATGAAATTGTGAAGTAATGGCCTGATGTAACATAAGCGGTTGCGTTGTGCTCCCATAATTCAATCGGGCCGCGCCATAGCATCGCGCAGCGGTTGTTCGTCGCTCGATGTAGCTTGGATAAAGGAACCTAGGGGCTTCGGGCTTTTGGTGATAGCGCGAAGCACGGGGATAAAGATAAGGGTCGCAAAGCCTTATGATCGAAGTGCGTCAGCTCAGATTTGCGGTAGCCACCGCCGATGCCCAGAATTTCTCACGCGCCGCCGAAGCAATGCGCATCAAGCAATCGACCTTGAGCAGACGAATAGCCGCCCTGGAAGCGCGCCTCGGGATCAAGCTCTTCGAACGAAGCACGCGCGGCGCGATACCGACCGAACAAGGCAAGGCGTTCCTCAGTGTTGCCCGGCGCATTCTCACCGATATCGACAATCTTCAGACGACAGCCCGCGCGGTCAGCTATGGTGAGGAAGGTCGGATCGCGGTCGGCTTTTCTGCGTCATTGATGGCCGGCAACATGCGTGCGACCATTGGCGAGTACATGCGGCGTCATCCCGACATTCAGTTTGACGGGATCGAGGCCGATCCCGAGCGGATGCTCAGCGACCTGAAGGCACGGATCATTGACGTGGCTCTGATGCCGTCAGACGCACACGACGCTGGCATCTCGCGGCGCTCCGCCTGGTCGGAGCGATTGCTTGTCGCTTTGCCGAAAGACCATCAACTCGCCAAGTCGGATGGGCTTCACTGGAGTGATTTGCGCCGACTGGTTTTCGTGCTGCCCAGCCAAGGCGTAGGCCCCGCAATGGCCCGCAATCTGAAGCGTCGATTGTCAGATCAGGGCTATCGAGCCCACCTGATCATGCAGGACACCAGCCTCGGAAGCGTTCTGAGCACGGTCCCGTTCGGCCGGTACATTACGCTTGCCACCGAAGCCTCGATCGGGGTGCAATGGCCGGAATTGACGTTTCTCGAAATCATGGACCAGGGCGGCCCTGCGCGGCTCGACTATGCGTTCTACTGGCGCGAGGATAACGATAATCCAGCTCTGAAGCGTTTCTTTGAACTGATCAGCGAACGCTACCCGGCCTGACCCGAGCGCCGCAATCTGGCGAAGGACCGGTCGTTGGCGATGAAGCGCTCGATCATAGGCGGGATCAGTCGCTCGGGTGATGGAGCATCTTTGGTATCGCCGCCGTTGATCGCCAAGCCATAGGCGAGCAGTTCACGGTGAAGTCGGGACGAGAGCTCGACGGTTACTTTGACTGGCTTTTCGTCGGCCAGATCGGCCAATTTCAATCGGGTCATGACCCGCCTCCCAATATCAGGTCGCGTGTCACCAGCACGCGCACCGGAAAACCCGGACGGATCGTCAGTGTCGGCCGGACATCGAGCTCACGGCTGACCACCTGATCGCCTGCGCGGCCGATGCTGTCCTGCGAACCGCGGCGCAGCGCCCGGGTGAGATTGTCGTCATTGCCAGCGCCAAGCTCGCCGCCAACACCCAGCAGGGTCGAGACCAGCGCCGCCCGCAGAACGCCGCCCCAATGGAAGTCTACCCCGTCTTGCAGCCCGGCAAAGCCGGATGGGTCGCCGCCGGGTTGGCGTTCGAGCACGATCGACCGGCCATCGGGCAGGATCAGCCGGTTCCATGCGAGCTGTACCCGGCGCTGGCCGAAAGATACGTCGGCATTATAGTCGCCGATCAGCCGGGACCCCTGGGGGATGAGCAGGATGCGGCCGGTGACGCTGTCATAGACAGGCTCGATGACCTGCGCGGTGACCTGACCCGGAAGATCGGAGCGGATCCCGGTGATCAGTGCCGCAGGAATGATGCTGCCCGCCTGCAAGACATGGGTGCCTGCGGGCGGTTCGATCCGACTGACTGACACCGTCCGGCGCTCGACGGGGCGCTCGGCAAAAGCAGGGCGCGGCGCCTCGGCAGCGAGCTGCGGCACTGCAGGCGGGTTGCCAGCGCCCGCAATCGCAGATCCATCGCTCACAGCAACTCCTCCCGCGCCGCCGCCAAAGAACAGGCGGCTCTCGCGCGCAGCGCTGCGTTCCTGCAACAACCGCTGCCGTTCTGTCTCGGCTGCCGTTTGCGCGGGCGCTGGCGCAGGGCCTGCGGGCGGCGCAGCGCCAATCGGCGGAAGCTCGGCAACGTCCCCACGCTGTTGTGCCGCCAGGATCGGCGCGCCGAGATCGCCGGGCAGGGGCGGGCCAAGCTTGGGGACATCACCATAGTCGCGAGGGGCATCGGCCAATGCATCGGGCCGCGCCGCGCCTTGTGGATCGCGCCGCGCCGCCCAGACCGAGACCATGTGGCCGAGCGCGAAGATCACAACGCCGGCGATCCACAGGCGCAGGCCCAGCCCGATCGCGGCCGCCAGCGTCGCATTGGCGATCGCCAGCCCGCGCGGTGCGCCGCCGAGCAGGATATGCTCGGTCAGCGCGCGGTGAACCGGAACAACAAAGCCCGGCACGGCTTCGGGTGGCACGCCGTCCATCACACCAGCGCCCCGCCGCCGAACGAGAAGAACGACAGGAAGAAGGATGAGGCAGCAAAGGCGATCGACAGACCGAACACGATCTGGATCATGCTCGCGACAAGAACCGTTCAGCCTTGGAGATGACGCAAGCGTGATGAGATGGAGCGCTGGAGAAGCGAAGCCGAGCTAGGTTGAGTCTAGTCTTCGCCCATGGGTGCAGCGGCGGGGTCTTGGCGATCGAGGCGATCCTCTCGCTTGATGTTGTCAACGAATGCCTGAAGCACTGCGTTTCTGTCCCGAAATATCGTCGCGGACCGGAAATGATCGCGCACTTTCGCCTCGATCTCGCCGGCCGTCTGATTTTCAGGGCTGCCAGCGGCCCACTTACGGCCCGGATGGATCGTATCGAAGGGCGACTTGTTGTTGGCTCGCGTGGTGGCGTCATCGCCATGCTTGCCGAGCCCGTAAAGAATGCCTGTCTCGTTGTTCCAGATCGGCCGGAACATTCGGATCAGGTGACTTTCAGCGGCTGCCTGATAGCCTGTCTGGACGGCCAATGCCCTGCATTCGAAGTCCTCGATCTCGATACCTTCGACCTTCTCGATGTTGCGGCGATGCTCGTTGAGGCGGTCGGCGAGCTTCGTACCCTGATCGATCGCTGTCTTGGGATTGCCCTTCGGATCCGCCTTGCCGACATAAATCGGCGTCTCGGTCCCGCTGATCGGAGCGTAGAGCGGGTTGGGACCAGTGTAGTAGATTGCGTAGACGCCGGACCCGTAGAAGCGGGTCAGGCGACCGAGTGGCTTGCGGTCCTGGGCCACCATCGCAAGCGCCACGAAGTTTCCGATGAGACTGGGCTCCGCCGGGTCAAAGAAAGCGTCGGGCAACTCGTTGGGATCGATCTTGCGCGTGAGTCGCTCAAGACGATCCCGCATCGCGTCCACGCTGCTGACCAGCTTCTTGCGCGCCGGGGTTGTCAGTCCCGCGCTCTCGGTGGCGGCAAGCAGCGCCTCGATCTCGGCGAGGATCTTGCTCGCCTTCGTTACTGAAGGATCCCGCGACATGCCTATTGCTTGGTGCTTTCCGCGCTCTTCAGGGCAAGGGCGACACTGCGCGCCACGCGTTCGGCGAGCGTAACCGGCACCGCGTTGCCAAGCTGCCGCATCGCCTCGGACCAGACACCCTCAATCCGATAAGTGTCGGGGAAGGTCTGAAGTCGAGCGCTTTCCCTGACCGTGAAATAGCGAACCGATCCATCGGGCCGAGCGAGCATGTTTTCTCCTCCGGGAACGCCATGAACGCCGGCCTTCAATGCCTTCGCGGCGTCATCCAATGGGCTGCCGGTATGGCCGGGATAGCTGCGAGCTCCCGGCTGGAACCTGTGGCCGGAAAGGCCCGAGGCTTCCGCGGGGTTGCGCTCGGGGTCGGGCAAGGTCGCGAGAGCATCGCGTACGGTGAGCCATGGCAACTCAGCTGGCTTTTCCGTAAGCCGCTCTGCTCGGGACCTGGTGCGCTCGGCGTTCGACCATCGCTCCGCCTTGGAAACGTTGTGCCGTTCGAAATAGTCCCCGTGGGCCTGATCCCACAATAGGGCTTCCTGCGAATGAGACGCTTCGGGGAAGGACCATTCAATACCCTGATCCTTTCGGAACCCAACAAAGAATACCCGGTGCCGCTTCTGGGGCACGCCATAATCGGCCGCGTTCAATACCTCCGCAACAAGTCGGTACTCCAACCCGCGCTCCGCCCTCGAACTCGTATGATGCCTTTCGAGCCTGCGCAGATGCGTGGACCAGTCCTCGTCGTCCATTGCGACGAGCTCGGGGTATTGCATCTGTAGCTTGATGTATTCGTAGTAGGAACTGAACCGAGCCCGCGTCAGTCCTCGCACATTCTCGAAAATGAAGGCTCGAGGCTTGACCTCGCGCACCGCGCGAACCGCCTCCGGGAACATGTCGCGCCGGTCCGCTTGTGCGCGATGTCGGCCACCAACCGAGAAGGGCTGGCAAGGGGGGCCACCGGATACCAGCTCGATCTTGCCCTCGTGCGCGGAGGCACTCGTGCGTTCGAGATTGGCGGGTAAGCACTTGACGCACTCGCTGTCGCCATGGCCGCTCTCGCCCACGCGCACCGCGTAACGGCCGCTGTGGAGCATCGGCGTG
>PKED01000059.1 GCA_002863155.1 Sphingomonadaceae bacterium | reverse complement strand
GATCGCCAGCGATACGATCGTCGGCGGACAATTGGCGGGCAAAGCCGCCAGCATTTCGGATGCCGCCTCGATCCCGCCGACACCACCTGCGACCGCGACGATTTCCTCGCGCCAGGCATAATCGCCGGTGGGGGCCATGACGGGCGCCGTGGCGGCAGCCTGCTTGCGCGCGGCCAGGTTGGTCTTGGCCGCGGTCAGCACCGCCTTGCACAGCTTGCTCGAAATCTTCTCGAATTCGTCGGGCGTGGCGCGCGGCGGCTTGGGGAAACAGTCGACCGCGCCCAGCTCGATCGCGCGAAGCGAGACATCGGCGCCCTTCTGCGTCAGCGTCGACAGCATCACGACCGGCAAGGGCGTCGTTTCCATCAGCTCGGCCAGGAAATCGAGGCCGTTCATCCCGGGCATTTCGACGTCGAGCGTCAGCACATTGGGCCGCAGCTCGGCAATCATCTCGCGCGCCTCGTCGGCGCCGTTGGCCGAACCGACCACGACGATGTCCTTGCTCCGTTCGAGCGCGTTGGTGAACAGCGCGCGCATCGTGATCGAATCGTCGACGACAAGAACTTTGGTGGCGGCCATGATGGGTCTTTCGAACTGGTAATTAAAGGTCAGGCGGCGTCGGCGAGATCGCTCGCCTGGGTCAGCGACGGCAGGTCGAGCACCATCACCATGCGTTCATCGATCGACGCCAGCCCTTCGAGAAAGGGAACGACCGCGTCGCCGGTGGCGGGCGGCATCTGCAGCGCGTCGTGCGGCACGGTGACGATGTCGCTCACCGAATCGACGATCAGCCCGCGGAACTGGCCCGCGACCTGGGTGACGATGATGACGTGGCGCGCGGTCGGCTCGGTCGCGCGCCAGCCGAGTCGCGCGGCAAGATCGACCACCGGCAGCACCGTGCCGCGCAGGTTGACGACGCCTGCGACATAATGCGGCACCTGCGGCAGCCGCGTCGTGGGCGTCCAGGCGCGGATTTCGCGAATGGCCATGATGTCGATCCCGAAGACCTGGGATTCGACTTCGAAGGTGATGAGCTGGCGAGTCATGGTCGGTCCTTGCTTTCTCGATCAGTGGACGACGCGCCGGACGGCGGCGGCGAGCTTTTCGGCGTCGAAGGGCTTGACGATCCATCCGGTCGCCCCGGCGGCGCGGGCGCGCGCCTTCTTCTCGTCCGACGATTCGGTCGACAGGACCAGGATCGGCCGGTCGACATGCGGCCCCCCGGCGCGCACCCGCTCGATCAGCCCGAACCCGTCGAGGCGCGGCATGTTGATATCGGTGATGATGACGTCGCAGTCATTGGCCGCCAGCCATTCGAGCGCGGCGACCCCGTCATCCGCCTGGGCGACGTCGAACCCGCTGCCGACCAGCGCATGGCGGAGCAGCCCGCGCATCGTCGCGCTGTCGTCGACGGTCAGAACCCTTGTCTTGGCTTCATGCGATCTCATCGTTCATCCACCCTTCAAAACAGTTCCACGTCGCCGCGCGCGGCGGCAGGCCGGCTGGTCGTCTGCGGCGCGACCGCCTCGTCGACCATGCGGCAGCGCGCCTGGCCGTGTGCTGCCCGGAAATCGACCCGCCGGGCCTGCCCGCCGCCCAGCGACGACCGGACGAGCTCGATCCGCTCCTGCGCCAGGAAATCGACCGCGAACGCCGCGTTCGACGATCCGATCCCCCGCATGCCCGGATGCATGTTGGCGCCGCCATAAAGATGCGCCCGCAATGCCGACCGGTTCGCTCCGTAAGCGAGCATTTCGTTGATCAGCACTTCCATCAGGTAAACGCCGTAATGTTCATCGACGCCGTCGCCGCCGTTCGGCTCGGCGAGCAGGAAATGGTTCATGCCGCCGACATGGCTGGTGGGATCGAACAGGCAGCAGGCAATGCAGCTGCCGAGCACCGTGGTCAGCTCGACGCGCGGGTCGCCGCTGACGCGCGCCTGGCCCTGCATCACCGTCAGCCGGACGGGGCGCAGCGGTTTGCCGAATTGCGGATCGATGGGTGCGTGGAGCATCAGGCCGCCCTCGCCAGCGCATGGTCGGCGATGCGGTGTACCGGCGCGACGATTGCGGCGGCGCCGAGCGCGATCGCGGCCCGCGGCATGCCGAACACGGTCGACGTCGCCTCGTCCTGGGCAATCGTCGCCGCACCCGCCTCGGCCATCGCCAGCAGGCCCCCGGCGCCATCGGACCCCATCCCGGTCAGCAGCACGCCGACCGCCTGGTCGCCGATCGTCTCGGCAACCGAATGGAACAGCACATCGACGCTGGGGCGGTGCCCCGACACCTTGTCATCGGCGCGCATCCGGGCGCAGGGCGCCTTGGCGCTGCCGCGCACCTGGAGATGGCGCTCGTTGCCCGGGGCGAGATAGACATGACCGGGCCGAAGCGGCAGATCGGGCGCGGCGATCGTCACGGTGGGCGCACAGAGCTGGTCGAGCCGCCGGGCAACGGCCTCGGCGAAATAGCCGTTGATATGCTGGACGATCACGGTCGGCGGGCAATCCGCCGGGAAACGGCGCAGGATCTGCTGCAGCGCCTCGACCCCGCCGGTCGACGCGCCGATCGCGATCAGGGCCGGGCGGTCGCCGCGCATCGCGGGCGGCGGGACATCGACGGCCTTGGCCAGAACCGGAGTGACGGCGCCGGCCGTGCGGCCGTGAAGCCGGGCTCTGGCGGCGTTGCGGATCAGCGCCGCGAGCCGCCCCTCGTCGCTGTCGAGCAGCGAGCCGACCCGCCCGTCGGGCTTGGCATAGCAATCGACCGCGCCGATCTCGAGCGCACGCACCGTCGTATCGGCGCCCTCCCGCGTAAGGCCGGAGACGATGACGACCGGCGTCGGCTTCAGCCGCATCACCTTTTCGAGGAAATCGAGCCCGTTCATGCCCGGCATCTCGATGTCGAGCGTCACCACGTCCGGGTTCTGCTCGCGGATGATCGTGCGCGCCTCGGCGGCATCGGCGGCGGCGCCGATCACGGTGATGTCGCTTTCGCGGCGAAGCAGCTCGGCAAGCAGCGCGCGCATCGTCGGCGAATCATCGACGATCAGGACGCGAATCGTCATGCCGCCACCTTTTGGTAGATGGTCGGCCCGACCTGGCTCAGCAGCGCCGCCGCCGGCCCGGTGACGCGCTCGCTGTGGCCGATATAGAGATGGCCGCCGGGCGCCAGCTGCTGGGCGAACCGGTGAACCAGCCGCTCCTTGGTCGGCTGGTCGAAATAGATCATGACGTTGCGGCAGAAGATGACGTCCATCGGCCGCGCCATCGGCCAGTCGCCGAGCAGGTTGAGCGACTTGAAGCGCACCAGCGCGCGGGCTTCGTCGACGATCGTCGCCTCGCCATCCTTCTCGCCGACCCATGCGCGCCGCAGATCGGCGGGGACAGCGTCGAGCGCCTCGCTCTTGTATCGCCCGGCCTGCGCCGTCGCCAGCGCGTGATCGGCGATGTCGGTGGCGAGCAGCAGGAAATCGAGCTGGCCCAGCCGCCGGGCCGCGCCACGATCAGCGCCGAGCAGCGTCGTGACGATCGACCATGTCTCTTCGCCGCTCGAACATCCCGCCGACCAGATCCGTACCGCCCCACCCTGAGTCGCGCGTTTCAGCAGACCGGGTCGGACGTGGCCGGCGAGGTGGTCGAAATGATGCGCCTCGCGGAAGAAGAAGGTGTGGTTGGTGGTTAGCGCGCAGATCGCCCGGCGCCGTTCGGCGTCATCGGCCTCGATCCGCTTCACATAGGCCGCAAACGTCCCGCAGCCGGTATTGCGGACGAGCGGGGCAAGCCGCGAATAGACGAGCATGGCCTTGCCCGGAACGAGCACGATTCCCGCCGTTTGATGGACGATCTTGCGAACCGCCTCGAAGTCAGCGGGCGCATAGACGCCCTTGCCGATCCCGGGCAGCTTCGCAAAGGCCTCGGCCAGTTCGGTCATGCGGCGTCCTTCAGCGGCGGCGCGGCGCTCACCGCACTCGCGACCAGCCCGTCGACGTCGAGGATCAGCGCGACCCGGCCATTGCCCAGAATCGTCGCGCCGGCGACGCCTGCGACCGGGCGGTAATGGGTGTCGAGGCTCTTGATGACGAACTGGCGCTGATCGCAGATCGTGTCGACCAGCAGTGCCGCCTGCCCCGCCGCTTCGGTATCGACGACGATCAGCACTGCCTGGGTCGGATCGGCGATCGCGCCGCGCGCGCCCACCGGCCCTTCGAGCGGCAGGATCGGGATGAAACGCCCGCGCACATTGAGCATCGACCGCCCGACGCCGAGATGTTCGACATCGCGCGCATCGGGGCGCAGACTCTCGACGACATGCGCCAGCGGCACCACCAGCGTCTGGTCGCCGACGGTGACGATCATGCCGTCCGAAATGGCGAGCGTCAGCGGCAGCGCGAGCGAGAAGACCGATCCCTTGCCCGGATGCGATTCGATCGCGATCCGCCCGCCCAGTTCCTTCACATTCTGGCGCACCACATCCATGCCGACGCCGCGCCCGGAAATGGCGGTGATGCTGTCGGCGGTAGAGAAGCCGGGGTGGAAGATGAAGCGGCTGGCCTGGGCGTCACTCATGCGCCCGATTTCCGCTTCGGTGGCAAGGCCCTGCTGGACGGCCTTGCGCCGGATGCGCTCGATGTCCAGGCCGCGACCGTCGTCGGTCACGGCGATGGTGACCGAGCCGCCCTCGTGATAGGCGGCGACGCGGATCATACCGTGCTCGGGCTTGCCGGCGGCCAGACGTTCGGCGGGGGCTTCGATCGCGTGGTCGGCGCAATTGCGGACCATGTGCATCAGCGGGTCCTTGATCATGTCGAGGATCTGCCGGTCGAGTTCGGTGTCGGCGCCTTCCGTGACCAGATCGATCCGCTTGCCGAGTTCGGCGCCGAGATCACGAATGATGCGGGGCAGCTTCGACCATGCGTTGCCGATCGGCTGCATCCGCGTCTTCATGACGCCGTCCTGCAACTCGGCCGTAATCAGCGAGAGGCGCTGCAATGGCGCCTTCAGCCCATGATCGCCCTGCTTGCGCGAGATTTCGAGGAGCTGATTGCGGGTCAAAACCAGCTCGGACACCATCGTCATCAGATGCTCGATGGTGTCGACATTCACGCGCAGCGTGGCGGGGCCGACCTGGCGTTGCTCGCGGGAGACGGGCTCGTCGCCCGGTTCGGATGCCGCGGTGTGTTCGATCCGGCCGTCGCGCCCCCTCTGCGGGCCGGGTGCGCTGCGGAAGACCAGGTCGAGCGCATCCTCTGCGGACGTTGTGGGGACAGGGCCCCCGTGTCGGGCGAGATAGGCCGCGACGGGATCGGCCCCATCCGTGCCGTCGACGTCCCGCTGCGGCTTCTGCTGCAGCTCGGCCTTGGCATGATCGGCGAGAATGCCGAGTTCACGGATCAGATTCTCGTCGTTGCCGGCAGGTTCCTCGCTCTTCTCGGCGAGCTCCGACAGGATATCCTTGACGCGATCGATCGTCTCGAGAATGGCGGTGACGGCGATGGCGCTGACGCTCGCGCCGTCCCGGAACTGGCCGATGAGCGACTCCGCCGCATGGGTCAGCGCTTCCAGGCGCGGCAAGCCGATGAAGCCGCAAGTGCCTTTGACGGTGTGGACCAGACGGAAGATGTTGCGCAGGATATCTGCGTTGTTCGGCTCCTGCTCGAAGCGCACGAGTTCCCGATCGACCGTGTCGAGATTCTCGCCGGTCTCCGTCAGGAACTCTTGCAGCAAGTCGTCCATGCAGGGGACCACCACTCAACGCGACAACACACTGCAACAGACTAAGCAGCAGAAGGGTTTATGATCGGTTTCGATCAGGGCGAAAACCGGTCTTATTCGCTGGCTTCTCGCTTCAGGCCTCTTTGTGGGTGGTGATCGTCACGGTATCGCCCTCGATCGAGAAGGCGATGGCCATGCCGGCGGCGCGGGCGACCATTCCGGTGTAAAGCGGCTGGACCGCGTGCGCGTCGATGGTTCCCGTTTCGGAGCGCCCGGCGATCAACTCCTCGACATGGGCCGGGATGCGCGCATGCGAGCCGGTCGCGGTGATCGTGAAGCTGCCTTGCTCGCCTTCGACGGTTGCCCGGGAGACCAACTTGCCACCGCGGGGCACGGC
>PKED01000020.1 GCA_002863155.1 Sphingomonadaceae bacterium | reverse complement strand
TATACCTATTCTGACGATGGCCTTCAAAAGCCGGGCGCGCATGAACTGTCGTTTCTGGTGAGCCATGACGGGGCGTTCGAATCACTCTCGGGCACTTTGACGGTTCCTCCAGCCGCCGCCGACACGACGACGGGACCGCCAATCTGGCGATGGCTACTGATCGCGGCATTGGTCGTGCTTGTGCTGGCCGGCGCTTGGTATTGGCGTTCGCGCCGACTGATCGCCACTGGGTTGGCCGTGCTTGTTGGCGCGCAGTTGCTGTTCGGCGTGCCCGTTGGGCCTGCCCCGGTCGCCGCGCATGGCGACGAAGATCATGGTGCGGCACCTGCTGCCCCTGCAGGATCGGGCGAAGCTGCTGTGAAAACCGCAGACGGCAAGCTATTTGGCCCCAAATCGGTGCAGCGGATCATCGGCGTGCGGACCGTGATGGCGGCATCGGGCGAAGCCCAGCCAACCACGAGCCTGACCGGCAAGATCGTCGCCGATCCGCAGCGTGGCGGTCTCATTCAGAGCGCGACCGGGGGGCGCATCGGTGCGCCAGCATCAGGACTACCGATTATCGGACAGGCGGTTCGGGCAGGGCAAGTTATCGGCTTTGTCGAACCACCCCTTCAGGCCATCGACCGTGCCGACATCGCGCGCGAGCTGAGCGACCTCGACCAGCAGATCGCACTCGCCGCCAACAGCGCGGCGCGGCTACGGCGGCTCGAAGGCGTCGTACCGCGTCGGCAAATCGAAGAGGCCGGGATTACGCTTGCGGGTCTTCAACGGCGCCGTGCCGCGCTCGGTCGAGCGCGCAGCGCGCGCGAGGTGTTGGTATCGCCGATCGATGGCGTGATCGCGTCGTCCGCTGTCCGCGTCGGGCAGGTGGTGAGCGCCGAAACCACGCTGTTCGAAATCGTCGATCGCTCGCGGCTCTATGTCGAGGCCAATCTCTTCGACCGCCGCGCGCTGGGACCCGGCGCGAAAGCCATTGGCAAGACCGCCGACGGCACGACCTTCGATCTCGTGTTCCAAGGGGCGGGGCTCATCGATCGCGGGCGTGCCGCGCCCGCGTTGTTTCGGGTAATCGGTGTTCCCGCCAATCTCCGGATCGGTGAGCCGATTACGATCGACGCGCCACTCGGTGGCACCGTCGCGGGGGTGATCGTGCCGCGAACTGCGTTGCTGTCGAGCGCCAACGGACTCCCTTCCGTTTTCGTCAAAACCCACGCCGAGCTGTTCGAGCAACGCAGCGTGAAATCCTCTCCCGTAGATGCAAGTCGCGTTGCGCTCCTCTCGAACGTGAAGCCCGGCGAGCACGTCGTGACGGCGGGGGCCGAACTGCTCGGCCAGGTGCGCTAGGCGATGTTTGACCGGCTCGTCGCCTTTTCACTCCGTAACCGTGTCCTTACGCTGTTCCTTGCGTTCGCGCTGATGGCATTCGGGGGACTGTCAGTGACCCGGTTGCCGGTCGATGTGCTGCCCAATCTCAATCGCCCGGTCGTCACGATCCTGACCGAATCACCGGGCCTTGCACCGCCCGAAGTCGAAACGCTGGTGACGCGCCCGATCGAGACATCGATGAGCGGCGTCCCCGGGGTCGAACGTGTCCGGTCGGTGTCGGGCATCGGTCTGTCGATCGTCTATGTCGAGTTCGGCTGGAAGGAAGATGTCTACCGCGCGCGCCAGCAGGTCGCCGAACGTCTGACACTCGTGCGCGAACAAATCCCGCCCGCCGTCGTCCCGCAGATGGGGCCGGTCACGTCGATCATGGGCGAGATCATGCTGGTCGCGATCCCCTATGGCCGGGCAAGTCCGATGCAAGCGCGCGAAATCGCCGATTTCCAGATACGGCCGCGCCTGCTGGCGATCCCCGGCGTCGCGCAGGTCATTCCGATCGGCGGCGAGGTGCGGCAGTATCGCGTTTCGCCTGATCTCGCGGCGATGAATGCCGTCGGCGTCAAACTGAAAGACGTGGAGGACGCGCTACGCGCTTTTGGCACCAACACCGGCGGCGGCTTCGTCGATCAGTATGAGCGGGAGTTTCTTATCCGCAACGTCGCAAGAACGACGCGGATCGAGGATCTTCAGCAGCTCGTCGTGGCCAGCAATGCCAATGGTCCCGTCCGTTTGTCGCAGATTGCCAAGGTCGACTTCGCCGCCGCGTTCCGGCGCGGCGATGCGGGTTATGACGGCCAACCCGCCGTGGTCATCGCGATCCAGAAACAGCCCGACGCTGCGACCGTGGCTGTAACCGACGAAGTTGAGAAGGCGCTCAAGGAAATCACTGCCACGCTGCCCGATGGCTTGCGCGCTGATCGCGTGCAGTTCCGTCAGGCCAATTTCATCCAGACCTCGATCGGCACACTGCAGCGCGCACTTATCGAGGCCGGCATCGTCGTTTCGATCGTGTTGTTCGTGTTCCTGCTCAACTGGCGCACGACCGCAATCTCACTGGTCGCGCTGCCGGTATCGATCCTCATCACCGCAGTCGTGTTCGAGATTTTCGGGCTGTCGATCAACACGATGACGCTCGGTGGCCTCGCGATTGCGATCGGCGAACTGGTCGATGATGCGGTGGTCGGCGTCGAGAATGTCTATCGCCGCTTGCGCGAGAATAGCCAAGAAACCGAACCCAAACCAGCGCTCGCGGTGATCGCACACGCCACCGGCGAGGTCCGGTCGGGTATCATCTATGCGACCGCAATCATCATTCTCGTCTTTCTGCCATTGTTCTTCCTCGGCGGGGTCGAGGGCCGCCTCTTCCAGCCGCTCGGCGTCGCTTATGTCATTTCGATCCTCGCGAGTCTTGTCACCTCGATCACCCTGACGCCGGTGCTCTGCTATTATCTGCTGCCCAAATTGGCGGCGACGCGCGGCGAAGCGGCGGAATCGGGGCTCGTCCGAAGGCTTAAAAACGGTAACAGTCGTCTGCTCGGCTGGGGGTTCCGCCACGCAAAGGGCATTCTTATCGCCGGTGGAATCGCCACCGCGATCGCGGTCCTTGGTGCGGCGAACTTGCCCAAGGCATTCCTGCCGACCTTCAACGAAGGCAGTTTCGTCGTCAGCCTCGCGTTCCAGCCGGGGATTTCGCTCGAACAATCGAGCAAGCTTGGAAGCACCGCCGAAAAACTGCTGCTGCAAATCCCCGACGTCGCCAGCGTCAGCCGCCGCACCGGCCGCGCCGAGCTCGATGAGCACGCCGAAGGCGTCCATTCGAGCGAGATCGACGTCGCTTTGAAGCCCGACACGGCCAATCGCGAAATCGTGGCGCGCGCCATCCGCGAACGCCTCGCAATCCTGCCCGGCTCTGTCACGGTCGGCGCGCCGATTGGGCACCGCATCGACCACCTGCTTTCCGGGGTGACCGCACAGATCGTCGTCAAGATCTTCGCCGAGGATCTCGATGCGCTACGCACGACCGCCGAAACGCTTCAAGGCCGGATCGCCAAGGCACCTGGGATCGTCGATCTGCGAGTCGAACGGCAGGTGCGCGTGCCGCAGCTCGATCTCAACATCGATTACGACCGCGCCGCGTCCTATGGCGTCGCGCCTGCCGCGATTGCCGAGGCGGTCGAGACACTATCGAACGGCAAGATCGTCAGCACCATTGTCGACGGTCTCAAACGCTATTACGTCGTGCTGCGCCTGCCTGACCAGGAGCGTTCGACGACCGGGCTGGCCGATCTGTTGATCGAAACACCGCAGGGGCCGGTGCCGCTGCGCAACCTAGCCGACGTCAAAGAAACCGAAGGACCTAACCAAATTCTGCGCGAAGACGGCCGTCGCCGGATCGTACTATCCGCCAATGCGGCGCCGGGCGCCAATCTCGGCGACATCATCGCGGTCATCAACGGCGAGGTTGCGAAGCTCAAACTGCCCGATGGCGGGTTCGTCCGCGTCGAAGGTCAATTCCAGGCCCAGCAGGAAGCGACGCTGACGATCGGCGGCCTGTCACTGATCTCGTTCGCGATGATCTTCGCATTGCTCTTCACGCGCTACCGTTCGGTACGGCTGGCGCTGATCATCATGGCGGGCGTGCCGATGGCGCTGGTCGGGTCGGTGCTGGCGCTGTGGTTGTTCGGGTTGCCACTGTCGGTCGCCAGCCTGATCGGGTTCGTGACGCTGACCGGAATCGCCGCGCGCAACGGAATCCTCAAGGTCAGCCATTACATCAACCTCGTGCTCCATGAAGGCGAGACTTGGGGCGATGCGATGATCGTGCGCGGCACGCTCGAACGCCTGACGCCCGTGCTGATGACTGCGCTGGGCGCTGGTCTTGCGCTCACGCCGTTGCTGATCGGTGCCGACGAACCCGGCAAGGAAATCCTTCACCCGGTCGCGGTCACGATCTTCGGCGGCTTGCTCTCGGCGACGCTGCTCGATGCGCTCGTCACGCCGATCCTGTTCCGGCTCTATGGCCGCAAACCCCTCGACCGTCTCGTTGCCGATGCCCGCGCAACCGGTTCGACCGAAGCCTTTTGAAATGACCAATCCCAAAGGAGCCCGCATGAAAACATCTCTTCTCACCGCCGCCGCGCTCTCGCTGGCGCTCGTCGGGTGCGGCCCGGCGACCAAGGTCGACACCGCTAAAACCGCCACCAGCGTCGCTGATAAGCATGCAGGCATGGCGATGGGTGGCCACGACGATGAAACTCACGCGCCAACGATGAAGCTTGCGCTGTCGCCCAATGGCCCGTTGGCGCCAGGGCGTGCGCAAGGCGTAACGCTCACCTTGACCAATATCGCCAGCGGCAAGCCGCTCGGACCGAGCGACCTTGCGCTCGCGCATACCAAGCGTCTCCATTTGCTGATCGTTGATGGCAGCTTGACCGACTACCAGCATATCCATCCTTTGGTCGATCCGGCAAAATCCGGCCAGTGGCGCTTCGATTTCACGCCTCTATTAGGGCGCACTTACAAGGTCTGGGCGGACGCGACGCTCCCTGACGGCACGCAAGAATATATCGGCGCCGAGCTTGTGGCCGGTGCCGAGAAGGCGCCTCTACCGAGCGCGGCGACGGTCATGACGGCTGAAAAGGACGGTCTCAAATTCTCGCTGTCCTTCTCAAAGCCGCTGAAGGTCGGGCAGGCCGCGCAGGGCAGCATTGCGATCGTCGATACCAAGACGGGCAAGCCCTTCGCCGAACTGCAACCGATCATGGGCGCATTTGGCCATATCGTCGCGTTTGCGGGGAACTGGGACTCGATCGAGCATGTCCACCCGCTCGGAGAAGAACCGAAGTCGGAAGGCGAGCGGAGTGGCCCGGCGATCAACTTCCACATCCAGCCCGAGCAATCGGGCGTTCTTAAATTGTTTGCGCAAGTCCGAGCCAATGGACGGGAGACGATCGTCCCGTTTACGGCAAATGTTGCACCCTGACGGTCACAGTCGAACGAGGAGAATGAAGATGGACGACCTCGACATGGCACTGGCCAGGCTGGCACACGCGCCTATCCCGGCATCGCTCGATGGCCTGGAAGACCGTGTGCTGGCGCGTATTGGCGCGATCGGCAGCACGCGTGCCCCGTCACTGATGATGGCAGGCGGCGGCGCGGCAATATTCGCCCTCATCCTCGGCGTAACGATGGGGGCAGACTTGCCTCGTCGCGAGGTAGCACGCCAGGACGTGGCAGGGCTGTTCGGCGAGCCGCCCTATGCCCTGTCCACGCTGTTCGGCGCATGATCTCCTTGCGGCTTCGCCAGTGGCTGGCGATCGCCGGGATTGCCTTGCTTGCCGGCATCGCTGGTGTTGTCATCGGGCGCGCACTTCTGCCGACAGCCACTCCTGCTATCATCGATTTCCACCAATTCGTCCATGAGGGTCTTGATCTTGACGCCGATCAACGCTCGGCACTCGAACAGCTTGAACTCCGCTTTGCCGCCCGCCGACGCGCGCGCGAGCTGGAATTGCGACGTGACAATGCCCGGCTGGCCGAAGCGATTGCCGAGGAACACGACGCCGGGCCGAAGGTCGCCGCCGCGGTGAATCAGACGCATG
The DNA here is from genome assembly GCA_002863155.1 of Sphingomonadaceae bacterium. Lineage (GTDB taxonomy): Bacteria > Pseudomonadota > Alphaproteobacteria > Sphingomonadales > Sphingomonadaceae > Sphingomonas. The sequence goes on along the minus strand of PKED01000020.1, from coordinate 284 downwards.
TCGCGATGGGCGAACTGCAAAAAGATACTCTTGCGCACGTCTTTGCCATGCGCAAAATCCTGCGACCCGCACAGGCAGTGCGCTTCGATGCGGCGGTTGTCCGGGCGCTGACCGAAGAGCGTCGGTGACGATTGATCTCGCTAACGCCTCTGATGGGGAGCTAGCGAGTCTCGCGCTGGCAGGACGTCAGGCTGCCTATGGCGAGATCATGCGGCGTCACCGCGAACCGTTGCTCCGTCTGATCCGCGCGCATACCGGCGCCAATGACGAGTCCGTCGACGTCC
>PKED01000068.1 GCA_002863155.1 Sphingomonadaceae bacterium | reverse complement strand
CAATCGGCTGCGAGCTTGCACAGAGCTTCGCCCGGCTCGGGTCGCATGTCACCCAGGTCGAAATGGCGCCGCGGATCATGGCGCGCGAGGACGCGGACGTCTCAACGTTGATCGAGGCGCGGTTCCGTGGCGAGGGCATGGATGTGCGCACCAACTCCCGCGCGGTGCGCTGCGAACGGCGCGATGACGGCCAGTTTCTGGTCGTGGAGACGGACGGCGCGGCAACCGAGATCGCCTTCGATTATCTGATCGTCGCGGTCGGTCGGGCGGCGCGACTGACCGGCTACGGGCTGGAGGCGCTCGGGATCGAGACGGGGAAGACCGTAATCACCAACGAGTATCTGCAGACACTGTACCCCAACATCTATGCGGCAGGCGATGTCGCCGGGCCATATCAGTTCACGCATGTCGCCGCGCATCAGGCATGGTTTGCCGCCGTCAACGCGCTGTTCGGCCAGTTCCGCAAGTTCAAGGCCGATTATCGAGTGATCCCCTGGACGACCTTCACCGACCCCGAAGTCGCGCGCGTCGGGCTAAGCGAGGCCGAAGCGAAGGAAAAGGGCATCGCGCACGAAGTCACGACCTATCCGCTCCACGAGCTCGATCGCGCGATCGCCGACAGCGCGACGACGGGCTTCATCAAGGTGCTGACCCCGCCGGGCAAGGATACCATCCTTGGCGTGACGATCGTCGGGGAGCATGCCGGCGACCTGCTCGCCGAATATGTGCTGGCGATGAAGCACGGGCTGGGGCTGAACAAAATTCTAGGCACCATCCACACCTATCCGACGATGGCCGAGGCCAACAAATATGTCGCCGGCGAATGGAAGCGCGCGCATGCCCCGCAGGGCATTTTGCGCTGGCTGGAACGCTATCACCGCTGGATGAGAGGGTAAGCGATGTTTCGCATGATGATCGCCGTGTTGCTGATGCTCCTGCCCGTTTCGGCGCAGGCGCAGGCGTTCGATCATGCCGCCTGGGACGGGCTGCTGAAGCGCAACGTCGTGGTCGTGCGCGGCGGCGTCGCCTCGCAGGTGCGCTACGACGGCATGGCGCGCGACCGGGCCGCGCTAAAGGCCTATCTGGCGAGTGCTGCCAAGGTCAGCCGCGCGACCTTCGACGGCTGGTCGAAGCCCGATCAGCTCGCTTTCCTGATCAACGTGTACAATGCCGCAACCGTCGAACTGATCCTGACCGCCTACCCCAAGATCAAATCGATCAAGGATTTGGGGACCTTGTTCCAGGGGCCTTGGGCGAAGCCGTTCGTGACTTTGCTCGGCAAGACGGCATCGCTCGACGATATCGAGCACGGGCTGATCCGGGGGAGCGGGCGCTACAATGATCCGCGCATCCATTTTGCGGTCAATTGCGCCAGCATCGGTTGTCCAGCGCTGGGGCGTGCGGCGTTTCGTGGCGCCACCCTCAACGCGCAGCTTGACGCAGCGACACGCGGCTTCCTGGGCGACCGCACGCGCAACCGCGTTCAGGGAGACGGCGTCGCGGTGTCGAGCATCTTCAAATGGTATCGCGGCGATTTCGAAAAGGGCTGGCGCGGCGCCCGGTCCTTACCCGCGTTTTTCGCGCTCTATGCGGGCAGTCTCGGGCTGAGCGCAGACGCTGCCGCCAAAGCCAGGGCTGGCGCGCTGACCATCAGCTTTCTCGACTATGACTGGCAGCTCAACAAAGCCGGATGATCGCCACCTCGCCATCCCATCGGCGCCGTTAGGCGCGTGCAGACCCAAACTCATGCCCTGATCGGCGCCTATTTCTTCGGGAAGCGCGACCCGACGCTGATGACGGCAGGCGCGGTTGCGGGCATGGCCCCCGATCTGCCGATGTTCGCGATCGTCGCGACCTTGCTGGCGATGGGCCGTCGTGGGCAAGAGATTTTCGGCCACGACTATTTCCAGCCCTGGTGGCAGCACATCAACGGCCTTGCCCACAGCCTCATCCTTTGGCCACTCGCGCTCGTAGTTGCACTGGTGGCGCGGCGTGCCCGCCCAACCACTCGCTGGCCAGCGATCCTGCTGGCGGCGGCGGCTGGCGGACTTGCACATGCGTGTATCGATTTCCTGTGCCACCGCGAAGATGCCCATATGCAGCTATGGCCGATATCGAGTTGGAAGTTCGTTTCCCCAATTTCCTATTACGATCCCGCGCATTTCGGGGGTGCGATAATGGTCCTTGAGGCCGGGCTTGGCCTGTTCATGGCGTGGCGGCTGTTTCGGATTGCGCAGCGGCGCTGGTCGCGCGGGTTGATCGTGCTGGTTACGCTACCGTATCTGGCGACGCTGGTGCTGTTAGCGGCGAATGGCGCGCGCGCCGAGGGCGGCGGGGACGCCGACAGCGTTTCGCTGGGTCGATTTGCAATGGGTGCCGCGGGCTGGTCGGTGGTCCAGATCGACAAAAAGGTACCGCTGACGCGCTACACGCTTGTCCGCAGGGATGACGTCGCCGGCATCGAGGCGCATGCCGATCGCAGCCAGGCGCTGTTCGTGCGCGACGTCGATCAGGCGCTCGACCAGACTCCGATCCTGTGCTGGCGCTGGCGCGTGGCGGGCGTGATCGACCGCGCCGATATCCGCACGCGCAAGGGCGACGATCAAGCCGCCCGGATTTTGGTCGGGTTCAGCCTGCCGCGCGAGACGATGTCGTTGGTTACCCGGATGAAGTTGTCGCTTGGCCGCGCGCGCTTCGGCAAGCTGCTGCCCGACGGCGCGCTCAACTATGTGTGGGACAACAAGGCGCCCGTGGGGACGATCGTGCCGAACGCCTATACTGATCGCGCACGGATGTTCGTGCTGCAATCCGGCAATGGCCGGGCCGGAAAATGGGTTGCCGAACGTCGCGACCTGCTGGCCGACATGCAGAGTCAGTTCGGGACGATGGCGGGGCGCATCACGCTGATCGCGCTCGCCACGGATACCGATAACACCGGCAGTGTGGCCGAAGCGGGCTATGCCGATCTTCATTTGGTGCGGCGGGGGGCGCCGTGTCGCTTTCAAGTCTAGCCACGCGCGGTGCGTTGGCTCAAGTCCAGCAGCGTTGAACGACGTTCAGGGGATCGCATGACGTACCAGCGACATCACTATTTGGGTATGACCGCGCTGATCGTGGTTGCCGCGCCGATGCCCGCCATTGCCCAGCAGGCCGGGTTGCAGATTACAGTGCTGCGTGAAAGCGGCGGCACGCCGGTTGTGGGGGCAAATGTCACCGTTGAAAACCCCGACATCGGCGGGTCGCGCACGCTGATCACCGATGGCAATGGCCAGATCAGGCTCGACGGGCTGACGACGGGTGGCCGCTACCGAATAAGTGTCGCGGCAGGTACCGATTACGCAGCACAATCGACCGACGGCGTCGTGCTGCGGTCTGATTTCGTGCGCGGCATCACCCTGTCGGTCGGCGCGGCGGCGAGCGATATCGTCGTCACCGGGCGTCGTGCGGTGACGGGCATCAACACCGTCAACGCCGAAATCTCCGCGTCGTTACCGCTCGAAACGCTCAAGGCATTGCCGATCGAGGGGCGTGATGTCGTGACCGCGCTGGTGCGGCTGCCCAATGTCGTCGCCTCGACCGGGTTTTTCCCTGAGGCGCCGGTCGTTTCGATCAACGGCGCCAATGGCCTGTTCACCAATTACCTGATCGACGGATTGGACAATAACGAGAATTTCCTGGGCGGCCTGAAGTTTCCCGTGCCGCTGGGCTTCACCCGCGAAGTCACGGTACTCGCCAACAGCTATTCGGTGGCGTTCGGGCGCACCGCCAACGGCATCGTCAACTACACCACGCCGTCGGGCAGCAACGATCTGCACGGTGAGGCCTATACCCTGATCCGGCCCGGTCGCCCGATCGATGCCTCCTCGCCGTTTCCACGCCGCGACCTGACCGGCAATCCGGTGGGCGAAGGTTTTCAGCGCTATCAGGGCGGCGGGTCGATCAGTGGCGCGCTGGTGAAGGACAAGACGTTCTTCTACGCCAATCTGGAATACACCCGCGACATCAACACCAATGTCATCGATGCACCGGTGCTGGGTGCGGTGGGCAACATCACGGGCACAAACCAATTTTATCTCGGATCGGTCCGGATCGATCACCGGTTGAGCGATGACTGGGGCGTCGCGCTGCGCGGCAATTTCGGCAATGTGTCGATCGACCGGCCCGGCGGATCGCTCGGCGGCGGCAATGTCACCTTTCCCTCGGCAGGATCGAACGAGGATCGCAAGTCGACGCTGATCGCGTTGTCGGCGACCTATTCGGGCGATGTCTGGACCTATGAAGGCGCGCTGCAATATAGCCGCTTTCGCTGGGATTATGGACGCGCGAAGAACGGCCCCGGCCCTCAGGTGGCGATCCGCGACCAGACCGGCCTGACGGTGGGCGTGGTCGGCCATCCGGGCTTTGTGTTCAACGATCTGGAAGAGACATGGCAGACCCGCCAGAAGCTGCAGCGGCGCTTTGGTGCGCACCGGGTGTCGGTGGGCGCTGATCTGATCCATTCGGAGTTCGGCTTGCTGGGCGGCGGCAATGTTGATGGCAACTTCACTGTCGAGTTGACGCCTGCGCAGATCACGACGCTGCGGTCGCGCAATCTTGGGACGACGCTCGGTGCCGCCGATGTGCTCGCGCTCAACCCGCGCGTGATCGATTATTCGGTCGAACTCCGCCCGCAAAGCTTTGGCACCGGCCAGACGCTCGGCGCGCTGTATGTCGAGGACGAATGGCAGATCGGATCGAAGCTGACAGCGACGTTGGGGCTGCGCTGGGATTATGATTCGCTCACCGCGCAAGGAGGACGGGGCGGCGACGCCGATAACATCGCCCCACGCCTCGCGCTCAACTACAAGCCCAATGCGCGCTCGGCGATCCGCTTCGGGGCCGGGCTATTCTACGGCAAGATCCCCTATACGGTGATCTCGGACGCGCTTCAGCGCAACACCACGTCCGCGGCACTACAGGGGCAGCTCGCGCAATTGCAGCAGCGCGGGATCATTCCGGCAGGTGCCGCACTCGCGCCCTTGACCTTCGAAGGCAATCTTACCGTGTCGCCCGCATGCGCTACCGTCAGTGCCTGCCCAGTGGCGACGGCCGTGCAGGCCCTGCGCAACAGCGCGACGATCAACGAAGTGCGCATCCTCAATCCGCGCGGCTATGACAGCCCGTACAGCCTGCAGTTCAGCGGCGGCTATCAATATCAGGCGAGCAACACGCTCTCGATCGCGGTCGATCTGATCTATAACCGCTCCTATAATCTGCTGCGGCTGCGCGATCTGAATGCGCCGTCGCCGTTCACCCCCAATTTGGCCAATCTGACGGCGGCGAACATCGCGACGCTGCGGGCGCTGCCGAGCAATACCGCGCGGATCGCGCTGGCCTCGACGCTGGGATTGGTCCGCACACAGGCGGCCGCCGACGCGACCCGGCCGGTCGCGCTGGTGCCCGGCGGCGGGCGGCAGATCACCGTGTCCGAAACCGGCGGTCGATCGACCTATACCGCGCTCAACGTCCAGCTCAACAAGCTGCGCGGCGACGACATCTATGCCTTTCGCCTGTCCTACACGCTCTCCCGCCTGACCAACGACACCGACGATCTGAACTTTCGCGCGTCGAACGCGAACGATTTCGCCAATGATTTCGGCGCGTCCGCCAATGACCGGCGGCACGTGATCTCGGCGGTCGGCTCGCTCTATCCGGTCAAGGGATTGACGCTGACGGCAGCCGGGCTGTTCCAGTCGGGCCAGCCCGTCAATTTCATCCCCGACGCGAGCATTTTCGGGACGCAGGACCTGAACGGCGACGGCCAGAGCTTTGGCGAGGCGTTCGTCGGCAATTCGGATCGCTATCCCGGGGTCGGCCGCAACACCGGACGGCTGCCCTGGTCGACGCAAGTCGATATCGGCGCACGCTATGCGCTCGATTTGCCCGTCGGCGCGATCGAGTTCAGCCTCGATGTCTTCAACCTGTTCAACGCCAATAACCTGTCGGGCTTTGCGAATGCCGCGAGTACGTCCAATCAAGTGCAGTTCGGCGGCGGCGCACCCTTTGTTCAGCGCAATGCCGGGGCACCGCGCCAGTTTCAGTTCGGGGCGTCGTGGAAATTCTGATGGGGTGATTGGGTGGTTGAGGGGCTCGCGCATTTTCAGGGGCTGATCGGCATCACGTTGCTGATGCTGCTTGCCTGGGCGCTGTCAGAGGATCGCGCCGCGCGACCGAGCTGGCGCTGGATCGCCGGTGCGCTTGCGCTGCAGATCGGCACCGCGCTGGTGGTGGTGCGCGTGCCGCTGATCTGGGCGGCGATCGGCCTGGCCA
>PKED01000174.1 GCA_002863155.1 Sphingomonadaceae bacterium | reverse complement strand
GCCGACGCCGCGAAAGCCGATGAAAGTGCCCGCATCGTCATAGCGCGGCGTCGCCGAGATTTCCCACCAGCGGCGTTCTTCCTTGACTGTTACCGCGATCGGCAAGTCGTGGAATGCTTCGCGCAGCTTCAGTTTCTCGGCGAGCGCGCGCAGCCCCTCGTCGATGTCGCCGCTTTCCCAGCCCGGACCGGCGAGAACCTGAAGGATCGGCTGCTTGTTGATCGTCAGCGGATCGTGCCCGACCGCATAGGCAAATCGCGGCGAGGCGCGGACGATCCGCTTGGCGGCGTCGATTTCCCAGAGCCAGTCGGCGCTGTGGTCCTCGGTATCGCGCAGCAGCAGGCTCACGGTTTCGTCGCGTTCGGCAAGCGCGATCTCGCTGGCGCGGATCACGACAAGGCCGCGCGCCTGGGTGTAGCAGGCAACCATCAGCAGCAGCGTGAACACGACCGCGACCGCCGCCAGAATCGGCCCCGCCACCAGCATCAGCATGATCGACACCGCCGAACCGAGCACCAGCAGAAAGCCCAAAGTCGCCAGCGGCAGCGCCGCGGTCGCGATCGCCGATGCAGTCATCAGCACCGACAGGACAACCCACAGCCCCAGCGCATCGCCGACGCCGGCGCGGCCAGAGAGGCCGATTGCCGGGATTGCCCAGACCACGCCGAGCGCGAGCCCTTCCATCACCGTGCTGCGCACCGCCGCGACGGGCGCGCTGGTCGCGCGGCGCCACTTCGACGACAGGCGCCGAAACGCGATGCCGACCGACACCGCAGTGACCAGCGTCCCCCACGATATCAGCGCCCAAAGCGGGACGAGCCGATCGGCGATCAGGATCGTCATCGACGCGCCGATCAGATTTGCGGTCAGCAGCAGAAAAGCGAGGTTGCGCCCGGCATTGATCTGGGCTGCGCGAATCGGGCCCCAATCGGTGCCGTCGGCGGGGTCGCGCAAGCCGAGCAGCGCCGCTGCGTCGATCTTCGGACGCGCGAATTGCGAGGCGGAGTTGTTGCTCACCCCGCCGCGATATCCTGAAATGATTAGCAGACCGTTAGATTGCGCGCTCTTTTCGAACGAAGTCCGCCAGCGTCAGGCCGCGATCGCATAGGGCTTGATGTCGCCGCTCAGATAGAGATTGCGGGCCTTGGCGCGGCTGAGCTTGCCCGAGCTGGTGCGCGGCAGGGTCCGCGGCGGGATCAGCTCGATCACGCAGTTCATGCCGGTGACCGAGCGAACCTTCTCGCGGATTTCCTCGCGCAGCCGGACCCGCTCGTTCTCGTCGGAACTGCGGCACTGGACCAGCACGGCGGGCGTTTCCTCGCCCCCCGGCGTGGTGATCGCAAAGGCGGCAATGTCGCCGGCCTTGAACCCGGGCAGCTGCTCGACCGCCCATTCGATGTCCTGCGGCCAGTGATTCTTGCCGTTGACGATGATCATGTCCTTCGCCCGGCCGACGATATAGACATAGCCTTCGGACATATACCCCATGTCGCCGGTATCGAGCCAGCCGTCGACCATGCAGGCTGCCGTCGCCTCGGGGTCGCGGAAATAGCCGGCCATGATCGAGGGGCCCTTGCACCAGATCTTGCCGATCGCGCGTTCGGGCAGCGGCGTGCCGTCCTCCTCGCGCACCTCGACCGTCATGTCGCGCACCGGCCGGCCGCAATTGACGATCGCGCGGTAACGCTGCGGGCGGTCCTGCTTGGCGGCTGCGCCCGAAAGCTGGGTTTCCTCGACGAGTTCGACACGGATGCCTTCGCCCGGCGGCATGATCGATACCGCCAGCGTCGCCTCGGCAAGGCCATAGCTCGGCAGGAAGGCGCTCGCCTTGAAACCGGCGCTGTCGAATGCATCGACAAAGCTCTGCATCACGTCGGGGCGAATCATGTCGGCGCCATTGCCCGCCAGCCGCCAGCGCGACAGGTCGAACCGGTCGGAAGCGCGGGTCTGGCTCGACATGCGACGCGAGCAGATGTCGTAGCCGAAGGTCGGCGAATAGCTCACCGTCGTGCCGCTGTTGCGGCTGATCAGGTCGAGCCATGCCAGCGGACGGCGGGCGAAATCCTCGGTCTTCAGATAATCTACCGATACCTGGTTGGCCATCGGCGACAGCATGCAGCCGACCAGGCCCATGTCGTGATACCAGGGGAGCCATGACACGCAGCGATCGCTGTCGATCAGCTCCATGCCATGGCCATGCGCGGCGAGATTGTTGAGCAGCGCCGCGTGGGTGACGGCGACGCCGTGCGGAAAGCGGGTCGATCCGCTCGAATATTGCAGATAGCAGATGTCGTCGGGCCGGGCCGCGGGCAGGGGAACCGCGGTCACCGGATGGGTCGCAAGCGTCGCCCAGTCGATCCCGCGAACGCCGCCCAGCCGGGCCGCTTCGCCGGCCATGTCGGCAAGCTCGGGGGGATAGACGAGCAGAACCGGGTCGCTGCTGTTCAGCTGAACCCCGATCTGGTCGATATAGGCATCGCGACCGCCGAACGATGTCGGCAGCGGCAACGGCACCGGCCACGCACCGGCATAGACCGCGCCGAAGAACAAAGCCGCGAATTCGGGGCTCGTCTCGGCGATCAGCGCGACCCGGTCGCCAGGAGCGATGCCGAGCGCGATCAGCCGCAGTGCCGCGTCGAGCGCGTCGGTGCGCAGCTCGGCATAGGAATAGGCGCGTTTGATGGTGCCGCGCGCATCATGGAAATTGAAGCCGCGCCCGCCGGACGCCGCATAATCAAGCGCTTCGCTCAGCGTGCCGAAATCGGCGAAGCGACGCGGCAGCACGTCGTCCGTCGGCGTCGGCGAGGGCAAGGCTGCCTGCGCCGCGTCGGACTGCCGCTGATCGATCACCATTATGTTCATGCCCCTCATTATCGATCTGGACCACACATGGCCCTGTTCTTTCAAATGACACAACGCGAAAACGCGCACAAACCGCGCCCATGGCGGTGGGAAGCGTTCAAAATCGGGTTCGACTATGGCACAATGATGGCATGGAGCCTGCCAGCCCCGCAAAGCGCCGCGCGGCGCCGCCGCTCGATTCGGCATCGCTCGACCGGCTCGCGCTGCGCTATGTCGAACGCTTCGCGACCACGCGCCGACGCCTGACGGACTATCTCAATCGCAAGATCCGCTCGCGCGGCTGGGCAGGGCCACCGGTCGATCCGGCAACGATCGCGGAGCGGTTCGCCGCCTTGGGCTATATCGACGATCGCAGCTACGGCGCCGCGCGGGCCGGGGCGATGGCGCGGCGCGGGCTGGGCGCGCGACGCGTCGCGGGCGCCCTGCGAGCCGCCGGGGTCGCGGGCGAAGACGCCGAAGCGCTCGCCCCCGACATCGCCGACAGCGCGGTTCCCGCCGCGATCGCCTTTGCCCGACGCAAACGGCTTGGGCCGTTCGCGTCGACGGCGCCGGATCGGCCGCTGCGCGACAAGCAGTTGGCGGCGATGGTGCGTGCCGGGCATGGCTTCGACCTTGCTCGGCAGATTCTGGCAATGGCGCCGGGCGACGAAGCCGCACTGGTGCAGCTTCGGTCCGAAACGGACGGCTCTGGCGCTGCCGACTTTTCGTGATAAGCTGGTGGTTCGGACGGGGGGCTGTCTATCGTGCAAGCGGATTTTGAGGGGCAATCGGCGCAGCTGGCGGGACATTATTACGACGCCGCAGCAAAGCTCGATTTCGATGACGCGACCGAGCGCCGTTTCGCGGGCACGCTGAAATGGTTCGACGCGACGCGTGGTTTCGGCTTTCTGGTCGCGGACGAGCCCGGCGTCGGCGATATCCTGATCCATTTTTCGGTGTTGCAGCCGCATGGACGGCGCAGCCTGCCCGAAGGCGCGCGGATCGATTGCATCGCCGTGCGGCGCGACCGGGGCTATCAGGCGCGCGAGATCCTGACGATCGATCTGACCCATGCGGTCGAACCCGCCCCGCGCATCCGCACCGCCGATCGGATCGATCCCGCCGGGCTGGTCGATCAGGCGGGGCCGTTCGAGCCTGTCGTCGTGAAATGGTTCAATCGGCTGAAGGGCTATGGATTCTTGGTGCGCGGATCGGACGCGTCCGATATATTCGTACACATGGAGACGCTGCGCCGGGCCGGCATTTGCGAGGTCGAGCCCGACGAAAGGCTGCTCGCGCGCATCGTCGATGGGCGGAAAGGCCCGCTGGCCGTGGCGGTCGAACAGGAAGGTTGAGTAAATGCGTATTACCGGGTTCTGCGCCGCCGTCGCGATCGCGCTGGCGCTTCCGGCCTGCACCGGCAATGCCGCCCCGAAGCAGGGTAGCGAAGCCGCCCGCGACACGGTCGCCGTCACGATCAGCGGTGCGGCGGGCAAGCACCGGTTCCAGGTCGAGCGCGCGGTCGATACCGCGCAGCAGGCGCGCGGGCTGATGTTCCGCACCAGCATTCCCGCCGATGGCGGCATGCTCTTCTATCCCTATCCCGGCGATGGCGGTCCGCCGCGCGAGGCGAGCTTCTGGATGAAGGACACGCCGAGCCCGCTCGACATCATCTTCATCCGTGCCGACGGCACCATCGCGCGCATCGCCGAGAACACGACTCCCTTTTCCGAAACGCCGATCGCGTCGGGAGAGCCGGTGGCGGCGGTGCTCGAACTTCGCGGCGGGCGCACGGCCGAACTCGGCATCGCGGAAGGCGACAGCGTCACCTGGGACGGTCGCCGCGCGCAATGAGTCGCGAAACGGCGGTTGAAGCGGGCGATGGCGCGCGCTAAGCGGCGGCGATGGGCGTATTGGGAACGATCTTCACCTGGTGGAACGGCGCCACCTTCGGCACCTGGATGGGCTTGCGCGGCAAGTCGCGGGTCGGGAGCGATGCGCTGGGCAACGTCTATTACCAGGGCGGTGTCGACCCGAACGGCATTCCGCGCCGCTGGGTGATCTATAGCGGCGCGAACGACGCCAGCCGGGTGCCGCCCGAATGGTTCGGCTGGCTGCATCATCAGATCGATGCGCTGCCCGATCAGTCCCTGCCGCCCGTCCGTCCCTGGCAAAAGCCGGCCGAGGCGAATCTGACCGGCACCGAACGTGCCTATCGCCCGGCAGGTGCGCTCGAAAAGGGCGGGCACCGCGCGGCCGCGACCGGCGATTACGAAGCGTGGACGCCGGGTGAGTGAGCGCCGCCGCTGGCTGATCTGGGGTGGAGCGGGAATCGGTGCGATCGTCGCGGCGGTCGCGCTCTGGTTCGGCTATCAGCGCGCCGTCACGTCGGCCGCGAATAACAACCAGCCGATCAAGACCACCGGCGAGACGGTGCTCGACCAGTCGCAGGCACCGAGCGACGTCGCGACGATCGACGTGACGCCCGAGGCGGATATCGCCAAGGGGACGACGCCGATGGCGGAGCGCGTTGCGGTGATCGGCCTGCTCAACAAGCGGAGCGGCGCCAGTCGCGACCTGACGCTCAAGCCAGGCCAGGCGGTGCGCGTCGGCGACGTCGTCGTGCGGCTGCGCGCCTGCGAGGTGACCGCGCCCTGGGAAGTCGAGCAGTATACCGGCGCCTTCGTCCAGCTCGACGTGATGGAGCCCGATCGTAAATGGCGGCGCAGCTTTTCGGGCTGGCTGTACAAGGAGCGGCCGAGCCTGAACGTGGTGCAGCACCCGATCTACGACGTCTGGCCCAAAAGCTGCGCGATGCGTTTTCCGTCGGGTGGGGCGGGCACGGTTGCGGTCGCCGACGCACCGAGCGCGTCGAGCGCGAAGAAATCGCCCGAGACGCCGGCCGCCACGCCCGCCGATGCCGCGCCGTCCAACGACAGCGCGCCCGCCACCGCGCCCTCGACCGCCGCCGACAATAGCCCCAGATAGCGTGCGCGGCTGATCTCCACCGCGCCGAGCGAGGCGAGGTGGTCGGTCTGGAACTGGCAGTCGAGCAGCGTGAAACCGCCGACCCGCATCCTCGCGACGAGCCAGGCGAGCGCCACCTTCGACGAGTCCCGCGCCCGCGATACCATGCTCTCGCCAAAAAAGGCGCGGCCGAGCGCGAGGCCGTACAGCCCGCCGACCAGCTCGTCGCCGATCCAGCATTCGATCGAATGGGCATGGCCCATGCGGTGCAGGGCGCAGAACGCGTCCTCTATCTGGCCGCTGATCCAGGTTTCCGGCCGATCCACCGCGCCCTCGGCACAGAGCCGGATCACGTCGCCGAACGCGGCATCGGCGGTCACCCGGAATCGATCAGACACGATCGTCTTGCGCAGCGAGCGTGACAGGTGAAACCCGTCCAGCGGCAGGATCGCGCGGCGCTTCGGCTCCACCCAATAGACGCTGGCGGCGGCGCGGTTGTCGGCCATCGGGAACACGCCGACC
>PKED01000026.1 GCA_002863155.1 Sphingomonadaceae bacterium | reverse complement strand
ATGAGATCCGAGACGGGTTTCGATTATTCGCTCTATGAGCGCTTCCCCACCGAGAAGCGTCCCGATAGCGAAGTCGAAGAATTGAACCGCATCTGGCGCGCGCCCAAGGGGTGGGCACGTCTTACCGCGGTCAATAACAACTACGTCGGCTTCTGGTACGTCGTCACTGCTTTCGGCTTCTTCTTAGCAGCAGGAATTCTGGCGCTGGGCATGCGTGTGCAACTCGCCGCTCCGATGCAGGATTTCCTCGGCGTCGATACCTACAACCAGTTCTTCACCATGCACGGAACGGTGATGATGTTCCTGTTTGCCGTGCCAATGGTGGAGGCGATCGGGATCATGCTTTTACCGCAGATGCTGGCGGCACGCGATCTACCGTTTCCCAGGCTGTCAGCATTCGCCTTCTGGGCCTATTTCGTAGGCGGAACGATGTTTTTTCTCTCGCTGTTCGTGGGGTTGGCGCCCGACGGCGGCTGGTTCATGTATCCCCCGCTGACGAGCATCGCCTTCAGTCCCGGTATCAATACAGACTTCTGGTTGCTCGGCATCGGCTTCATCGAGATCTCGGCCATTGCCGGAGCGATCGAGATCATCGTGGGTGTGCTGCGCACCCGCGCGCCGGGGATGACCCTCGACAAGATGCCGATGTTTGCGTGGGCCATGCTGGTGTTCGCGGTAATGATCGTGGTCGCTTTCCCCAGTGTGATCCTGTGCACGATGCTGCTGGAGATCGAACGAGCTTTCAATTGGCCTTTCTTCGATGCGCTACGCGGCGGCGATCCCATGCTGTGGCAACACCTCTTCTGGTTTTTCGGCCATCCAGAAGTCTACATTATCTTTATCCCAGCCGCGGGTCTGATGAGCATGATGGTGGCCGCAGTCGCCAAGGTGCCGCTCGTTGGGTACCGCCTCAACGTTCTGGCGCTGGTCGCTACCGGCTTCATCAGCTTCGGCGTCTGGGCGCATCACATGTTCACGACCGATATGCCGCGCGTCTCCGCTGGCTATTTTTCTGCCGCGAGCATGGCCGTCAGCCTACCCGCCGGCATTCAGGTATTTTGCTGGATCGCCACGTTAGCCAGCGGCAAAATCAAATGGGCCACGCCCGCGCTTTTCGTGGTCGGAAGCGTGGTGATTTTCACGATGGGTGGGTTGACCGGCGTGATGGTGGGTATGGTGCCCTTCGACTGGCAAGCGCACGACACCTATTTCATCGTCGCCCACCTCCACTACGTGCTCATGGGCGGCATGGTTTTCCCGATGTTTGCCGCATTCTACCACTGGCACGGCATGACCAGCAGCAGGGCTTTGTCCGAACGGGTGGGCAAATGGGTCTTCGGGCTGATGTTCGCTGGTTTGCACATCACTTTCTTCCCGATGCACCTGACCGGCCTCATGGGCATGCCACGCAGAGTCTATACCTATTTGCCCGGACGTGATCTCGATCTGCTCAATCTGGTGTCCACCATCGGCGCTTTCGTGATGGCCGCTGGGATACTCCTTTTTCTGTTCGATCTCGCGCGCCGCTTTCGTTTCACGGTTCATGACGATGCAGGCAATATCTACGGCGGCGGTACGCTCGAATGGCTTCCAACCGGTTTGTACTCCACTCGCTCGATTCCGCTGGTTACGACTCGCGAGCCTTTATGGGATCGCCCCCAAATCTCGAAGGAAGTCGAGGAAGGGCGCTATTTCCTCCCGAACTCTGCCACTGGTCAGCGCGAGACGTTGATCACCTCGACCGTGATGGCTGAACCACAGTACGTTCAACTCATGCCCGGCCCGTCGCCATGGCCATTGTCAGCAGCTGTGTTCACCGCTCTCTTTTTCCTCTCGCTGACGGTGCAGGGCTACGCCTTTGCAGTGTTTTGCGGGATTGTAGCAGTGCTAAGTACGCTTCGATGGCTTTGGGAAACTGACCGTCCCATCAAACAGGAAAGCGCCGACATCGGCGGCGGTATCGAAGTTCCGATCGCAATCACCGGGCCGAAAAGCCACGGCTGGTGGGCGTTGAACACTTTGATGGTCGTAATCGGCATGATCGGCTTCATGGCCGTGTTCGCCTACCTCTACCTCTATGGCATCAATCCCGAAGTCTGGAGTGCGCCTCCGCCGCTCGGCGCAACTGCAATCATTGTCGGGATAGAAGCGGCGGCGCTTCTTGCGGCCTGGGGCGGGCGTCGGTTTCTCGCATCGAAAGAAGGGCGGCTTGCCGAAGACCTGCCCTGGATGCTGGAGGCACTTGCTGCGACCCTGCTGGTCGGAGCCTTATACCTCGATGTGACTGGATGGCTCGCGACGGGTCTTGAACCCACCGCGAATGGGATGGGTGCGACTGTTTTTATGCTTTCGGTGCTTCAGGGACAGGTGGTCGTGGTCGCTGTCATCATGGCCACCTATCTCGCTTTTCGCGAAGCGCGGGGAATCATGACCACTCCGACAAACGTCACCATGGATATTGTCGCACGTTTCATAATGTTCTGCGCGCTGCAGGGCATGGTCTTTACTCTCTTGCCGAGGGTGTTCCCCGGTGTCTGAAGCAAAGAACAGCGAGATTGGCGAGCCCATCGACCGTCCTTCGATCTATCGCACGCTTCTGATCGCCTTCGTGATCTGGTCGGCGCATTTCGCTATCAGCTACACCGGAGTGCTGGTTTTCCCCGATGCCGGGATCGCGCGGATCATCGCGATAGGTGCTGGTCTCATCGCAATCGCCGCATTGCTGGGACAAGTCCTGAGGCTACGGGCTCCACGCTCGCCGCTCGCTCTCGGTTCCCTCGGTCTGGCTGGGGCGGGTGTAATCTTCGGCACCTTCCCCGCGATTGTTGGTTAGTCAGAGTGGCAAAGCCGGAAGAGGAGATTGCCCGCATGGATCGCACAGTCACTAATTCCCGTTCTTTTGCAAATCCCTTGCACGCGATACTGCTTGCCTTTCCCGTGGCGCTTTATCCTGCCGCTTTACTTACCGATATAACCTATCTGAATACGGCGGAGATCCAGTGGACCAACTTCTCGTCCTGGCTCATTGCCGGGGCAGACCTGTTCGCGGGCCTGGTCCTCGCCTCGGCACTGCTCGCCATCTTCTTCGGACGAGCTCGCCACGCGAAAGGTCGCGGTACGCTCTATCTGATTGTCATCGCCGCAATGTTCGGTCTCGGTGTGCTGAATGCATTCCAGCACGCTCGTGACGGCTGGCATTCCGTTGGCACTCTGGGACTTATGCTTTCGATTCTGTGCTCGATCCTTGCCCTGATCGCAGCGTTTATCGCTTACGGCACCCAGACGGTGGAGAAACGCGCATGAACCGCTTAGCCCATCTCGTCTTGCCGCTGACAATCGCGCTTGCCGCCTGCCAGGTCGGCAGCGATCCCGATCTCGATCAGACCGGTGACCAGCCCGAGCTTCCCGAACAGAACGATGCTCTCGTGCCGGAGATGGAAATTCCAACGCCGGAAGGATGGGGGGGCGAACTACCCATCGTACCCGAGGGGTACACTGTTTCCGCCATTGCACAGGATCTGAAGATTCCACGGCAGACGCTCGTGCTGCCCAATGGGGACATTCTGGTCGCCGAGGGTTCTGGCGGCAAGGCGCCAAAGTTGAGGCCCAAGGATGTTATCGCAGGCTGGATAAAGAAGCGCGGCAAAAGCCCGGTCGAAGGCGGGGACCGGCTAACCCTGCTGCGTGATGAGGACGGCGATGGGCAAACCGATCTCCAGACCACTTTTATCGAAGGTCTTGACGCTCCCTATGGCTTGGCCTTGGTCGATGGCACGCTCTACGTAGCCAATCAGGGTAATCTGGTAAGCTTCGAATATACCGAAGGAGCCACCAGAATCGCGGGGTCTGGTACCGAAGTCACAAAGCTTCCCGCGAAAATCAATCACCACTGGACCAAGGCGATGACCGCCAGCCCCGATGGCTCGAAGCTTTATGTGGGCATCGGCTCGAACAGCAATGTCGGCGAACGCGGCATGGATGTCGAAGAGGACCGTGCGGTCATATGGGAGATAGACCGCGAAACGGGTGCCAGTCGGATATTCGCTTCCGGCATCCGCAACCCGACCGCACTCGCCTTCGACCCGTGGAACGAGCAGCTTTGGGCGGTCGTCAACGAGCGCGACGAACTCGGGCCGCAACTCGTCCCCGATTATCTGACTTCCGTACGCGACGGTGCCTTTTATGGCTGGCCCTACAGTTACTACGGCCAGAACGTCGATCCGAGGATCAAGCCGGCGAGGCCCGACCTGGTGAACAAGGCCGTTGTGCCCGACTACGCGCTAGGCTCGCATGTAGCTGCACTAGGTGTCGATTTCACCACCGACGGGGGTTTGGGTGGCCGGTTCGCCGAAGGCGCGTTCGTCGGGATGCACGGAAGCTGGAATCGAGCCGATCCGTCGGGCTATAAAGTCGTCTTCGTCCCTTTCCGCGGCGGGCGCCCGAGCGGCGAACCCATCGATCTGCTCACAGGTTTT
Organism: Sphingomonadaceae bacterium; assembly: GCA_002863155.1. Lineage (GTDB taxonomy): Bacteria > Pseudomonadota > Alphaproteobacteria > Sphingomonadales > Sphingomonadaceae > Sphingomonas. The sequence goes on along the minus strand of PKED01000026.1, from coordinate 1,885 downwards.
TTGAAAGACGGGCACGCGAGGGGGCGCCCCGTGGGCGTGACGTACGATGAGGCGCGTGGTGTACTATATGTCGCGGATGATGTGTCGAACACCGTTTGGCGTATCGCCCCACGCGGTGCAGCACGCCGTAACTCCTCGGGAGACACAACCCAGTTGCCTGGCGACCCACGGCCGCCGTCCACAGCACCCACCACCAGGTAACTCCGTTTGGTAGCGCCGCCCGAAACCGGGATGGCGCTTGCGTGCATCGGATGCGCGCCCTTGGTTCAAATATCAAATCGTACGCTCAACAGCCTTTTCGGGATTGAGTAGATCGGAACATCCGCGCAGGCAGCCCAGTTAGTCAACCATGCCTGGATTTCTTCTTATTGACCGTATCTTGGTGGTGTTGATCGCCACCGCGCTTCTCTGTGTTCCCTCGGTATCGCCGGCCCAGTCAACAACCGATGCCGAAGCGGGTATCGAGACGACACAAAGCGAAAGTCTTGATCTGAAAATCCCACCCTCGGTGCCGGAAACGGCATTTTCTGGCGCTCGTTCGCGCGTAGTGCTTGCCGCGCAGGTTATGCTCGATCGGAGCCGCCATTCGCCCGGCGTGATCGATGGTCTCATGGGCGGCAACACGATGCGGGCGATCCAGCATTTCCGACGAGCCCGCGGGCTTCCTGCCGAGGGAAGCATCGATCCGCAGCTTATGCGATCACTGATAAACTCGCAGGGCGGTGAGATTTTCCAGACCTACACGATCACGCGCGACGACGTGGACGGACCGTTCTTTCGTGTGCCCGACGCTATGTCGGCAATGGCAGCGCTGGAGCGTGTTGGCTGGACCTCGCCGCAGGAGCTGATCGCAGACCGGTTCCATATGGATCAGGACCTGCTTCGGGCGCTCAATCCCGAGGCCGATTTCAGCCGCGTGGGGACGCGGATCACTATTGTTGCGCATCGAGAGGAAACACTTCCTTCGCAGGTCGCCCGGATTGAGGTCCGCAAGTCGGACAATTCGGTCGTCGCTTTCGACGAGCGGGGCAATATCCTTGCCAGTTATCCCGCGACGGTGGGCAGCGCGCAATTTCCCAGCCCCTCCGGTTCGATGGAGGTGGTCGCGGTAGCGCCCGATGCAAACTATACCTTCGATCCGAGCGGGCGCGAATGGGGTCCCGACGAAACGCTGATCGTCCCGCCCGGGCCGAACAATCCGGTGGGCGGCATTTGGATCGATCTGAGCAAACCCGGATATGGCATCCACGGATCGCCCGACCCGCAACTGATCGGCAAGACCGCCAGCCATGGATGCGTAAGACTTACCAACTGGGATGCGAAGGAACTGGCGGATGCGGTGCGCCAGGGGACGCGCGTGGTGTTCGCTAACCAAGCTGGAGGTGCATCGTGAGCGGCACCGACTATGCTGACCGGCGCCAGTTGATCAACCGCAACCAGATTGCCGCGCGCGGCTTTCGCGACGAGGCGTTTCTGTCCGCCTTTGCCAAAGCCCCGCGCGAAACCTACGTCGATCACCGGATGGATGCGGGGGAAGTCGGGGCAGACGACCGATTGCTCGAGGTCGGGGCGGTAACGGGTTATGCCGCAGCCGTCCTCTCCCGCCCTGCTGGGCAGGTCCATGCGATCAAGTGGCACGAGGCGCTGGCAAGGCAGGCGGCGGCGCGGATTAGGGAGTTGGCCTACGACGATTGCGAGATCATTACGGGAGATGGTCTGAAGGGTCTGCCGAACGAGGCGTCCTTCGACGCGAGTACGCCGGACGTCGAACGTCTTCTTCAGCAGGAAGCCCCGCGGGTCGAAGCCAGTAAGACCATGATCGACGTCAAGGCACAGCTGGAGTCGAAGGCCTCAATCCTGCGCAAGACGACCCGCTTGGACGACA
>PKED01000225.1 GCA_002863155.1 Sphingomonadaceae bacterium | reverse complement strand
ACGAAGTCGCGATCGGCCGCATCCAGAACCAGCTTGCCGCCAAAGGCGTGGTGATGATCACCGACCGTCAGGCGCATGTCCATGTATCGGGTCATCCGGGGCGGCCCGAACTCGCGACGATGTATGGCTGGGTCCGTCCGCAGCTGCTGGTGCCGGTGCATGGCGAGATGCGCCACCTGATGGAACAGGCACGGTTCGGCCTGGCGCAAGGGATTCCCGGCGCGCTGGTCCAAACCGATGGCGATATCGTCCGGTTGGCGCCCGGCGCGCCCGCAAAGATCGGCAATGCCCCTGTCGGGCGGCTCGTGCTCGACGGCGATGTGATCCTGCCCGCCGACGGCGCGACCATCAACGAGCGGCGCAAGCTGGCGCTCAACGGCCAGATTTCGGTCGCGGTCGCGCTTCAGCGTGGCAGGATGGTCGGCGATCCGCAGATCCGAATCCAGGGTGTGCCGGTCGAGGAAGACCGCGAGCCCTTCATCGACGAAGCTGTCGACGCCGCCGCCAAGGCGGTGCGCGATGGTGGTCGCGACCGCGAGAAGTTGCGCGAAAGCGTGCGGCTGGCGGTTCGCCGTGTCGCCGCGCGCTGGACCGGCAAGAAGCCGATCGTCGACGTGCTGGTGATCGAGGCCTGACGCCGATGCAGCCCGCGTCGATGATCGCGATCTATGCGTTGTTCTGGGCGTTTTCGATTTTCCTCGTGCTACCCTTTGGCGTGCGCACCGCCGATGAGGCGGGGGTGGCCAAGGTTCCCGGTCAGGCCGAGAGCGCGCCGGCGAGCTTTCGCCCCTGGCGTACGGTGATGCGGATCACAATCGTTGCGAGCGTGCTGTTCGGCCTGTTCCTGCTCAACTATCATTTCGGCTGGGTGACGGCCGAAACGCTCGACTTTTTCGGGGGCATGAAGCCCGTCGAATGAGATTGTGCGGGGCGATTGCCGCATCGCGGGCCGCTGTCGCGCGATTTTCGCAAACAAACGATAAAAATCGATCACACAGACAAGAAGCCATCGTTTCGAACCGCGGCTGCCATGCGCTATGGAGCGCGCGGGATACCGATCGCCGTAAAGGCCCATAGCAGGAGTGGAGTGCATGAACGACGAATCCAAATGTCCGGTGGCGCATGGCGGCGGCGGGCATGACCGTGCCAAGATCTGGGGCATGTCGAACCGCGATTGGTGGCCGAACCAGCTCCATCTCGAAATACTGAGCCAGCAGTCGGAAAAGACCAACCCGATGGGGGAGGATTTCGATTATGCCGCTGAATTCAAGACGCTCGATCTGGACGCCGTCGTCGCCGATCTTCACGCGCTGATGACCGATTCGCAGCCCTGGTGGCCGGCGGATTATGGCCATTACGGGCCGTTCTTCATCCGCATGGCCTGGCACAGCGCCGGCACCTATCGCATCGCCGACGGGCGCGGCGGCGCGGGTTCGGGGACGCAGCGATTCGCGCCGCTCAACAGCTGGCCGGACAACGGCAATCTCGACAAGGCGCGCCGCCTGCTCTGGCCCATCAAGCAGAAATATGGCCGCAAGCTCAGCTGGGCCGACCTGATGATCCTGGCGGGGAACGTCGCGCTCGAATCGATGGGCTTCAAGACGTTCGGCTTTGCCGGCGGCCGCGCCGATGTGTGGGAGCCCGAGGCCGACATTTATTGGGGGCCGGAGGGCAAGTGGCTCGACGACCAGCGCTATAGCGGTGAGCGCGAGCTCGCCAATCCGCTCGCGGCGGTGCAGATGGGGCTGATCTACGTCAATCCCGAGGGGCCGAACGGCAATCCCGACCCCGTTCGTTCGGGCCATGACATCCGCGAGACCTTTGCGCGGATGGCGATGAATGACGAGGAAACGGTCGCACTGGTCGCCGGCGGGCACACCTTCGGCAAGGCGCACGGCGCGGGCGATCCGAACGAGTTCGTCGGCCCGGAACCCGAAGGTGCTTCGATCGAGCTGATGGGGCTTGGCTGGCGCAACACGATGGGCAGCGGCCACGGTGTCGACACGATCACCAGCGGAATCGAGGGCGCCTGGACGGCAACGCCGATCACCTGGGACAACAGCTATTTCGACACGCTGTTCGGCAATGAGTGGGAATTGACGCGCAGCCCGGCAGGTGCCCAGCAATGGACCCCCAAAAATGCCGAGGCGCAAGGGACCGTTCCCGACGCACACGATCCTTCGCGCCGCCACGCGCCGATGATGACCACCGCCGACATGGCGATGCGGATGGACCCGGCCTATGAGAAGATCTCGCGCCGTTTCCATGCCGACCCGGCCGCGTTCGCAGATGCGTTCGCGCGCGCCTGGTACAAGCTGACCCACCGCGACATGGGGCCGATCGCCCGCTATCTCGGCAAGCTGGTCCCGTCGGAAGAGCTGATCTGGCAGGATCCGGTGCCGCCGGTCGACCACCCGCTGATCGACGCGAACGACATCGCGGCGCTCAAGACCAAGCTGCTGGGATCGGGGCTGACGACGGCGCAGCTGGTGCGTACCGCCTGGGCTTCGGCGTCGACCTTCCGGGGCAGCGACATGCGCGGTGGCGCCAATGGTGCGCGCATCCGGCTGGCCCCGCAAAAGGATTGGGAGGCCAATGATCCGGCCGGCTTGGCGTCAGTGCTAACGACGCTCGGCTCGATCAAGGCCGAATTCGACGCTGGCGCAGGCGGCAAGAAGGTGTCGCTGGCCGACCTGATCGTGCTCGGCGGCTGCGCGGCGGTTGAGGATGCGGCAAAGCGCGCCGGGCATGCGGTCACCGTGCCGTTCACGCCGGGCCGAACAGACGCGACCGAGGAGCAGACCGACGCGCACAGCTTTGCGCCGCTCGAGCCGCTCGCCGACGGGTTCCGCAACTATCTGCGGCCCGGCTATCCGTTGCCGGCTGAAGAGGCGCTGATCGACCGTGCGCAATTGCTGACTCTGACGGCGCCCGAAATGACGGCGCTGATCGGCGGACTGCGTGCGCTCGATGCGAATGTCGGCGGGGCAAAGCATGGCGTGCTGACCGACCGGCCCGGGACTCTGTCGAACGACTTCTTCGTCAATCTGCTGGATATCGGCACGATCTGGGCGCCGATGGGCGACAGCGACGATGTGTTCGAAGGGCGCGACCGCACCACCGGCGCGGTCAAATGGACCGGCACCCGCGTCGACCTGATCTTCGGGTCGCATTCGGTGCTGCGTGCGCTTGCCGAAGTCTATGGCTGTGCCGATGGCGAGGGCAAGTTCGTGCAGGATTTCGTGAAGGCCTGGACGAAGGTGATGAACCTCGATCGGTTCGACCTGAACTGATCGACCTGTCAGAATAGCCGAGTGGGGCGGTGCGGCGGGGCAACCTGCTGCGCCGCCCCCTTCATATTCGTCGCTTGGTCGCAAGATTGCCGAGCGGGTCGGCCGGATTGAAGCGCTGCGCTCGCAACGGCAACCCGACTTCAAGCAATTAGAGTCGGATGACTTTTGGTTGAATCAAATCCCCAACCGTTCGTGTCGAGCGAAGTCGAGACACCCTGCGCAACGCTCGTGGCCTGTTTCTCGACTGCGCTCGAAACGAACGGCTCAAGATAATGTCATCGGGCTCTAGGCTCTAACCGCGAAGCCGTTCGATCGCTTGCGCCAAGGCGACATAGAGCTTGCCCATGTCGGACGACAGCAACGTCACGCCCATCGGCGATCCGTCGCGCTGGGCGAGGATGGTGCGGAGCATGCTCTCGAAGTCGTGGATGTAGCGGTTCACCTGTTCCCGGAAAGCAGGGTCGCTGTCGTGCAGCCGGGCAATCTCGCGCGCCTCGGTTGCGTCGAGCAGCCGCACCGCGCGGCGGGTGAAGACGCCGCGATCGCCTTTCAGATAGGCTGCCCAGGCGCTGTCGGCGACTTCGTTCGAAAAGGCTTTGGCGATGTCGATCGACGCCGAGTTCAGCGCCTCGATCAGCAGCGAGCTGCGCCGCCCGAAACTGTCGGTATCCGCCTTTTCGCGTTCCTCTCGCGCATCCTCGATCCGGGCGTCGATCAGCGCCGACGTCTCGGCGATGGTCAGCATCTGGTCGGCAAGCTTGCTGGAGGCACGCTGCGCGGCAGCGACGGCGTCGTCGGCGGCACCCGCGATCCCGGCAAGCTGGCGCTCGATCGAATTGCCGAGCGCGCGCTGCATCGCCTCGGCGCTCGCGTTCTCGATCATCGCCGCCGCCTCGGGAATGACGCTGGCGAGCGTTTCGCGCGCGCGGTCGGCCGCGGTCGCAGCGGTGTCGCGCACGCGGATCAATGCTTCGATCAGTTGCGGCGCAGCCTGTTCGGCGAAATGCTGGGTGCGGCCGATCGTGGTGTCGAGCGTCTCGCCGATCGCCTCGGCCCGGTCGCGGCCGGTGGCGAGCGCATCGTTGAGCAGCCGCGAAAGCTGGTCGAGCGTGGTGCGCTGGCCCTGAATCACCTGCGCGATCGCCTCGATCGCGTCATGCGTGCTTTCGGCGGCGGTCACGAGCGACAGCAACTCGGGCTTCGCACTGGCGACGACGCTGCGGCTCGCGGCGATCCTTGCGTCGAGCCGGGCAAGGGCATCGGGCAACGTCTCGTCAATCTCGCGCGCGGCGGCGTCGAGCGAGGTCAGCAGGTCCTCGCTGGTGTTGATCACCTTGCGCGCGGTCGCCTCGCCGACATTCAGCGCCTCGGTCATCGCATCGGCCGAGCCGCCGAGCGCACTGATCGAGGCCGCAAGCAGCTGCGTGCGTTCGATGCCGTCCCTGTGGAACGTGTCGACACGCGCTTCGATCACCTGGAATTGATGGTCGAGATCGCGGACCAGCGCATCGCCCGAAATACGCTGCTCGCCCAGTCTGGCGCTGATTCGGTCGATCACTTGCTCGACGGTCGCGATCCGCTCGGCGAGTGCTTCGATGGTGTCGCGGCTCGCCCGGTCCAGCGCGGACTGGTTCGCCTCCAGCATGGCGAGCATCGCGTCGCCCTGCGCGGCGATGCCCTTGCGGGCCTCGTCGACGGCAGTCGCCGTGCGACCCAGCAAGGCGTCGACCGAATCGGACATCGATGCCGTAACCTGTTCGAGCCGGGCGCCCGCCGTCTCGCTGGTCGCCTCCATCCGCGCGATGTGCGCAGCGAGCTTCTGGGCGGCGCTGCCGGTGACATCGTCCGCGATGCGCCCCTGCTCGGCAAGCGCGCTGAGCTGCGCACCGAGCGCGGCAGCGCGTTCGCTCGCCTCCAGGCCGGTATGCTGGAGCTTGTCGGCAATGTCCGCCACTTCACCCTGCGCGCGCGGCAGCGAGGCGAGCAGCACGCCGAGCGCCTGTTCGGCGCGCGCCACCGCCTCGGTTAATGTGCGCGCCTGCGCATCGGCATGGCTGACCTGCTGCGCGATCGCCGATGTCGTCGCGGCTAGCCGGTCCGCCGCGCGGTCGCCGGTCGTCACCATCGCGTCGGTCTGGCTCGCCAGTACGCGCCCGTTTTCGGTGATCCGACGCGAAACGGTGGCGAGCATGGCCTCCAGCGCGGCTGCCTCGGCGCGCATCGCGCGCGCAGTCGCGCCGAACCGCCGTGCTTCGGCCGTGCTGCGCCGCATGGCGAGCTGCCAGATCACGCCGATCAGCGCGAGCGGGACGCACAAGGCTGCGACGAACTGAACCAGCTCGACCGGCTTCAGCCCCGTCTGGAGCGCAGGCCAACTGAGCGCGATCATGCCACCCAGCCAGCCGATCGCCGCGACGATCGCCAGTGCCGGGCCGAGCCAGCGCCACACGGACGCGGTGTCGCCATCGACCTCCTCGTCGAAGAGTGGTGCTGCAGGTTCGATCGCCGACAGCGGAACTCCCTGCGCCGGCTCGTCGGGCGCGAGCGCTTCTTCAACTGGCGGCGGCGCCTTGTCGGCCGAGCCGAGCCTGAGATCGATGATGCGCGAACCCCCGTTCATTGCCGATGTTTACCACGATTTGCGCATCCGCAAACCCCTTGCCCGAATTGGCACGGCAACGCGGCGTTAAGGCTTCCCGTTCTAGAGTTGGCCATGGCTTATGATCCCGGTGCAATCGATGCGACATTGGCGGCAGCTTTGGGTGAGGATGCCCTGCTGATTGCCGAATTGCGGGTCGCGTTCGTCGACAGCGCAACCCGCGCGGTCGCCGCGCTGAGGGCTGCCCACGACGATGCCGCCTGGCGCGAGGCTGCGCTGCGGCTGAAGGGGCTCGCGGCGAGTTTCGGTGCGGTCCGGCTGATGGAGATCGCCGGCAATGCGGCCGAGTCGCCCGCGCATGCGCCGCAGTTGGTCGAACGGATCGAACGGGCGGTGGCGCGGCTCTAGAGTCGGATGACTTTTGGTTGAATCAAATCCGCAACCGTTCGTGTCGAGCGAAGTCGAGACACCCTCCGCAACGCTCGTTGCCTGTTTCTCGACTGCGCTCGAAACGAACGGGTCAAGGT
>PKED01000157.1 GCA_002863155.1 Sphingomonadaceae bacterium | reverse complement strand
CACACGGACGAGCGCGCGGACGCGGTCCTTGATGTGCGCGGGGCGGGGGCCGTCGGGCGTCGCTTCGGCATCGATCACATAGGGCGCGTTGACGCGCCGCGCGCCTTCCTCGGCCCGGGCGATCGATTCACCGCGGCTATCGACGTCGACGGCGTCCTCGACATGGCGCGACCAGCCGCTGCCCGTCCACCAGACGACATCGCCGCTCGGTAAATCATTTCCTGTCAGTATCTTCACGCCAGCATCTCCGCCGTGGTGGCAAGTTGGTTAAGCGCCGCCCCGCCACGCGCGGCGACCATGCCGACGACGATCACCGCGGGACTGACGACGCCTTCGCGTACGATCAGCGCGCCGAGATCGACGAGTACGCTGCGCAGGACGCGTGCTTCGGGCCGGGTGCCGTTCTCCAGCACCGCGACCGGCATATCGGGCGCGACGCCGTCGGCGATCAACTTGTCGGCGATCGCCTGCGACGTTGCGATCCCCATATAGATCACGAGTGTGCGGCCTGCACCGGCGAGGCCGGTCCAATCCTGTTCGGACAGCCCTTGACATTGCCCCGCGACGAAGGTGACGGCGCTCGAGACGCGGCGGTGGGTGAGCGGCATCAGCGCCTGCGCGGCCGCGCCCATTGCCGCGGAAATACCGGGAATGACCTCGACCGGCACGCCCGCCGCAATACAGGCGTCCGCTTCCTCGCCGCCGCGCCCGAAGATGAACGGATCGCCGCCCTTCAACCGCACCACCCGCTTGCCGCGCTTCGCCTCCGCCACCAGCAGGTCGTTAATCGCGTCCTGCCGCATCGTGTGGCGACTGCGCGCCTTGGCGACCGAGACGCGCGATGTGTCGCGCGCCAGCGCCAGGATCCGCGGATCGACCAGCCCGTCGTGAACGATCAGGTCGGCGGCGAGGATCGCGTCGCGCGCCTTGACGGTCAGCAGGCCGGGGTCGCCGGGTCCGGCGCCGACCAGCAGCACGCGCCCGCAGGCGGGGGAATCATCTCGCTCCATAGTCCGACAGATGGCGTGCCGGGCCGGGGCTGGCAATCCACACCTGCTTGGGCACGCGGTAGCGCAGCTTGTCCGGCGCGCCGGGCGCCGTCGCCGTCAACCGTCGCGCAGGCCGATGCCGATGAGCGCGCGCGCCTGTTCGGCTTCGGACGAGACGACCGGATAGGCGCAGTAATCCGCGGCGTAATAGGCGCTCGGGCGATGATTGCCCGACCAGCCGATGCCGCCGAACGGCGCCGCCGAGCTCGCGCCGTTGGTGGGCTTGTTCCAGTTGACGATGCCCGCGCGCGCATTCGCCCAGAACTGGTCGTAGAGCGCCGGATCCTGGCTGACGAGCGATGCCGACAGGCCATAGCGCGTGTTGTTGGCCTCCGCGATCGCCGCTTCGAAGCTGTCGACGCGGATAACCTGCAGGATCGGCCCGAACAGCTCGATATCGGGCCGTTCGTCCATGCCGGTCACGTCGATCAGGCCCGGGGTCAGGAACGGGCGGTCGGCGATCGGGCGCTGCATGTGGCGGATCGGCCGGCCGCCGCGCGACATCAGCGTGACGAAGCTCTCGGTCAGCAGATCGGCCGCCTCATTGTCGATCACCGGCCCCATGAAGGGCTGCGGATCGGCATGCGGCGCGTCGACGATCAGCCGGTCGAGAAGCTTGGCGAGTTCTTCGATCATCGGCGCATGGTGGCGTTCGTCGACGATCAGCCGCCGCGCGGCGGTGCAGCGCTGGCCCGCGCTGGTGAACGCCGACTGCACCACCAGCACCGCCGCCGAATGGAGATCGGGCGTGTCCCAGACGATGATCGGATTGTTGCCGCCCATTTCGAGCGCGAGGATTTTTTCGGGCTTTTCGGCGAACGCCCGGTTGAGCGCGAGGCCGGTGCGCGCGGAGCCCGTGAACAGCAGGCCGTCGATATCGGGATGGGCGGCAAGGCCCTTGCCCTCTGCCGGGCCGCCGATCAGCAGCCGCATCACGCCGCGCGGCACCCCCGCTTCGTGCAGGCACTCGACCAGAAAGGCGCCGGTGGCGGGCGTCTTTTCCGATGGCTTGAAGACGACGGCGTTGCCGGCCAGCAAGGCCGGCACGATGTGGCCGTTGGGCAGGTGCGCCGGGAAATTATAGGGGCCGAGCACCGCGAGCACGCCGTGCGGCTTGTGCCGGAGCGCGAGCCGACCCGACAACTGGCTGTCGAGCCGCCGCTGCGCGCTGCGTTCGGCATAGGCGGTCGCGGAAATATTGACCTTGCCAATGACCGCGTCGACCTCGGTCTTGGCTTCCCAGAGCGGCTTGCCGGTTTCGCGGGCGATCAGATCGGCAAAGGCATCGGTCTTGGCCCGGACGACATTGGCGAATCGGCGCAGCGCCTCGAGCCGATAAGCGAGCGGCTGCGCGGCCCAGCCTGCCCAGTTGGCGCGCGCGGCGGCGACTTCCTCGTCGACATTGCCGGGCTTTGCGCGCCACAGGATCTCGCCCGTGGCAGGCTCGATCGAGACGATTTCCTGTCCGCCCATCAATTCCGTCCTAAAACCCTGGCCGCTATTGCCCAGATTGCCGCGCTTTGCCAAGCGGCTCGCGTCAATCGGCAAGCGCGCTACCGAATGCCCGGACCTGGTCGATCTTGCGCTCGAACGCCGACCAGTCGTCGGACTGCGCGATATCCGTCCAGATGGCCTCGACCTCGTCGATCAGCATCGCGCAGGGCGGCCCCGCCCAGAATGGCGCATCACGTTGCTTGCGCGCGCGATAGGGAGCAAGTGCGGCGCGTGCTTCGTCATAAGCGGGGCCGTACGCCTTCGGGATACGCCCACCAAAGCTCTCATGGAAGAAATCGGCGAGCGGTGTCGCCTCGTTGCGCAGCCCGCGCTCGATCGCCTGGATCGTCGCCATATCGCCTACGCCGCGCGGAATGACGCCAAGCCGCCACAGGATCGCATCGGTGACCGCGCGCTGGTAGCGATCGCCGAAACTGTCGAGCGTTTCGATCAGCGGCGCGGCGTCGACGATCTGGCGCAGCGCGACCGCCAGCTGCATCACGTCCCAGTGGATTGCCTCGGGCTGGCGGCCAAAAGCATAGAGCCCCTGGTGGTCGAAATAGGCGGCGACGAACGCCGGGTCCCAGGTCGGCACGAAGCGCCACGGGCCGTAATCGAAACTTTCGCCCGATATGTTGATATTGTCGCTGTTGAGCACGCCGTGGACGAAGCCCGCCGCCATATACTGACCGGCCAGCCGCGCGGTCGCGCCGACGACATGGTCGAGCAGCCGCACCGGATCGCCGCTCGCATCGCCGTAATAGCGCTGCAGTGCATAGCCGGTGAGTGTTTTCAGGCCTTCCGTGTCCTGAAAATAAGCGAGCCGCTGGAACGCGCCGATGCGGATATGGCCGTGGCTGAGCCGGATCATCACCGCCGAGCGGGTCGGCGAGGGTTCGTCGTTGCGCTCGAGCGCTTCGCCGGTTTCGATGAGCGAGAAGGTCTTGGAGGTCTCGACGCCCAGCGCCTCCAGCATTTCGGTGGCGAGCACTTCGCGCACGCCGCCCTTCAGCGTCAGGCGACCGTCGCCGAAGCGGCTATAGGGCGTCTGCCCCGAACCCTTGGTGCCCAGATCGAGCAGCCGCCCCGCATCGTCGCGAAGCTGCGCGAACACAAAGCCGCGCCCGTCGCCGATATCGGGGTTGTACACGCGGAACTGATGCCCGTGATAACGCAGCGCGAGCGGTTGCGGCAGCGAGCCGTCAAGCGGTGCGAAGCGCGCGAAATGGCGGGTCCAGTCATCGTCGCTCAGATCGCCCAGCCCGACTCGCTCGGCCCAGCGCTGATTGCGGAATCGCAGCCGTGCCTGGGGGAAATCGGCCGGGTCGACGGGGTCGTAGAAGCCGGGGCCGAGCGTCAGCAGGTCGGTCGCCGGGCGATACGCGGCGGGTTGCGGGGGGGATGCCATCCGGCGATATGGAGCCGGGCAATGCAGGGACGCAACATGAGCGCCTATGAAAATCTCTATTGGTGGTCGCGCGACGGGCTGCGGCTGCACGCGCGCGATTATGCACCGCGCGATCCCGCCAAGGCCGCCGGGCGCCCGCCGATCCTGTGTCTTGCCGGCCTGACCCGCAATGCGCGCGATTATGAAGGGGTGGCGCAGCGGCTGAGCGCCGAGTGGCGGGTGCTCGCGATCGACCTGCGCGGGCGCGGCGAGAGCGGCTATGCCAAGGACCCGATGAGCTATGTCCCGCTCGTCTATGTCCAGGATATCGAGGCGCTGCTCGCCGAAATCGGCTGCACGCGCTACGTCGCGCTCGGCACGTCGCTCGGCGGGATCGTTACGATGCTGCTGGCGGGCGCGGCGCACGAGCAGCTGGCCGGCGCGCTGCTCAACGATGTCGGGCCGGAGATCGACCCCGCCGGGCTCGCCCGCATCCGCGGCTATGTCGGGCGCAGCAACACCTGGCCGACCTGGATGCATGCCGCGCGCGCGATCGCGGAGGCGAATGCGGACGTCTATCCCGACTATGCGATCGGCGAGTGGCTGGCGATGGCGAAGCGGCTCTACCGGGTCAATGCGGCGGGGCGCATCGTGCTCGACTATGACATGAAGATTGCCGAGCCGTTCCGGGTGCCGGGGAACGAAGCGGGGCCGGACATGTGGCGCGCGCTCGAACGGCTGAAGGGCGTGCCGGTCACGGTCGTGCGCGGCGAGACGTCGGACATCCTGCCCGCCGCCACCGCCGCGCGGATGGTTGCCGAGCTGCCGGGCGCCGAGCTGGTGACGGTGCCGCGCTGCGGCCATGCACCGACGCTGGAGGAGCCCGATGCCGTCGCCGCGATCGACCGGCTGCTTGCCCGGATCGCCGCCTGATGGGGTGGCAGATCGATTAAACCACGCTATCGCAAGCAGACATGGCGGTCGCACTCCACATCCTTCACCTCCATTCGAGCTTTGATCTCGGCGGCAAGGAAGCGCGCGCGGTCCGGCTGATGAACCTGTTCGGCGACGCGGCGCGGCACACCATCGTGTCGGGGGTGCCCGGCGCGCTCGGCGCCCGGGCCGCGATCGCGCCCGGCATCGCCTATGAAATCGCCCAAAATCCACCGCCGCTGACCGGCAAGCCCTCGGTCGCGCGCTATGAGGCGATCGCCCGGTTCATGCGGCGGTTCGATCTGGTGCTGACCTATAATTGGGGCGCGATCGACGGGGTGATGGCGCGGCGGGTGTTCGGCAAGAACATGCCGCCGGTGATCCATCACGAGGACGGCTTCAACAGCGACGAGGCCGATGGGCTGAAGCCGCAGCGCAACATGTATCGCCGCGTGGCGTTGAGCGCGGCGCATGGCCTGGTGGTGCCGTCGGCGACATTGGAGCAGATCGCCCTGCGCGCCTGGAAACAGCCGAGGTCGCGGCTCCACCGCATCGTCAACGGCATCGATGTCGATCGCTATGCCGTGCCGCCGGGCGCGCGTGCGATCCCCGGCTTTCGCCGCAAGCCCGGCGACGTGGTGATCGGTACGCTGGCAGGCCTGCGCGAGGTCAAGGACCTGCCGATGCTCGTCCGCGCGGCGGGCGGCGTGTCGGGCAAGGTGCGGCTGGTGATCGTGGGGGAGGGCCCCGAGCGGGCGCGCATCGAAGCGGCGGCGGCAGCGATGGACATCGCTGATCGCGTTCATTTGCCGGGCTTTTTGCCCGATCCGGCGAGCTATGTCGGGTTGTTCGACATGCTCGCATTGTCGTCGAGGAGCGAACAGTTCCCGATCGCGGTCGTCGAGGGCATGGCCGCTGGGCTACCCATTGCCGCGCCGCCGGTCGGCGACGTACCGTCAATGGTATCGGAGGAGAACGCCGCCTATATCGCACGCGGCCATGGCGAGCTGTGGCTGCGCGACATCTTGCAGCTGTTCGCCGCCAACGAGCCGTTGCGCCGCCGGGTAGGGGCTGCAAACCGGGCGAAAGCGCAGCGCGATTATGCCGAGGCGACGATGCTGGCCGCCTATCGACGGCTCTACGCCGAGGCGGTCGGCGCGCCGGGCATTTTGGGATAAGGCAGAATTTTGTCGAATCTTGTCAAAATTACGCTATAAATGTGGCTTGTTTGCTGGAGAGCGCTGCGTGTTCAAGGGTGTACGGCCGATAGTTTATGGCGGCCATGAAGTCTGGCCTCTGGTCGAAGGCGGCAAGGGTGTCGCCGCCACCAATCATGCAAGTGCGGGCGCCTGGGCAGCGGCGGGCGGCATCGGCACGGTGTCGGCGGTCAATGCCGACAGCTATGACGCCGAAGGGAAGATCATCCCGCAAATCTATCGCGCGCTGACGCGGCGCGAGCGGCACGAAGAACTCATCAACTATGCGATCGAGGGGGCGGTGCAGCAGGTGCGGCGCGCGTTCGAGATCGCCGGCGGTCGCGGCGCGATCAACATCAACGTCCTTTGGGAAATGGGTGGTGCGCAGCGCGTGCTCCACGGCGTGCTC
>PKED01000100.1 GCA_002863155.1 Sphingomonadaceae bacterium | reverse complement strand
CTTGTCGTTGAGCGGGGTCGAGGTCGAACGCGCGCGGGAGTGCGGGAATTTGCTTACGCGTAAAAAATCAACGGCGGGCAGCATTGCCGTTGGTGCCATCATCGGCATGGGCATGCATATGGCTAGTGGGCCGGTGGGGGTTCCCTGTGCTGTCCTCACCTACGAGGCCATCCGGCATCGGGGTGTGGGGCAGGGGGGTTTGCTGGTGTTCGCGTTGGCGAGGCATCTCACCCGGGGCCGCAGGAGGAGAGGCAGCAGCTGGGGCAGGAGGTCAACCGGGTCCTGGCGGAGGACCTGGCGGCGCGTATGCAGTCCGCAGGGATGCGGGCAGACTACTTCCCAGGAAACGTCCCGGAGTACGAGCTGTCAAGCCATGGGGGCGAGTACGAACAGCCCCAGGAGAGGAACTTCACGGCCGAGGCCGAGCCTCCCCGCGGGCGACCCGAGGCGGCTCCCGCCGCTGAGACTCGCTCGGCTGCATCGGGAGATGCTATGGCCTTGATCGCCCAGGCGATGGCGGTGATGGCCGACGTCGCGCGCAACCCCGCCTTCGCGCAGGACGAGCTCGACCGTGCACGCGCGCAGGCAATCGACGGCATCCAGGTATCGCTCAAGAACCCGGCTCAGCTGGCGAACTATGTCGCCAATCGCGCGGTGTTCGGCGAGGCACCCTATGGCAGCCTGCTCGGTGGCACCGTCAAGTCGCTGGGCGCGATCACCCGCGATCAGGTCGCGGCCAATTACCGCAAGCATTGGCGGCCGGGCGGCGCGACGCTGATCCTCGCGGGCGACGTGACGCCCGCCAAGGCGCGGGCGCTCGCAACCCAATATTTCGGGAGCTGGGCGGCGAGCGGCGCTAGCGCGGCCGTGGCATCGACCGGCAATGCCCTGCCCGAGCCGCGCGTCGTCGTCGTCGATCTGCCGGGCGCGGGCCAGGCGGGTGTCGTCGTGGCGCGCGCCGGCCTCGCCCGGGGCGACGGCCAATATTATGCCGCGTCGCTCGCCAATGCTGTGCTCGGCGTCGGCTTTTCATCGCGGCTGAACCAGGAAATCCGGATCAAGCGTGGCCTGTCCTATGGCGCCGGCAGTTCGCTGGGTGCGCGGTTGCGCCCCGGACCGATGACCGCATCGACGCAGACCAAGAACCCGTCGGCGCCCGAGGTCGTCGCGCTGGTCCTCGCCGAACTGCGCAAGCTCGGCCGCGAGCCCGTCGGCACCGCCGAACTCCAGACCCGCAAGGAAGTGCTGATCGGCAATTTCGGCCGCGCGACCGAAAGCGTCGAAGGGCTGGCGAACCTGACCGGAAACTATGTCGCCAATAACGTGCCGCTGAGCGAATTGAAGCGCTACACCGCGTCGATCCAGGGCGTCGATCCGGCGGCGGTGCAGGCCGCGGCGGCGAAATATCTGGACCCGAGCCGGGCGAGCATCGTCGTGGTCGGCGACGCCAAGCAGTTCGTTGACGAACTCCGCAAGACCTATCCCAAGCTCGAACTGATCGCTGCCGACAAAGTCGATCTCGACAGCGCCACACTCAAATGATGCGACAAGGATTAGCTTAACCGTAAATTGTCCCGACACTGGACAGCTGGAATTTAGGGGTTTTCTAAGCCTCCATGCTTGATATGCGCCTGAGGTGGCGAGGTATCGAATGGGTTTGTTGTCGGGCATGTCACGCGCGAAATGGCTGCTTGCCCTGCTGTTTGCGGCAATGGCGGCCGTGTCGGTGCGCGCCGCGATCGTCGTGATCACCGTGGCCGCCGAGCGCGCCGTACCGCCCGCAGTGTCGCAGCGGCTCGAGCAGGATGGTCGGCGCTCCGGCGCGGCGCTGCTCGATGCGGCCGGAGCACAGCCGGCCCCTGCCAGCGGCACGACGGGCACGGCGCCGCTGCCGGCATTGCCGATACCGGCCGATTATCGGGCGATCCCCGGTGTCGACGGGACGATCCACCCCGCGGCGCCATTCTCAATGGCGGCAGCGGGCGCGGGCGATTACGGGCGGGCGCTCAACTGCCTTGCGACCGCGATCTACTACGAAGCGGCGAGCGAGCCCGATGCAGGCCAGCGCGCCGTCGCGCAAGTCATTCTCAACCGGGTCCGGCACCCGGCTTTCCCCGCGACGGTATGCGGCGTCGTCTACCAAGGCTCGGAAAAGGCCGGGTGCCAGTTCAGCTTCGCCTGCGACGGGGCGATGGCGCGCACGCCGTCGCGCACCGGCTGGGCGCGCGCGCTCCACAATGCCGGGCTGATGCTGGCGGGCAGCGTCGAGGCGCAGGTGGGCACGGCCACGCATTATCACACCTATGCCGTTAGGCCGGCGTGGAACCGGCAGATGGTGATGACGGCGGCAATCGGCGCGCATTTCTTTCACCGGTGGCAGGGCTATTGGGGCACGCCCGCGTCGCTCAGCATGCCCTATCGTGGTGGCGAGCCGCTGCCGGGGCCGCATCCCCGCGCCTTGCCGCTCCCCGGCGCGACTGCAATCGCCGAGGTTCAGCCGCCATCGCCCGCGCCCGCCGCCGTCGCGATCGTCGCCCCCCCTCCGGCGCCGTCGCCCGCCAGCACGATCCAGCCGGCCTATGCGCAGGCCAGCGTCGCCAGGACAGCGCCCGCCCCTGTCGCCGACGCGCTGCCCGACAGCCAGATCCTCGACAAATGGAAGGATAGCGGCAAGCCGCTCCGCTAAATCCTCCCGGCGCGCGCTACTTCGCTTTCCCCAGATATTTCTCGAACCAGGCGATCGTGCGCTTCTGCAGGTCGAGCGCATTGACCGGGTTGCGGATGCCATGGCCTTCCTCGGCATAGATGACGAGGCTGGTCGGCACGCCCTGATCCTTCAGCGCATGCCAATATTCGACCGACTGGGTCGGCGGCACTTCGATGTCGCGCTCGCCGACATAGATGAAGGTCGGGGTGCGTGCGGTTTTCATGTGATAGATTGCCGACGGCTTCTCATAAGCCTCGTAATCCTCGTAAAGCGTCTTGCCGAAGAAGGGCAGCATCCACTGGTCGATGCCGTTGGTGCCGTAATAGCTGACCCAGTTCGACAGGCCCGCCCCCGCGACGATCGCCTTGAAGCGGTTGGTCTGGGTGTTGGCCCACATCGCCATGAACCCGCCATAGCTGCCGCCGGTGAGCCCGAGCCGGGCGTCGTCGATCGGCGCGATCTTTTCGACCGCGTCGATCCCGGCGAGGATGTCGCGCAGGTCGCCGCCGCCAAAATCGCGGCGATTGGCAGCGGTGAAGGCTTCGCCTTGGCCATAGCTGCCACGCGGATTGGGCAGGAAGACGTAGAAGCCGGCACGGACCAGTTCGGCCGCGCCGCCGCGATCGATGAAGCCGGGAACGCTCGCCGCAGCAGGCCCGCCATGGACGATCGTGATCATCGGCGCCTTCTTCGCCGGATCGGCGCCGATGGGCGCGAGCAGCCAGCCTTGCGCAGTGAAGCCGTCATTGGTCCAGCTGACGCTGCGCGCCGTGACCATCGGCGCCACCGCGTCATTGTCATGGGTGACCTGGGCGGGCTTGGCAGCGGCCCCTGCGAAAATCGCCGGGGCATGCGCATAATCCTGTACGACCATCGCCGCGACCCTGCCGTCGGCGCTGAACGCCGCCCGCCCATCGCCGGCGGCGAAGGACGCGGGGCGCGCGAACAGCGGGGCGGCATAGCCCTTGTCGCCGACCGCGACGATCTCCGCCTGGTCGCCGTGGAGCAGCGTGGCGCGCAGCCCGCCCCGGGTCCAGTCGAGCGACGTCGCGGTCGCCTTCGCGCCCTCGGTCACGTTGACGGGTGTGCCGCCCGCCAGCGGCACGGTCCAGACATCGCCGCCGACCGATCCGAAATCGCTCATCAGCCCGCCGATAAAGGCGACCGATTTGCCGTCGGGGGAGACGCGGGGAAAATTGAGCTGAGTCGCAGGCTTGGCGATGGTGCGCACCGCGCCGGTTGCCGCGTCGACATGGTCGAGCGTCGCGACCCACCAATTGGCGTCGCCATTGCCGAGCGCCGAGGTGACCGCGAAACCGGCGCCGTCGGGCGTCCAGTCATATTCGTAGATGTAGCGCCCGGCAGGCGACACCGGCGCCACCGCGTCGGGCGCCAGCGTCGCGGCGCGATCGAACACGGCGAGGCGCTGCTCGTCATTCTTCTCGCCGATCTCGCCGACCTGGCGCACGCCCGCCTGTGCCGCGCCCGCTTCCTTGGCCGCGCCGATCGTCACCAGCAGCGCGATCCGCTTGCCGTCGGGGGAGAAGCGCGGCGTCTGGGCGATGCCCGCCACGGTCGCGACCGTGCGCACCGTGCCGCCTTCGACGATGTCGAGCGCGACGACCCCCTTTGCCCGGTCTCGCGCCAAAAAGGCGAGCGCGCCGTCGCCGGCGAAGGTGAGGCCCGAATAGCTGCACGTCGCGCACGGATCATAGCTTGCGAGCACCGCGCCGCCTTTCACCGCCCGCACGACGATCTTGGCGCGCCCCGATCCGCTGTCAACGGTGGCGATGCGGTCGCCGGCGGGGGACAGCGCCAGCCCGCCATATTGCATCGGCGCGGCAAGAGCGGGGGCGGCGGTGCTGGCAAGGGCGGCGGCGAACAACAAGCGCATTGGCGAAACTCTCCCGGTTTTTATGTGCCGGGAGCGATAGCACAGCGCCGCCGCGCGGCAAGCGGGGAGACTATTGCGCCGGGTGGAGCCGGCCGGCGGCCATCGCGGCGGCGGCTTCGCGCAGATCGCGCTGGGCGCGCACGCCCTCGGCGCGCTCGGCCATCTGGGTCCAGGCCCGCTCGGCACGCTCGGCGCGTTCGCGGACATTGTCGAGCGTCGCTGCCTGGGCGGCCGCATGTTCGGCGGCGGCGCGGGCGCGGTAGAATTTGGGGTCGTCAGCCATCGGCGGCGGGCCTTTCGGAGCAGGAGGCGACGTCAGAAATGCGGCCCCGCCCCACCCGCTGCGGATGGGACGGGGACGATCGCACAAACTATTCGGCAGCCTGAAGATTGACGGCCGACTGCTTGCCGCGACGATCGGCTTCGAGCTCGTACGACACACGCTGATTCTGGTTGAGCGTCGCCATGCCGGCGCGCTCGACCGCAGTGATGTGCACGAAAGCATCGTTGCCGCCGCCATCGGGCGCGATGAAGCCATAGCCCTTGTCGGCGTTGAAGAATTTGACGGTGCCAGTGATCATAATGATTTTCCTTCTTTTCGGGGGCGGGCCGGAAGTCGGCACGCCCGGTGCCTTAGGCAGCAGGGAAAGAAGGAAAGAGGTGCCGCAAAGCGCCAGGAACCGTCGATTTGCGACTGTAGCCCGGCGCATATGGGCGCCCGGCGCGGCTTTTACAAGGTCTGATCGGGGTCCGATCGGGGTCCGATCAGGTGATCGGCCAGGCGCCGCGCCGGGACGCGCCGGTCAATAGCCGGTCTGGCGGTCGTGCTTTTCGTAGCGAACCCGCCGGCTGAGCGAGTCGTAACGGGCATCGAGATCGCGGCGTTCGGCCAGCGTCAGCCCCGGCCGCGACACGCGGTAGCGGCGCTCGATCTGGACAAGCCTGTCGAGATCGCGGGTCAGCCGACGCGCCTCTGCACGATCGAGCGCGCCCGAGCGGATGCCCTGGTCGATCCGCTGTGACAGGGTCGCCTTGCGATCGCCGATCGATTGCCACGCCTTCGCACTCGCGACCGAGGGCAGAGCGGCCCCGCCGATCACGGCGGCGATGATGAAGGGGTTCATACGCATACCATATCTCCTGGATTTAAGCCCATGACGCGGCGCAAACGGCCGACGAACGCGGGCGATGAGGGCGGCGACGGCTCGCATCAGCGGCACCGGATGTCGTCGCGATTCTGTTCCTTTTCGACAGCATTGCCGATCAGCGCGCCACCGGCGGCGCCGAGGATCGTGCCCAGCGCGGCGGCGATGCCCACCGCGAGCATCTGGTAGACGGCCGTGGGCGCGGTGCCCCCGAGCGGCCGCCAGCGCCAGCCACCAGGGCCCCGGGCGGTCTGGTAGCCCCCGTCGGAGGCGGTGAACCACAGAAGCTCCACCGACTCGGTCAGCAGCGGACCGCACAGCTCCCACAGCAGGGCGATGCCCACGAGCATGCGGAACCACGCGAGACCCGTGCCCACCTCGCGATGCCGGAGCAGGTCGAGCCACGCTCGCCACCACTGAAAAAGGACGCTCACTCCGCAACCTCACCACGCTCGAAGATGAGGGGGCGCTGGCGTTGGATCGGGGCGGCCTTGCGGCGTCCGGGCGCGGGGCTGCGCCAACGCTCCCAGACCAGCTGGACGGCTGACAAGTCAGGGTCGCTGTCGAAAGCCCGTCGAGCGATGGCCTTGCCAAACCGGCGGTATTCCGGCTTGTTTTTGGGCCACGCGAGGCGAAAGATCACTGGTCGAACGCGCGCGTATCGGAGCTGCGGGGCCAGAAAGTCGTGCTCGGTGGAGTGGTGGATGTACAGAGGAAACCACGGGTCTT
>PKED01000210.1 GCA_002863155.1 Sphingomonadaceae bacterium | reverse complement strand
CATCGGGTGCGGCCATGGTCGGGCTGACAAAGGCGATATGTTCGATCAGATGCGCAAGGCCGCGTTCGCCGGGGCGCCGCTCGGCGATGAAGCCGCCTTCATTGCGCATCAGCAGGGCAACGCCCGCCTCGCTGCCCCGACGCGGCAGGATCGCATAGCGCAGGCCGTTCGCCAGTTGCCCGCTGACGACCGGCCGCCAGTCGCTGACCGGCGCGGGGGCGGGCTTGGTCGAGACAGGCGCGATCACGAGCAGCGCCGCCGCGCCGAGGCTGGCCAAAGTCGAATGGAGGCTGCGCATTGCCGGGGTCGCTCCTCACAGGCGTCGCCGACGACGCGGACGAAGCTGTGTTGAGCAGGCTTTGCGGCAGCAGGAAGGCGAAAAAACGCTTGCTGCGGTGCAGCTTGCCTCGCGGGCTCAGCTCAGCCGATCGATCGCCTCGGGCGTCAGCGAGCCTGGGACGATCATGATCGGGATCGACAGCGCGCCCGCTTCCGATCCGGTGAAGTGAGTCACCAGCGGCCCCGGCGGGCCGCTCGGCGCGGCGGCGAGGACGAGCGCGGCGATCTCCGGATTGTCGGCAATCATCTGGCGGATGACCTTGCTCGCATCGCCCTGCTGCACGGTGATGCGCGGCTTTATGCCCGATTCCTCGAGCAGGGTGCCGGCGGCGGCGGCGACCAGCCCCTCGGCATGGACGCGGGCTTCCTCCTCGATCGTCGCCTGCACCCCGCCCCAGGGAACGAAATCGGAGGTCGGCACCAGCGCCAGGATCTCGACCCCGCCACCGGTCTTGACCGCGCGACGCGCGGCGAAGCGCAGCGCGACTTCGGCTTCGGGGGTTTCGTCGATCACGACCAGATAGATGCGCATCGCTCAGCCCCCTCTTGCCGGTGCCCCCTCTTGCCGGTGCCCCCTCTTGCCGGTGCAAGGTGGCGCTCGATCGCGTCATGCGCAAGTGGACTTGACCCGCGCGCGCGGATGGCGAAGGGATGCGCCATCCCCAGGACCGATTTGAAGGACGCCCCTTCCGATGCCGATCGAGATCAAGATGCCCGCCCTCTCGCCGACGATGGAGGAGGGGACGCTCGCCAAATGGCTGGTCAAGGAGGGCGATACGGTCAAGTCGGGCGACCTGATGGCCGAGATCGAGACCGACAAGGCGACGATGGAGTTCGAGGCTGTCGACGAAGGCGTGATCGGCAAGATCCTGATCGCCGAGGGCACCGACAATGTGAAGGTCGGGACGGTGATCGCGGTCCTGAATGGCGAGGGTGAGGAGGCAGGCACGTCCGCGCCGTCCGCTGCTGCGCCTGCGCCTGCGCCGACACCTGCGCCGGCTCCTGCGCCCGCGCCCGCCAAGGCTCCGGAGGCTGCGGCACCCGCCGCCGCGCCGCAGGGCGACCGGGTCAAGGCAAGCCCGCTCGCGCGCCGGATCGCCGAGGCGAAGGGCGTCGATCTGAGCGCGATCAGCGGCACGGGCCCGAATGGCCGGATCGTCAAGGCCGATGTCGATGGTGCGACCCCCGGCGCCACACCGGTTCGGGCCGAGGCGGCACCGGCGCCTGCCGCAGCAGCCGCCCCGGTGACGGCTGCCCCTGCGCCCAAGCCCGCCGCCATCCCCGACATTCCGCATGTCGCCGAAAAGCTGTCCAACGTCCGCAAGACGATCGCGCGCCGCCTGACCGAATCGAAGCAGAGCGTGCCGCACATCTATCTGACGGTCGACATCCGGCTCGATGCACTGCTCAAGCTGCGCGGCGAGCTCAATGCCGCGCTCGAGCCGACCGGGGGCAAGCTGTCGGTCAACGACCTGCTGATCAAGGCGCTCGCCGTCAGCCTGATGCGCGTTCCCAAGTGCAATGTCATGTTCACGCCAGACCAGCTGATCACGTTCGAGCGTGCCGATATCTCGGTCGCGGTGTCGGCGCCATCGGGGCTGATCACCCCCGTCATCACTCATGCCGACACCCGGTCGGTCTCCTCGATCTCGACCGCGATGAAGGATCTGGCCCGCCGTGCGCGCGAACAGAAGCTGAAGCCCGAGGAATATCAGGGCGGCACCGCGTCGCTCAGCAACATGGGCATGTTCGGAATCAAGCAGTTCGAAGCGGTCATCAACCCGCCGCAGGGCATGATCATGGCGATCGGCGCGGGTGAGAAGCGACCCTATATCGTCGATGACGCGATCGGCATCGCGACCGTCATGTCGGCGACCGGCAGCTTCGACCACCGCGCGATCGACGGTGCCGACGGCGCCGAGCTGATGCAGGCGTTCAAGGCGCTGGTGGAGGCGCCGCTGGGGATGATCGCCTGATGATCGGCCGCCGCACCGTCATCGAACTGCTTCACATCGCCGCCGGCGTCGTTCTGGCGCTGGTGATGGCGTGGGCGATGGCCTGGGCGGTGCCGCTGGCCAAGCTCGACATCTGGGCGGTCGACATCGTCTCGATCATCGTCATCCTGATCATGGGCGTCCAGCCGGTGCGCGAGGCGCTGGCGGCGGACAAGGCGGGCGGCGAATCGACGGGGCGCACGCCGGCCAATGGCTGATTACCCCGATTTTGCGCCTGCCATCCGCGCCACTGCGATGGCGGCGGATGCCAATCCCTATGGCAGCATCTTCGTCGGCTGGCTGATGGGCCAGATGGCGCTGGCGGCCGGATCGGTCGCGTCGCAGCGCTGCCGGGGCCGTGCGCCGGTGGTGGCGGCGGACGGATTCAGTTTCACGGCACCCGTGCAGGTCGGCGACGAGGTCAGCTTCTTCGCGGCGATCGCAGCAACCGGGCGCACGTCGATGACGGTCGATGTCGACGTCTGGCGCCGCGAGCGCCACGGCGACGGCACCGAACGCGCGGCGACCGGCAGTTTCACCCTCGTGTCGATGGGGGCGGACGGCAAGCCGCGCCCGGTCGATGGCGAGCTCGTCTAACCCTTGCTCCCCAGGAGTCTGACCGTGGCTGATACCTTCGACCTTATCGTTCTCGGCTCGGGCCCCGGCGGCTATGTCGCGGCGATCCGCGCGAGCCAGCTTGGCCTGAAAGTCGCGATCGTCGAGCGCGAGCTGCTCGGCGGCATCTGCCTCAACTGGGGGTGCATCCCGACCAAGGCGCTGCTGCGGTCGGCCGAAGTCTATCATTATATGCAGCACGCCAAGGATTACGGGCTGGCGGCGGAGAAGATCAGCGCCGACATCGACGCGGTGGTGAAGCGGTCGCGCGGGGTGGCGAAGCAGCTCAATCAGGGCGTCACTCACCTGATGAAGAAGAACAAGATCACGGTGGTGATGGGCGAGGGCAAGCTGAAGGCCGCCAACACGCTGACCGTCACCGACAAGGACGGCAAGACGACCGAGCTGACCGCGAAGAACATCATCCTGGCGACCGGCGCGCGCGCCCGCGACCTGCCCTTTGCCCCGGCCGACGGCAAGCGCATCTGGACCTATCGCCACGCGATGGTGCCGCCCGAGATGCCGACCAAGCTGCTGGTGATCGGATCGGGTGCGATCGGGATCGAATTCGCCAGCTTTTACAACGACATGGGCGCAGAAGTTACCGTGGTGGAGATGCTCGATCGGATCGTGCCGGTCGAGGATGCCGATGTCTCAACTTTCCTTGAGAAGGCTCTGAAAAAACAGGGTATGACGATCATGACCGGCGCGGGCGTCGACAAGATCGAGGTCGGCGCATCGGGCGTGAAGGCGAGCATCAAGGCGAAGGACGGCAAGGTCACGACCGGCGACTACAGCCATGTCATCGTCGCGATCGGCATCGTGCCCAATACCGAGAATATCGGGCTGGAGGCGCTAGGGGTCGAGATGGATCGCGGGTTCCTGAAAACCGACGCGATGTGCCGGACCAATGTGGCCGGGCTGTGGGCGATCGGCGATATCACCGCGCCGCCCTGGCTCGCGCACAAGGCAAGCCATGAGGGCGTGATCGCGGCGGAGGCGATCGCGGGCGGGCACCCGCATGCGATGGACCCGAAGAACATCCCGGGCTGCACCTATTGCCACCCGCAGATCGCCAGCGTCGGCCTGACCGAGGCGAAGGCAAAGGAAGCGGGGTACGAGGTGAAGGTCGGCAACTTTCCCTTCATCGGCAACGGCAAGGCGATCGCGCTTGGCGAGGCGGAGGGCTTCATCAAGACAGTGTTCGACGCGAAGACCGGCGAGCTGCTCGGCGCGCACATGATCGGCGCCGAAGTGACCGAGCTGATTCAGGGCTATACCATCGGCAAGACCGCCGAGTTGGTCGAGGCCGACTTCATGCACACCGTCTTCCCGCACCCGACCTTGAGCGAGATGATGCACGAAAGCGTGCTCGGGGCTTACGCGAAGGCGCTGCACATTTGATCCGGCTGCTGCCGCTGTTGCTGTTGGTCGGTGCCGCGGCTCCGGTGACCGATTATGCCGGAGACGCGCGGGCGCTCGACCGGATCGTCGTCGAAAATTACGCCTATCCCGATCATTGGCCGGGCGGCGTCCTGCCCGATTCGCCCGCGCTTACCGCCGAACGGGCGGCGGTGCACGACCGCGACAGCCTGCTCCATTATGCCGAGAACCGGATCGCCTCGCTTGCCGATCACCATGCGATCACGGGCGCTTCGTTCAAAGACAGCTGGGCGATCGTGCCGACCTATGCCGATCTCTGGATCGTCAGGCGGGGCGATGGCTATGTCGTCGACGCGGTCAAGCCCGATACCCCGGCTGCCGCTGCCGGCGTGGCCGTCGGCGACCGACTGAACGCGATCGGCGGTGTGCGCACCGCGCAGGCAGTGGCAGATTTCTGGCAGGCAATCGGTCTGGCGGTGACGCCGGAGCGCGCCGACTATGCCGCCCGCGTCCTTGCCGCCGGGCGCCGTGACCGGGCGCGGGTGCTGACGATCACGCATGACGGCGTCGCCCGCACGCTGACACTGCCGAGCCTCTATGCGGTGGCGCGCGACGCGCCGCCGGTGCGCGTGGTCGATGGGGCGGGCAAGGCGCCGACCCGCATCGTCATCGACAACAGCCTGGGCGACCAGGCGACGATCGCGGCGTTCGACGCGGCGATGGCGCGGATCGCACCGAATGACACGGTGATCGTCGACGTCAGCAACACGCCGAGCGGCGGCAATACGAGCGTCGCGCGGGCAATCATGGGCTGGTTCGTCCGCATGCCGACCGGCTATCAGGTCCACAATCTGCCAGCGGAGGAACGCGAAACCGGCATCGCGCGCCAATGGGTCGAGCAGGTGCTGCCGCGCCGCGGCAAATTCCACCCCGGCAAGGTGATCGTCCGCGTCGGCCGCTGGACGGGCAGCATGGGGGAGGGGATCGCGATCGGCTTTCGCGAAATCGGCGCCGAGGTCTGCGGGGGACCGATGGCGCAGCTTCGCGGCGCGGTCTATGATTTTAGCTTGCCATCGAGCGGCATGGTCGTGAAGCTTCCCGCCGAGCGACTGACCGCGCCCGACGGCGCGCCGCGCGAGGCGTTCATTCCCGGCGAATGTCCGGTATTTTGAGAGGATCCGGGAAGATGTTGCGAACCGTTCTGGCCACAGGTGCCGCGCTTCTGCTGGCGGCGCAGGCCTCGGCCGAAACCGTCGTGGTCACCGCCGGGCATCTGGTCGATGTCGCCAAGGGCGTAACGCTCGACGAGCCGGTCATCGTCATCACCGACGGCCGGATCGCATCAGTCGTGACGCGCGGCGGCGCGCGGCCGCAGATACCGGCGGATGCGAAGCGGATCGACCTGCCCGGTCAGACGATCCTGCCCGGCCTGATCGACATGCACGTCCATCTCGACGCCGATGCGCGGATCAGCGGGTTCAAGAGCCTCGAATATACCGACAGCTTCTGGCAGGCGGTCGGCGTGGTGAACGCGAAGGCGATGCTCGAGGCGGGCTTCACCACCGTCCGCAATGTCGGGTCGGGCAATTACAACGATGTCGGCCTGAAACAGGCGGTCGAGGCGGGCTATATCGCCGGGCCGCGGATCGTGCCCGCAACCTATGCGCTGGGCGCGACCGGGGGGCACTGCGACAATACCGAAGGCCTGCCGCCGAGCTTTGCCGCCGTCCCGCAGCCTTCGGTCGCCGACAGTCCGGAAGGGTATCGCAAACTCGTCCGCACGGTGCGCAAATACGGCGCTGAGGTGATTAAGATCTGCGCCACCGGCGGCGTGCTGTCACGCTCCGATGTGGCGGGCGCGCAGCAGATGACGCTGGAGGAGATGCAGGCGGTCGCCGCCGAGGCGCATATGCTGGGGATGAAGGTCGCCGCGCATGCGCACGGCACCGAAGGGATCAACGACGCACTGCGCGCCGGGATCGACACGATCGAGCATGCAAGCCTTGCCGATGCGGAAAGCTTCGCGCTCGCCAAGGCGAAGGGCGCGTGGTTCTCGATGGACATTTACGACGACGACTACATCCTTGCCGAAGGCGCGAAGAACGGCGTGTTTCCCGAAAGCCTGGAAAAGGAACGGGTGATCGGCCGCAAGCAGCGCGAGACCTTCCGCGATGCCCACCGGGCGGGCGTGAAGATGGTGTTCGGCACCGACAATGGCGGC
>PKED01000180.1 GCA_002863155.1 Sphingomonadaceae bacterium | reverse complement strand
CGATGTTCGCCACACCATGCTCGTTTCGGCGATGGAGAGCCTGAACGAGCGCGAAAAGCACATTCTGACCGAGCGGCGGCTGACCGACGATCCCAAGACGCTTGAGGAACTGAGCCAGGTCTATGGGGTGAGCCGCGAGCGCGTTCGCCAGATCGAGGTTCGCGCGTTTGAAAAGCTGCAAAAGGCGATGATGCGGCTTGCGGGCGATGGCCGGTTGCTGACGGCCTAGCAGTCAGGCTCCGGCGGCAGCCGCGCGGAT
Source organism: Sphingomonadaceae bacterium (assembly GCA_002863155.1). GTDB lineage: Bacteria > Pseudomonadota > Alphaproteobacteria > Sphingomonadales > Sphingomonadaceae > Sphingomonas. Next base: position 6,370 of record PKED01000180.1, on the reverse strand, counting down.
GTCGCCCGGGACCGAGATCAGTCAGATGGAGGGCCTTGCAAGGCCCGGCTGCCTTGTGCGAACCGGCAGCGGATGATCGCATTTTTCTTCCGCTGGACGATCCGCATCGTAATCGGCTTCGTGCTGATTTCGGTTGCGTGGGTGGGGCTATACCGGTTCATCGCGCCACCCATCACCTTTACGATGATCGGTGACGCGTTGGGCGGCCACAGCATCACCAAGAGCTGGATGCCGCTGTCGCGGATCGACCCCGATATGGCCCGCGCCGTCATCGCGGGCGAGGATGCGCGCTTCTGCACGCATAACGGCTTTGATTATGCGGCGATCGTCAAGGCATATGCGCGTACCCAGCGAGACGGTCGCATCCGCGGCGGCTCGACGATCAGTCAACAGACCGCGAAAAACGCATTCCTGATCCAGGGGGGCGGCTTCGTCCGCAAGGCATTTGAGGCGTGGTTCACGCTGCTGATCGAGACGCTATGGGGCAAGCGCCGGATCATGGAAGTCTATCTGAATATCGCCGAAACCGGCATCGGCACTTATGGCGTCAACGCGGGCGCGCAGCGCTATTTCGGCCACGACGCCTCGCATCTGACGGTGGCGGAAGCCGGCCGGATCGCCGCTGTCCTGCCGCTGCCGAAAAAAAGGGCGGCCGTGGCGCCGCGCGGTTTCACCCGGCGCCACGGCAACGCGATTTCGCGGCAGGCAGGAGTCGTTCGCCTGGATGGCCTCGACGCCTGCCTGCGCTGATCAGGTCTTACTTGTTGGGGTCGATCGAATCCCCGACCTTGCGGGCGGTATCGCCGACATCCTTGGCCGCGTCGGCGACCGCATCGGTGCGGATCGTATCGTTGCGGGTCTGGTTCATCACGAAATAGGCGCCGATCGCCAGCAGCACCACAAGTGCAAGCCCGATGATGAGGGCCATGCCGTTGCCACCGCGTTCGACCACTACAGTACCAGGTTGTTCATTCGCCATTGTCACGCTCCCTTGGTTGTGGAGCGATAACTGTCGATCTTCAAATGTGTTCCGGATCAGAAGGGCAGCTTGAACCCCGGCGGCAGGGGCAGGCCGCTTGTCATCTTTGACATTTCGGCGCTCGACGCGGCGTCGGCCTTGCCACGCGCATCGTTGATCGCGGCGGCGATCAGGTCCTCGACCATCTGCTTTTCCGACGGCGCGAGCAGCGACGGATCGATATCGACCGCGATGATTCTGCCCTTGGCCGATGCGCGTACCTTGACCAGGCCGCCACCGGCCACGCCCTCGACCTCGATCGTGTCGAGATTGGCCTGCGCCTTGGCGAGTTCCGCCTGGACGTTCTGGGCCATGGCCAGCATGTCTTCGATGCCCTTCATGCTTCACTCCGTTTGTTGAGTTCCCAGCCGGTGATCTCGGCATCGGGAAAAGCCTGCAATACCGCTTCGACCACCGGCGTCGAGCGTACCCGGTCGAGCTCGGCGGCGCGCGCGGTCGCCTCGGCTTCGCGGACGGTCGGTGCGCCCTGCGCGTCGTCGAGCGAGACGCGCCAGGACGTGCCGGTCAGGTCGCGAAGTGCCTCCGACAAGTCGCGGACCAGCTCGGCAGGGATCGGCTTGGCCGCGCTGAGCACGATCGTGCCCGGCTCGAAGCGGACGAGCCGCGCGGTCAGTCGCAGCTTTTCCGCCAGCCCCACTCGCCGCGCCGTATCGAGCAACGCGAGCACGGCTTCGAAAGAAGCCGGCGCGGCGGATTGGGTCGGGGCCGCCGGGGGAGCGCCTTCGCTCGGCGCCGCCACTGCTGGCGCTGTCCGCAAGTCGCCCGACATGATCTGGCGGACCAGCGCGCCGGGATCGGGAAGATCGGCGGCGTAGACCACGCGGAGCAGCGCCATCTCGGTCGCCTCGATCGGAAGCGCGGCGCGCGCGACTTCCTCATGCCCCTTCAGCAGCAGCTGCCACAGCCGGTGAAGCGCAGCGAAGGAGAGGTTCGCCGCCCAGCTCTCGATCGCGGCGCGTTCCTCCGCCGATTGCCCGGCGTCGACCGGCGTCCCAAGCTTGGCGAGGGTGACGCCGTGGGTGAGTTCGAGCAGCGCGCGCAGCATCGCCTGCGGGTCGACGCCCAGATCATATTGCCGTCGCAGCGCCGCCAGCGCGCCCTTGGCGTCGCCACCGAGCAACAGGCCGAAAAGATCGCGCGTCGCGCCGCGATCCGACAGGCCGAGCATGTCGCGCACGGCATCCGCGCGGACGCCACCGCCTTCGAGCCCGGCATGGGCAATCGCCTGATCGAGTATCGACAGCCCGTCGCGCGCACTCCCTTCCGCGGCGCGAGCGATGAGCGCCAATGCCTCGGGCTCGGCCTCGACCGCTTCCAGTCGGCAGATCTCGGCGAAGTGGGTGGCGAGTTTCTCGGCGGAGATGCGGCGCAGATCGAACCGCTGGCACCGCGACAGCACCGTCACCGGCACCTTGTTCACCTCGGTCGTCGCGAACAGGAATTTCACGTGCGGCGGCGGCTCTTCAAGCGTCTTGAGCAGCGCGTTAAACGCGTTCTTCGACAGCATATGAACTTCGTCGACGATGTAGATCTTGAACCGCGCCGATACCGCCGCATAGCGCGAGGCATCGATGATCTCGCGAACATCGTCGACGCCGGTATGGCTGGCGGCGTCCATCTCGATCACGTCGATATGGCGGCCTTCGGCGATGGCGCGGCAGGGTTCGCATTCGCCGCACGGACTGATCGTCGGGCCGCCCTGCCCGTCCGGACCGACGCAGTTGAGCGCCTTGGCGATCAGCCGCGCGGTCGACGTCTTGCCGACACCGCGGACTCCGGTGAGCAGGAAAGCATGGGCAAGCCGTCCGCGCCTGATGGCATTTCCCAGCGTCTGCACCATCGCATCCTGGCCGATCAGCGCATCGAAGCTCTGCGGCCGATATTTGCGCGCCAGCACGCGATAGGCTTCGGGCTTGGCTGGTTGCGGCGGTTCACCAAGGTCGAGAAAGGATTCGTCCATACCGGACGATTGTTAGCGCGAGCGAAGCCGATTGTCGAAGCGAGCGATGCCGCGCCGAAACCAGCGTTCAGCCGATATCCCTCGCCCTAATCCACAGCGGCCCGGAAAGCGTCGCCAGTACCAGGACATTGAAAATGACATTGCTCGCATTGCCCGATGCATAGGAACCGGTGCTGTCGAGCAGAAACCAGGCGATCAGGCCGCCCAGCACCGCTTTCCGCACGGCATCGGGCGCGGCATCGAACACCCATTGGCGGAGCAGCAATACCATGACGCCCCAGCCAAGCAGGAATCCGCCGGTCAGCGCGGAGAGGAAGCGCGTGGTCGCGGCGCCATAATCCATATTGCCGTCGACCGGCCAGCTGAGCACGTCGAGCGACCACCGCGCCGGCTCGGCCGTCCCCAGCACTGCGCCCAGGGAAAATACCGGACCAAAGGCGGCAATGCCGATCCCCGTCACCAGCAGCCAGCGTTTGTGGAGCTTCGTCGTCATTCGACAACTGTAGCGGTTGCTACAGCAAAATGCCAGCGGGAATGGGTCAGCAACAGCAGCGCCGCCCGACAAGCGGCATTTGTCTTGTCGATGTAGAGAGGTGGGAGCCGGGACGACCCGCAACGAAAATCGTTGTGGCTGCTTCCTTCCGGACCTGACCAGGTTGGCGACGGCTACGTCCGCCCGACTCCCACGCGCCATATGGGGGAGTCGGGCGTCGTGATCAAGCTACTCGCTGACAGGACCCCAGCGGACCGGGGTGTACGCGGTCAGTAACGCACGTTGCGGCAGGTGCGGATGCGGCGGTGGTGGCGATAGCGCACGGTGCAGACACGGCGCAGATGGTGGAAGCGCGCACCGCCGTGCCGGACGACAGTGGTACGATGGGTGGTGACGACGCGCTCACGATGGACCACGCGCTGTTGCGCCTCGGCGGCCGGTGCCATCATGACCGCGGCGGCCAAACCGCATGCGAGATAGGCGGCTAGTTTCATGACATCTCTCCCTCGTGCTCAACGACACGAAGCGGAAATGATCATCGGCCCTGCATGTTCCGGGTCTCGCTTGGGATGCGCACCGAAAGACCATCGAGCGATTCGTCGAGCCAGATCTGGCACGCAAGCCGACTATGGCGCGTCGCCCCAAGCGCTAGGTCGAGCATGTCCTCTTCTTCCTCGCGCGCCGGCTTCAACCTGGCGAAGTCACGCGGCTCGACGATGACATGGCAGGTCGAGCAGGCCATCTGCCCTTCGCATGTGCCCTCGAGCGGCTGGCCCGCAGCCTGGGCCACGTCGAGCAGACGGTCGCCGTCGCGGGCATCCACCGTCTGCGTCGCGCCGTCGGCGCCGGTGAAATGCACCTTGATCACGGCAGCGCCAGCTGCGCCGTCGCAGCGGCCATGATGCAGTCGATCGCGGTCAACAACGCCTCCTCGCTGGTGTAGCGGCCAAAGCCCAGCCGGATGCTCGACCGGGCCTGTGTTTCGGTCAACCCCAATGCGCGCAGGACGTGGCTCGCCCTGCCCGAGCCGCTCGCGCAGGCCGACCCCGCTGAGAATGCGACGTCGCGGCATTCGGACAGGAGCCGCGCGACATCGAGACTGTCGCGCCGGACGTTGAGGTTCCCCCGGTAACGCGGCGAGATTGCGCCGTTGACGGTCCAGTCTTCTCCGAGCCGCTCGACGGCGAGCGACCAGAGGCGTGCGACATGGGCGCCGTCCTGTTCGCCGCGCGCGCGCATCAGCGCCGCCGCCTGTCCGAACCCGGCGCATAGCGCGGGCGAGAGCGTGCCCGATCGCCCCGTCTCCTGATCGCCGCCGTGGAACAGCGGCGCAAGTCGCACACCATCCCGGATCCAGAGTGCACCGATGCCCTTGGGCCCGTGGATCTTGTGGGCGGAGACGGCGACCAGGTCGCAATTGTCGGGGATCGGCGCGCGGCCATAGCCCTGCACCGCGTCGGTCAGCATCAGGGCACCGGCCGTGTGAGCCATATCCGCCAGCGCCGCGACCGGCTGGATGACGCCGATCTCGTTGTTGACGAGCATCGCGGCGACCAGCCCGGTGCCGGGCACGATCGCGCGCCGGGCTTCGTCGAGGTCGACCAGACCATCGCCGTTGATGTCGCCGCCGGCGTTCACGCTGTGCCCATAGCTGGCTGTGGTGGAAGTGCCGTACGCCAGCATGGCGTCGTAGCTGGTGGGCACGTCGACCGCACCGCTTTGGGGGCCGTATAGGACGTAGACCGCGCCGGTCGCGCTCAAAAAGCCGGCATCGTAGTTGGGCGCGCCAAAGACATAGTCGTCGGCGCCATCGCCATTGAGGTCACCCACCGCCATCGACGTCCCGAGCTCGTCGCCGCGATCGCCCGTGAAGCTCGTGGTGGCCGCAGTCGCCGCTTCTCCAGACGCCGAGACCGTGCCCAGAACCACATACGCCATCTCGGCACCCGGCTCGCTCAGCAAAAAGTCGTCGGTACCATCGCCGTCAAAATCGGTGCCCGTGTGGAAGCCACCGCCAAACAGACCGGCATTGGACGAGCCCCGCCAGATCGCGTCGGCCGCACTGAGGTCGCCAGACCACCCACTCGTGACTGGACCATGCACCAGCCAGGCGGCGCCGTAGGTGTCGCCCGCCGTGAGGGGGTCGCACGTCTCGCACCCGATGAGCAGCTCGTCATAGCCGTCTCCATCGAGGTCGGGCACCGTAGCCACCGCATCGCCGGCGGCCCCGCCCGAGGTGTCTTCCACCCAGGCATCCGACAAGGTCGACACCGCGTGGTCGCCCGAGACCGGACCGAACAGGATGTAGGCCCCGCTCATGCTCGAGTCGCCCACGATGATGTCGTTTGCACCATCTCCGTCTACGTCTCCAGCCACATCAAAGGCGTGCCCGATACCCGAGCCCGACGAATCCCCCGAGAAGTACCCGCCCAACGAGCTGTCATCGAGATCGTAGGCACACTCGGGCGCATCACCCGAGCAGTCGTTGTCGATGCCGTCGTTGCACACCTCGGCCATGCCGGGGTTGACCTGAGGCTCGAGATCATCGCAGTCGGTGCCGCTGTGATCGATGCTGTCGTAGCCGTCTGCATCGGCGTCGTAGTCGTTGTCGTCGGCGCAGTCCTGGTCGACGCCGTCGTACCAGACCTCAGTGGCTCCAGGGTTGATGGAACCATCGGTGTCGTCGCAGTCATCGGTGTTGTCGGCAAAACCCGACGGCGCAACCGCACACCCCAGGGCCGTGGTCTCGGACAGCACGCCATAGCCGTCGCCATCAGCGTCTTCGTAGAACACGACCCCGTTTTCCTCGTCGACGATGCTGGAGTCATCATCGTCGATGTCGCCGTCGCAGTCGTTGTCGAGCTCGTCGCAGATCTCG
>PKED01000078.1 GCA_002863155.1 Sphingomonadaceae bacterium | reverse complement strand
GCCGCCATCGCCAAAGCGGAGACAAGGTCATGACGCGGCGCGGCAAACTCGCCCCTGCCCTACTGCCAGACCCGCTGGCAAAGTGCGATGGCTGCGGCATGCTCGTGCCAGTGAGCCAACTCGACGCCAAGCCAGGGCCAGGCGATTGGACGCCGGATCAGATCGCGCAGGCCGGCGATATGGGTCAGCCCTTCAACCGGACCGAATGCCGGGACTGTTACGGCCCGGGCTGGAACCCTCTATAACATCGCAACGACTCGCGCGCCGGACTGGCCGACCGGCGCGCTCCCTTCAGGCCATCGAAAGGAATGCACTATGCACAACATTTTCACATCACCGCCGCCCGGGCGCGGCGCCGAACTGTCGCGCGTCGTCGCGCGGCTCAGGGAGCAGGATATGGCGGGGTTCCGCATCACAGCCGACGACTTCGATTTCATGGAAGAGATCGCCAGGGTCAGCAGCCACCGCGCCGGCGCGACGCGCTGGACCGAACTCGCGGTCTATTACCGGCCCGGCGAGAACAGGCCCTTCGTCGCGGTGTCTGAGGGCGTCTCAACCGTGCCGGGCGAGAAGCTCAGGCGTCAGCACGCTGCTATGGGCACCCTGGATCGCGCGATGAACTGGTTCGAAGGTTCTGAGTTACGCGACCAGCTGGCCGATGCAGTCGATCGCTGGGTCGACGCGCACAACGCGAGCCAGGATCGCGTCCTGGATAAGCTGCGGGTCGGGCTCGCGAAGAGTAACGCTCAGCGGGACGAAGTCGATGCGCTGCGGATCGAACGGCCAGACCTGCCGAGCTTCACCGCAGCGCTCGCCTGGCTCTATCCCGGTGATGATCTGTCCGAACGGGCTCGCGCGCTGGCGTTCGAGCGCGATTTCGGCATGCCGGAGCGTACCGTCCGCAATACGCTTGCGATCGAGGCCGGGCGGGTCGAGGGTAAGGTCGGGCCCTGGGTGCAGCCGATGCTGGCCGCGCTGCGCTGGTTCGATCGTGCAGCATGGGAGAAGCGCGATGCTTGAGCGGATCATCAACCCCATGCTCGGCCTGATCATGCCGGGCTATGGCACCGCGGCGCGCGCGACATCTCCGTCTCGGATTGCCTTGCCCGGCGCCGGGCGCTTTCCCCAGCTTTGCATGCTGCCGGTCGACGTCGAACCCGATGAACTGGGCGAGCTCCACACCGCTGGGCGCCGCGTGGTGCAACTCAAGGCCGACGGGATCCGTGCCCTCTATCTTGCCGGTCAGATCGCCGGGCGCGATGGCGCGCCGCTGGACTGCGCGTTGCACTGCCAGCCCGCGCTGGCCCGGCTCGAGGAAGCGTTCGGCACGCGCATGGTGTTCGACGGCGAATATGTCGAGCAGGACGGGTTCAACGCCACTGTCGCGGCGCATCGTCGCGGCGAGGGTCAGGGCGTGTTCTGGCTGTTCGACGCCCTGCCCTATGACGACTGGTGCGCCGGGGGCAGCAAGGTCGGCACCGTCGACCGGCTCAGCGAACTGCGGCGCCACGTCATGGCGGCGCAAAGCCCGTTCGTCGGTATGCTCGACTTCTGGCTGATGGATGCGGCCCAGACCCGCGCCAAGGCGCTCGAGCTGTTCCGCGAAGGCTATGAGGGCATAGTAACCAAGGATGCCGAGGCCGGATATGTCAGGGCCAGGTCGAGATTGTGGCGCCGCTGCAAGGCGAGAATGCGCAGCGATCTGCCGGTGATCGACATCATGGTCAAAGAGGGCAAGCTGCGGGGACTCCTGCTGCGCGGCCCGGGCGACAAGCCGCTTCGGATCGGTCCGGGCTGGAATGCCGACACTGCGGCGCGGATTATCGACAATCACGCCGCCGGGCGGACTTCGATCGTACGGATCAGATACGAGCTGACCGTTGGCGTGACACGTTCGGTTCGGGGCGCGGTGTTTCTGGGCCTTATCGGGGAGACAGTATCATGAAGATCGTTCAAGCCGCGCTCGGCAACACCGTCGTGCTGACCCTGCTGTTCTTCGCACTCTGGCCAGTCGTCATGCCGGCGGTGCTGTGGGTGTTCGAGGCCGTTCTGGTCGCGCTGAGTTAGAAATCGAGACTATTGAGTGCGGAGGGTAAAGATGGCATCCCCAACCGGCCTGGTGTTTGTCACGCGCACCCGGCCGGGCGGTCGATGGCCAATAGCGTCCGAGAGGACGCCGGCGCTCGGGAAGGGTCTCGGGGCATTGCTGCCCCGGGGCCCTTTTCTGTGTCTGGGGCTCTTTGCATCCCGGGGCCGGTCGCGATGAACGGGCCGATTTCACACCGAGACTCAGCGGGACGGTGGCGGGACCGGCACGGTCGCTTCGCCAGGCCGACACCGCCGAAGCAAGCGCCCCGCCGCGAATATTGCGTCACCGTCTTTGGAGAGGCCAGGACGCCTTGGCGCGCGAGCCGGGAAGCAGCGATGGATGATGCGATCAGGACTGGACTGGCGTCATGGGACCAATCGGCGCGCGAACACTATCTCGCCGTGCCAGTGACGATCTGGAGCCGCGACGCGTGAAGCGACCCAAATCGACGACGATCGAGGCGATCATTCTCGCGGCGATGACTGTCTTAGCCGCGCTTCCCGCCCTGTTCGGCTAGAAGATCCCGAACAGTCTACGGCGGGTCGCGGCGGGCTTTTCTTTCTCGCGTTTTTCCTGCGGATCGATAGGCGCGGCAGGCTCGCCGATATAGACCGTCCTGACCCAGTTCTGCAGCCGGATCAGGCGGTCGCGGATGTCGCCGCCTAGGCTCAGGGTATCGATTGCCCATGGCAGCGCGTCGCCTCCGGTCAGGACCTGCTGCCCGGTCTTTGGATCAGTCGTTACCGGTGGTGTCGCGAATTTCCCCGGAGTCACCAGCAGGTCGGCGGCCGGGCGGCTGCTCGCCGTTTGCGGCCTCGACGCCACGCCGGATAAGCCGCACCCCGTCAGCATCGATGCAGACATTGCGATAAACGGTACGATCAATGATCTTGGGCACTTCACGCGTGATCTCCCTTACGGTCGTTTCGCGGGCGACGGCGGCACGCGCGGCGGCGTCATCATCGCGCTGCCCCGCCTCCAGGCGGCGCCGCTGTTCTTTCTCTTCCTTCAGGTTGGCGGCGAGATCGGCACTGCGCTGCCAGTCGACGCCGACCTCGACGCCGTGGAAATAAGCGGCGATGGCGAGCAGCAGCGCCGCCACGGCACCGCCGAGGGCGGCGTAGATCATTCCTTCACCGTCGCGACGGCATCGGGCACCGCATTGGCCAGGACGACGCGCTGGGCGTGGAAATATCGCGCCGAGACCTGCGCCCAGATCAGCGGGCCGACGATCAGGATCACCGGCACCGCCGCCGTCGCGACATCGGAATCGATCCACCCTTTGCCCGCCATGAACCCGCCGGCCGCGACGAGCAGGGCGCGTACCGCCGATGCGAGCTGGTCCGGTGCGGCACTGGCATTGACGGTGATCGGCATATCGGTCGTCTGCATCTCGGTTTCCCTTCCTGTTCGATGATCACGAAACGGTGTTGAAAAAGGTCCAGTCGATCGGGGTGCCCGCTGCGCCGGGCTGATGCCCCATCTGCATCCTGGCGCGCGGGTCGAAACTGACATGGACGACCCGACGACCGCTTTCGAGGATGAGTTGGTCGATCCTGATCTCGCCGCGCTTCATAGCAGCCGCGATGCGCCGAGCCGTTTCGAGCGATGAAAGCCCGGCGACGCGGATATCGGCGGCAAGACCCATGGGGTGCGCGCTCGTCGGGGTGCCACCGACCAGGCGGTTCACTTCGGGATTACGATAGGCGCTGGTGATCACCATGGACCGGTCGCCGCAAATCGACCGGACCCGCTCCAGCCCCGGCGCGAGATGCCGGATCATGTTGTTCAGATGCATCTGTGTCGGCGCGTTGCCGATGCCGCGCTCGGTCGCGGTGGACGAGACGCAAAGCTCCTCGAGCGTGAAATGCGTTGTCAGTCGTGTCATGGGGCCCTCACATCTTGGCCAGCGCGGAAATCATGTCCGCGGGCGTGTCCATCGGGATGCCGAATGCAGCGGTCAGGATCGCTTCGGCGCGTTTGAGTTCGGAACTGTGCGGATTGGTCCGCCGCACCTCGGCCGCAACGACCTCGAACGCCAGGCGCAGGGCGACATTCTCTTTCGCGCGTTGATGGTCGTTCCGCTCAAGCTCGGTGATCCGGGCTTCCAACTTCTTCACGTACTCGTGCTCCCGCGCCTCGATCCTTGCTTCGCGGGAAGCCCGCATCTTCATCACGCGGTCCCAAAGCCATTTGAATGCAGCCCATAGGCCGGCGCCCACGGCGGCGATCGGCGCGGCTAGAAACCAGTCGAACATGCTGTTGGGTGTCGGATCACTCATCGCGGATCGGCGCGCATCGATGAAACTGAACCGCGATGACACATCGGCTTGAGCCTCATGGTGGAGCCGTTTCCAGCCCCATAAAGCATTTCGCGTTTTGTTTCGAGACTTCGTTTGCGATGACGCCTCGCTTCGCGATTATTGCCGTTCCGAGAGGATCCAGGCGACCAGCAGCCACCACGCTGCAGCGGCCAGCACCGCGCCGCCGCCCAGCCCCGCCACGCGGTACGGATCAAGCCGCCCCCGCATCACTGCTGCCGCAACAGCCGGAGCACGGTCATGTAGGCGAATGCGCCGCTCACTCCGCGCTGCGCCCGCACGGTGATCTTTCCGCCCGCATCGGGCGCGACGTTGGGCACGACGAGATAGTTGGACACATTGTTGACCGGCGATATCTCGGGGCTCTGCGTCACGCCGTTGACGATGAACCGCGTCAGCGAGGCGGTGCCCGTCGTCCGGCTCGGCATCAGCCATAGCGTGTAGAGCCGCCCCACCGTCAACCCGGTAATCTCGAACGTGATGCCGGTGCTCGTCTCGGTCCAGGTCGCGCCCAGGATCGTGCTCGGTATCTCGGCCACCGCCGATGTCTGCGCGGTGTTGGCGCTGTTGCCGGTGCCCGCATCGGTGACGTTCAGGCCAATGCCGGTCGACGCGCCGGTATCGGTCAAGAGATCGGTCGCGATCACGCCGGTTGCCGTCCCCGGCGCGTTGCGGTTCCACCCCGTCACCGCCGTCGTCGCGCCAAAGCCCACCTGGACGATCTGATCGAAGCTGGAAATGACGATGGCATCGATCCGCGCCTGTTGCGCCGCGATCGTGTTCGGCGCGGTCCCGCCCGAATAGCCCGCCGCGCTTGCCGCGTTCAGCCCGGCCTGCGCCGCATCCTTGGTCGGTTGCGACGTCGCCGCGACCGCTGCGTCGATCAGCCGCACCGCCTCATAGAACAGCACCGTCGGGTAGATGGTGTCCAGCCGCGTCTGGAGCGCGGCCTTGGCCGGTGCCGCCGAGGCGATCGCAGCCATCGCATAGACTGCCTCGTTATAGGTCGACAGCGCCGTCGCCTTGGTGCTGGCGGCGGCTTCCGCGCCCGCCACGCGCTGTTCGATCTGGCTGGTGCCCCAGCTGCCGGTGCGGACATACTTGAACCACGTCGCCACCCACAGCGCGCGCTCTGCCGTCTCTGCACCATGGACTTCGTCGGTCAGCGCGCCACGGTTGAACAGCACCGTCAGATAATCGTCGATCCGGCTGCGCTGCAGGCTGCTGTCATAGCAGTCGGGCGCATAGGCGGCGATGGCCGGACCGATCACCGCGTCATTATAGGGGAGCGATCCATTCTCCTGCGCGGTCGGCGACACGGCAGGGGCGCCGGTATAGGCGCGGTACGACGTATTCGCGAAACCGAGCGTGTATCCCGACAGCGACGACGCGATGCTGGCGATCGAGGCGTCGAGCGCGGCTTTCTGCCCGCTGGTATAGGGGCGATTGGCGCTGACGTTGTTGCCGATGATCGACCCGAGCAACGCATAGCGTGCCGTGCCCGCATAGATCGGCGCGGCGGTGGCGGCATTGGTCGCGACGATCGACACGACTTGTCCCGCCACGGCATAGTTGAACACGATCGGATCGCGGGTCGCGTCATCGGCGATGATCGCGTCTTCCATCAGCTTGGAGCCGAACGCATAGGCTTCGCGGCTCGCGCCGAACACGACATGCGCGTCCCACGGCCCGGTGGCGGGCAGCTTGTGGAGCAGCGGAAAGACGGTGCGGTTCGCCGCGCCCGCCGCGATCGTGAGCCGGATCGTGTCGCCTGCCGCAACGGTCATCCGCATGAACTGCCGCCGCCCGCCGGTGCCGCTCACCCCGTCGATGTCGGAGCCCGAAGGTGCCACGACGGCAAAGCCCTGATCGGCGCCGTTCTTCGCGACGCTGGCGGTGCCGGCCGACTGGCCGATCCACGACAGGATGACGGTGCCTGCCTCGCTCACCGTCCACTCGACATAGTCGGTGGCGCCGCTGGCGACGGTGAAGGACGGGCGGGACTTCGAGCTGGCGGCGGTCTGCGCGGCGGCGAGCGTTGCCTGGGAGCCGGTGAGGCCCGCGCTGGTGGTAACCGTCGCGGGCATGCGCCAGTCGGCAGGGACGGTGGTGGGCGCGTTCAGACCAAGCCGGAGCCCGGCGAGGCGAAGTGTCGTGGGGCGATTGACGATGGTCTGCGATTCCGCAGGCGCGGTCGGAACGACCATCGCCAGGGCAAGCAGCCCGGCAAAAGCTGCGCGGATACCGCCCCAGATCGACATCACTGCGCGGTCCAGCTGTTCAGGACGACGACT
>PKED01000141.1 GCA_002863155.1 Sphingomonadaceae bacterium | reverse complement strand
GTCAGGAATTGGAGCGCACCTCTTCAGATGCATAGCATATTTTGTGGTTGCTGTGTTCCAGCAACCATGGTCTCCATATGCACAGGGTGCCTTGATCGCAGGAGGCTCCTTCCTTTCACCTGCAACTGCCACGATGCTATCAGCCTTGACTGCACCGGAAGTGAGTGGGCGTGTCCTCGGGATGAACCAGACATTTGGAGCCTTCGGCCGGGTCCTGGGTCCCCGATCCCGGCCCCAGGGCCCGGCGGCAGCATCGGAAGCACATCTTTGTCCCGCGCCGCCTTGATCTTCGCCAGCCCGAGCTGCAACCGGTCCAGAGTGCGATCCTGGCGAGCCTTGTGCTGTTCGACCCAGCGATCAACTGCATCGGCCAGCTGGTCGCGTAACTCAGAACCTTCGAACCAGTTCATCGCCCGGTCCAGAGTGCCCATGGCAGCATGCTGGCGCCGGAGCTTCTCGCCCGGCACGATTGACACGCCCTCGGATACAGCGACGAAGGGCCTGTTCTCGCCCGGCCGATGATAGACGGCAAGTTCGGTCCAGCGCGTCGCGCCGGCGCGGTGGCTGCTGACCCGCGCGATCTCTTCCATGAAGTCGAAGTCGTCGTCTGTGATGCGGAAACCCGCCATGTCCTGCTCCCTGAGCCGCGCGACGAGGCGCGACAGATCGGCGCCGCGTTCCGGCGATGGTGATGTGACGATGTTGTGCATGATGCGTTCCTTTCGATGGCCTGTAGGGAAGCGCGCCGGTCGACCGGTCCGGCGCGCGAGTCGGGTCCGATGATATCAGGCGGCTAGCTTCATCGCTATGAGCTGCTCGAACCGCGCCACGACGCGCGCCGGCGTACCGTAATCGTCGGCATGCCCGTGATGCGCCAGGATCGCGCGTCGCGCCGAGACAATCTGTTCGGCCTCTTCCAGCGTCGGGACGTGCAGGGGCCAACCATCGACGAACCGGTGCCGCGCGGGCAATGCCTGTTCCAATGCCCGGCGCTCAGCGGCACGCACTTTCGCCCAGCCAATGTCGGCAAGCAGTGAAGGGCTGAGCAATTCGGGCCGAATATCAGCCAACCAGCGCCCCTGCTGAAACGAGAAGCTGCTCGTGGCTTCCATCTCGACATAGTGCCGGTAGAGCCACGGATGCCCCTCGGCCCCGACGGACAGATCATTCAGCGAGCCCATGACGCAAAGCGCGCAGCTATGCCGCGTCGATCCGCGCGCATAGCTTTCGGCGAGCGGGACGCCGTAGCGCAGGTTGATGTCGAAAACGTCATCGACCAGCACATCGACGATCGGGTGCCAAAGCATCATCGTGGTGCCCGCCCGGTTGCCCGGCTTGGCAAAGCGCGTGTCCAGCTTCGCGATCGGCGTCTTCGCGCGCCCGGTGCTTTCTTCGCGCCGTATCCCGACAACGTTGATGATGGTGCGCCCGGCGAACTGGCGCGCAAGATGCGGCCCCATGACCTGAATCTTCTTCTCCGACTGGCAGAACTTCAGATTAGGCGAGGACCACGGCCCGCGCAGATTGTAGAGCCGCAGATCGCGATAGGCTTGCAAGCCCAACGACCAGCGATTTTCGAACCGGTCGACCAGATCGCCTGACTGGGCCCGCACGACCATCAGTCGCAGGCCGAGCGCATGCGCCTGTGCCTCGACCTGAGCAGGCGTGGATTCCCATTCCGCCCGGCCCAAATCGGCATGGATGGCCCAGCGCAGTTCAGCTGGATGACCGACGGCATCAAGCCAAGCGATCGTGAGCGCTGAGGCGGCACCGCAATCCTTGCCGCCGGAAAGGTTGAACACGACGATAGCGCCGTCGCGGACCGCCGCCTCGATCATGGGATCGGTGGCAATGGCATCGCACGCCCGGTCTGCCCGGACGAAGTCGAGCTGCTCGTTCATGGCTGCACTGCCTGGCCGAGGTCCGGCATCCCGATCGCGCGCATCAGCCAGTTCCAGCGGATATGGCCCCAAGAGCATCCGTCGCGGTCATCAAGCTCTGGAAACGCCTCATCCGCGCTGTAATCGTCGCTGCACTTGCATGTCGTGTCGTCACAATTGTCGCAGGGATCTTCCAGGCATTCGCCGGCGCGACCGCACTCTTCTTCGATCGCGGTGAGCACGTCGTCGATATGGTCGCCGACCGAGGATTCCCGAAACCAGTGGTATCCGTACCGCGCCTCGCGCCACGAGCTATCGACCCGTACGACCCAATAATTCGGGCGCTGATGTATCGTGCTGATCGTGAGCAGATACATGCCGTCCCCGAACGAGGCCTTGCATACGTGGGGCGTCATCATGCCGCTATCGCCCTCGGTCCATAGCGAGCCGAGAAACGGGACTTCGATCGCCGCCTTCAGCATGTCGAGATTGAGAAGGTCGCCGATATCCATGTCACGCTGGCAGCGCGCGATCTCGACTATTCCGGCCGGCGCCTTCCAACGGTAGACGTAGCCATCCGCCTGGACGTCGAGCACCGGCTGTTCCTCAAAGGCGGTGTGCTGCACGCCCATGCACGTGCCATAGGTTCGGCCCATTGTCGGGTGAGTAACGACGATCCGAGAACCGACCGGAAATTCCTGCATAAAACTGGCAATCATCTCGGCGCCCAGGACCTTCAGCTCCGAGCGCGTCGGGCTGATCGTGGACCCGCAGGCCGCACAATCGTCGTCGCAGCCGCAGTCCCATTGATCTTCCCACGCATTGCCGCAGGGGCATTCATAGGTGTTTTGGTAAAGAGGCGAGCCCTCGGCCAAGCCTTTTGGCAGTTCGATCATGGCAGTGATCCTTTCGATTCGAGACTAGGTTAGCGACCGGCGCGGGCGAACGCATCGGCCATTGCGCCGACCGGCGCGGCCGGAGCTGGCGCGGGCTGCAGCGCCTGGGCGAGCTGGCGCCGCAGTGCCCCGCTTTCGGCACGGGCGCCGCGCAGATCGACCCGGGCGCGGGCAAGCGCGGTGCGCTGCCCCATTGCGACCCGGAGCAAGCGATTGCCCCGCGCCCGGGCGTCGATCAGCGATTGCTCGGTAGCGGCGAAGCGGCGCGCATCGGCGCGGCCCTGCTCGACCCGCGCTTCGGCAACAGTAAGCGCCGCCTCGGTCGACGCCAGCCGTTCCTTCAGCGCGTCATATTGCGCCTGGCCGGTACGGGCCTGCACATCGGCGCGCGCAATCCGCGCCCGCACCTGACGCAATGCCAGATAGGTCCGGACCAGCTTGAGCCGCATCGCCCGGTCGCGTTCCGGCATAACGGGCGCTGCAACAGGCTCCGGCACGGCAACAGGATCGACCTGCGCGCCACACTCTAGCGCGTCGATCCGGGCCGACATCGCCAGCACCATCGTGCGCAGTTCGGTGAGTTCGTCGCCAACAGGCACGGGAGCGGGGGCAGCGGCGGGCAGGGAAGGGGATTCGACGGCTTCCGGTACTTCCGCGCCGTCCGGCGCTGCAACAGGCTCCACGGGGCTTAAATCGGGTTCCGGCGCGCGAAGGGCCGCCGCTGATACCGTCTCGGCGGCAACAGCTCCGCCATTGGCCAGATCAGCGGCGCGCTGGCACGCCTCGGCATAGTCGCGCATCGCTTGTGCCGTCATCATCAGCGCGGCGCGCCCGGTGACCGCCTTTGGCGCGCCAACCGGCGCCGCCTTTTTCGACCAGGCCCGACGCATCGGCGCGGGGGGGATGGCGACATGCGTCGAAGGATCGACCGGGCCGCACCACTTCGCGACTTGTTCCGGCGTCATATAGACGTTGCCCGCCGCGTTGCGCGCCAGCGGCAGGCATTCGTCGTCGAACTCGACCGAGATGTCAGCGACGACCGAGTCGCGCACGCGCGGCATGACGACCGAGAAGGCGCCCGGCTGCCAACCCGCCTCGTGCTCGACGATCTCGACGTCGCGCTCAGTCAGCGTTTCCCAGTCGAGCACCGATTGCATGCGCGCACTGCGCACCGCGTGATAGGTGCCGCACGTCATGCCGATCGCCCGGCCGTTCCTGACCACGAGATGCTGTTCGCCCGGCGCGGGCTCGATACCGTGGCGCGCCATCAAATCGGCCAGATAGGCCCGCGCCGGTGCCTGCGAGCCGTGGCCATAGTCATAGTTCTTTGGCACCGCGCCTTCGGGCGCCAGCATCGTCACGCCGTGCCATGACGCGTCGCCTGGCAGGCTGAGCAGGGCCGCCCGGGCGCCGATCTCGACGTCGAATCCTTTCACGCCCTTCGCAAAGCGCTTGATCGCTTCCGGATACAGCCGGGGTTCATCATCGGGCGTAAAGGTGCGCTGCAGCTCGGCGCCCAGCACAGCCGCCGATTGCTCGCGCCAGTCGCCCCAGCCCGCATCATCATCGCAGCGCAACGTAAGGCCGAACCGGTCGCCGATAATCGTGAGCATGTGGCCGCTGCGCATCATCTGCAGCGTGCCGCCAGGCCAGGCCTTCAACGCGCGCGCCAAGGCGTTGAAGCCGCGTTCGGCAATCGACACAGTCCACGGCGCG
Source organism: Sphingomonadaceae bacterium (assembly GCA_002863155.1). GTDB lineage: Bacteria > Pseudomonadota > Alphaproteobacteria > Sphingomonadales > Sphingomonadaceae > Sphingomonas. The sequence goes on along the minus strand of PKED01000141.1, from coordinate 2,241 downwards.
CCGCCCGGTGCATCCTGAACCGTGATCGAAAGGTTATTGCCGTCGCCCGACACCATTTCGAGGGCATCGCCGGTGCGGCGGATCAGCAGCGCGCCCGATCGATATTCCTTTTCGACGACGAACGGGGCGAGCCGATTGAGCTGCATCGCCAGCGTGGCAGCGTCATGCTCGATCGGCGCGCCAACGGCTGGACGCAGCGAGAGAAGGTCGCGCTCGGGCAGTGCCTGAATGCGCTGCACCGTCTTGCCATGGCTGATTTGCGCGTGATCGTCGGCGATCAAGCTGATCGAGATAGAGGCATCGCGCGGAGCAGCCTTGGCCAGATCGCGCGCGGTTTCGGCGCTGACGATGACCACCCCCGGCGCGTCGACATGATCGGCGCGCAGCGTGACAGCGGCTTCGATATCGAAATCGGCTGCCGAGATGACGATGCCACCCGATGCGTCGACCTGGATGATCGCGGCGGCCAGCGCGGGCACGGTCGCATAGCGGCGACTGGCGCCCGTTTTCGCCGCCACGAAGCGCGCTAGATAGTCGAGTGCATCGGCCAGCGGTTTGGCCGGGACGCTGAAGCGCGCGCCAGCGGGCGCGGCTGTAACGGTTTCGTGCATCATGATCAGAATTCCCTTCAAGGCCTGCCATCATCAGGCGCCGGGCGGCGATTCCGGCGCGACCGACCGGGCGCGGTGGCGCCCGGCACGGTTTCGGCTCAAGCTTTGGCGGGCCCGGCGATAATGAAACCGCATTCGGGCAAGCCGAACTTGCTATCGCCATCGTCACCAAGCTCTGCTGTCCAATCGCCGAGTTCCAAATCGGCGGATTCCTCGGCATCGGCGGGGCAATCGAAATTGAACGCAGCCGCCATGGCGTCGGCCTTCCTGACGGCCTCGTCTCCTGATCGGGCCGAAATCTCACGGGTGACTGTTTCGAACGTCACAACGCGGCGGGTGAATATAAAGGTGAACTTGGCCATGGCTCAGCTCCCTTCACGCGCGCGGATGACCGCGACACGGGGATGACAGGGATCAGACCAGTCGACGTTGGCGCGAATCCACCCCGGCACGAAGTCCCAGTCGAATGCGCCGTCATAGTCACCGCCGCGCGGATTGGCGCCGTTGCTGGTATCGGCAATCCGCCATGCTGTGTCGACCAGATCGACCCATCCGAGCACAGTCAGACGCAAGCCGCTAGTGCCGAGCTCGCCACGGCAATCTTGGATTGCCTGCGCCAAGGGAGAGGGGTGAAGGTCTTCGCCGTCCTGTTCGAGTTCAAGCACCGCTTCCCATAGGCAAGCGGCGGTCTCGAGGCTGGCGGCGGGATAGGTCTTAGGCGTGGTCATGGTGGTTTCCCTTCGATGCGGCTTGCCGGCGCGCTGCGCGCTCGGCGGCTAGTTCGGTTGCGTATTGCTTGACGAAGCGCGCGTTGAACGCGGCTAGGTCGGCGTGGCGCTGGTCATAGGCGCGCCGGGCTGCGCGATAGTCGGGCGAGGCCTTGATGCCGTCGGGGGTAAGCCCCATGGCGCCAGTGCCGACGCCAGCGATGGCGTTGAGGGCGCGGCTCGCATCGTCGCGAGCGCGCTCTAGCTCGGCCTGCACGGCCTTGGCTGCGGCAAAACTCATGCTGCAGCTCCCGCTATCATGGCGACGTACCGCGCCATTGCGATCAGCGTCATGATGATGGCGGCCAACAGGACGGCTTCAATGGCTTGGGAGCGGTGCCGCATCACATGCCCCCCGCTGCACGCGCCGTTGTTCTCTCAAAGGCGCGTTCGATCCACTTGGCCTTGGCTTCGAACGGGCGAGACCGAGTGACGCTCAAGGTTTCGCCGGTCATGCAGTCGAATACTTCGACGGCCTTGGTTGACCGCCCAGTACCGTCATAACGCGGCACCGTGACTATCTCATAATCCAACATAGCTTGTTCCCTTCAATGCCCTTGCCGTCACGAATCGCCGCGCCCGGTGGACAGTCTCGAATTACGCTAGAATGACGCGGTTGGCAACCCCTGCCAACACCGCGCCAGCTCATCCACAGCGACCTGGCGCCCCCCCCGGTCGCGGGTCCTTCCCAGCCGGCGCTCGGCGCAATGCGCTTACGGACCCCTGAATCGGAGAGGTTGTGATCTGGTCGTAGGTGCCGAAACGAGAATGGCCGAAGTCGATCGTGCAGAAACGAGACTGCGCTCGCCGCGCGCGGGCGTTGACACACATTTTGTCATCGGCGCAGCGTGCGCGACACAGGC
>PKED01000116.1 GCA_002863155.1 Sphingomonadaceae bacterium | reverse complement strand
TGTACGGGCTGGGCGATGACGTCGAAAGCAACGCCCTGAATGTCCATATCCACCATCTCAGGCGCAAGCTGGGTAACGGCATCGTCGAAACCGTCAGGGGGATAGGTTATCGCCTCGGCCCTGCCGGCCATGCGTCGGCTCCCACCGAGGCACCCGACCCATGAGCTTGCGCCTGCGCCTGACCCTTACCCTTGGCTCGGCCTTCGTGCTGCTCTGGGCGCTGGCCGCGACCTGGATGCTCTTCGACGTTCGCAATCAGTTGATGCAGTCCCTCGATCAGCGCCTTGCTGCGTCGGCGCGGATGGTTGCGGGCTTGCTCGTGCAATTGCCGCAGCCGCAACTGGGCGAAGGCGGGATCACCCGGCTGAGTGCGGAACAGCTGGGCATCGAAAACGGCCTGGCCTGCCAGATCAGCTCCTTGCGGGGTGAAATCCTGGCGCGCAGCCATGCGGCGCCTGACAGTGCACTCGACGCTCAGCGCACCGGCTTCCACGACCAGATGATCGGCGATACCGCCTGGCGTAGCTTCACCTTCATCCAGAACGGCATGCGCATCACCACGGCCGATCGCCTTGACGAGCGCACCGCACTCCAGCGCTCGGTGCTCCTGGCCGCAGCACTGCCGGTTTTCGTCGCGTTGCTGGGCAGCCTGATCGTGTTGTGGATCGGAATCGGCAACGGCCTAGCGCCGCTCAGACGAATCCGCACGGCCCTGGCGCAACGCAGCGCCGACTCGGTGGAGCCGTTGCACATCGAGCGACTGCCGCGAGAGCTGACGCCCCTGGTCGAAACCCAGAACCAGCTGTTCGCGCGGATCGCGCACATGCTCGAACGCGAACGCCGGCTGACCGATGACGCCGCCCATGAACTGCGCAGCCCGCTGACCGCCATCAAGACCCACCTGCAGGTGGCGGCCATGACCGAGGGCGATACCGCGAAACGGGCATTGGCCCAGGCCGAGGTCGGCACGGATCGTCTGCACCGGATCCTCGAACAGCTGCTCATGCTGGCGCGAGTGGAAGGCCGCGTGTCCTTTGATGACGGGCTCAGTTGCACGGCGCTCGAAGTCGCGCAACTGGCGATCGCTGACGCCAGCCAGCAGCCTGGGCCGCACATCGAGCTGTGCGGGGCGCAAGAGGTCTCCCTTCGCCCACTGGCGATGCCGCCCACCCTGGCGGTCGCGGCATTGCGCAACCTGCTCGACAATGCCCGCCGCCATACCCAGGACGGCACGACCATCCGCTTGACGATCTCCCAGCTGGATGAAAGCCGGGTTCGCTTCAGCGTGCAGGATCACGGCTCGGCCATCCCGCCGGAAATGCTCGAGCGTCTGACGGAGCGCTTCTGGCGCAGCGGCGAAGGTGAAGGCAGTGGTCTGGGCCTGTCCATTGTCAAGGCGATCGCCGAGCGCTGTGCCTGCGATCTGCGTTTCGTACCGCAGGCGGATGGTCTCGTCGTCGAGCTGGTGGTCAGCCTGCAGGCTCCCGCTCCCTGATGACGGCATCTCGATAGCCTGAACGTCCAGCCACGCACACCGTCCGAATAGTTGACTGAGCAATCCGTTAACCATCGTCGGAGGTGGCAATGCTTGTTTTCGAACCTTTTTATACAGACGGCCTGGCGCAGATTTCCTATCTGATCGGCGACAGCAAGGCCGCGGTAGCCGCGGTCATCGACCCCCGCCGCGACATCGATATCTACCTGCAAATGGCCAAGGCGCGAGGCCTGCGAATCGCCTACGCCATCGAAACACATATCCATGCCGACTTCGTGTCCGGCGCCCAGGCGCTGGCGAAGCGCACCGGGGCACAGATCATCGGCGGTCGCGCGGATAACTACGAGTTCGAGCTTCGCCAGGTCAGCGGTGGCGAGACCATAGAGCTCGGGCAGGCCACGTTGCAAGTCATGCACACGCCCGGGCATACGCCAGAACACATCTCCCTGCAGCTGTTCGACGCCCAGCAGGGCGACCAGCCGATCGCGCTGTTTACCGGCGACACCCTGTTCAACCTGGACGTCGGGCGCCCCGACCTGCTGGGCGAAGGCAGTGAACGAAAACTCGCCGGCGCGCTGTACCACACACTTTTCGATCACTACCTGCCCCTTGGCGACCGGATCGAAATCTACCCCTGCCACGGCGCCGGCTCGGCCTGCGGCAAATCCATCGGCGACCGACGCCACTCCACGCTCGGCAGCGAGCGTCTCTTCAACCCCGCGTTGCGCGAGCAGCGGAGCGAGGACGAGTTTATCGATTGGCTACTGGCGGACATGCCGGAACCACCCCGTCACTACGCGCGCCTGAAACAGCTGAACGTGCGTTCGGCCGTACAGATGGAGGGCGCTTCCCTACCACCGCCACTCGCGCCGTCCGAGTTCGAGACACTGGCGGCGCGCGGCATGCAGGTCGTGGACGTCCGCTCGATCCTCGCGTTTGGCGGCGGGCACGTGCCCGGGGCGATCAACATTGCCCTGCGCAACGAGTTCGTGAACTGGGCTGGCTGGATGCTCGACGACGCTCGCCCGATCCTGCTGGTGGGCGAATCGGCCGACGATGTTCACCAGGCTGTCACCCAGCTCTACCGGATAGGCCTTGACGATATTCGCGGCTATCTACGCAACGGCATGACGGACTGGCAGAACGCGGCGCTACCGCTGAACAGGCTTCAGGAATGGACGGTTCATGAACTGAATGCACGTCGTGAAGCGCCCGATGTGCAGGTGCTGGATGTACGCAGCCCTCAAGAGGTCGCGGCGGGCCGGGTGCCTGGCGCTAGGCACATCTTCGTCGCGCACCTTGCTGACCGGCTCAACGAGCTGGATCCGGACAAGACCACCGCCACCTACTGCGGCTCCGGCTATCGCGCCTCCATCGCCGCCAGCATCCTCAAGAAGGCCGGCTTTTGTGATGTGGCCAATGTCCCCGGTTCCTGGATGGCCTGGAAGGCGGCAAACCTGCCGGTTCAGGAAGGCTAACGTCTTATCCGGTCGCGCGCAGGTGTCTGGTTTGCCACCTGCGGGTGTGCGATCAGAAGGCGACTTGAAGCAGCAAGGCCGACGCGGCAACAGCCGCGACCAACCCGAAGCCTCGCTGCAGCAGGCGCCCGTCCAGGCGAGATGAAACCATGCGGCCGGCGAACATCCCCAGCACCGCACCGGCCGAGAACGGCAGCGCCACTGCCCACTGAATGCTACCCGTCAGCGCGGCGGACAACACGCCGCTGACCGACACCAGGCCGATGACCGCCAACGACGTGGCGGCAATCGAATGCATCGGCAGATCACTGAAGCGACTGAGCGCCGGCACCAGCACGAACCCGCCGCCGACCCCCAGCAAGCCGGAGAGGAAACCGGCCAAGGTGCCGGACGCGGCGACAGTGGCCGCGCAGCGGGACGTCCAGTGGAAACGGCCCGTGTCGGGATTCAACCGACAGGGCACGGCCCTCGGGGTCGTGTCATCGCTCGGCGGGCGCCTGAATGCCCTGAAGGCAACCCAGAACATCACCAGCGCAAACACCACGGCGAGCACATCGTGCGCTACCCGCCCGGCCACCCAGACGCCGACGGGCGCGAGCAACACACCGCAGCAGGCCATCAGCGCCGCCGCCTTGTAACGGACAATGCCGTCCCTCAGCCCAATCACCGCCCCAACCCATGCGGCAAGCCCGACCGCCATCAACCCGATGGGCGCGGCCTGATGCAGCTCGAGCCCGACCACGAAGATCAGCAACGGCACGGTGAGGATGCCGCCGCCAGCACCCGTCAGCGCCAGGACGAGGCCGACCAATAGCCCGAGCCCGATCTCAACCATCGTTGCGCTCCGGAAGCCTTGGATCACCTTTCGATTTACAGCGACCGCAACGTTTCACTGCGGCTTCCCTGAAAAGCGTGTCTGCAACTCGTAGAGCGCCATACCTGCCAACATGGCGAGGACAAAGATCAGCGGTTCGCTCCGACCACTCAAAAGCGTCGCGACCGCCGGACCCGGACAATAGCCAGCCAGCCCCCATCCCGCTCCGAATACCAGGCTGCCCAGTACAAGAGGGCGATCGATCCGGGTGGCGGTGGGCATTCGCATGATATCTCCCAGCACCGCCCGGGACCGTTTGGAGGCGAAATAGAACCCGACACTGGCGACCGCAATCGCACCGCCCATAACGAACGCGAGCGAGGGGTCCCACGGCCCGGCCAGATCGAGAAAGGCGATCACTTTGGACGGATCGGCCATCCCAGACAGGATCAGGCCGAGGCCGAAAACCAGCCCCGCTATAAAGGCGCTCAGTAATTTCATGGCAACTCCTCAGCCCAGCAGGTGGCGGATGACAAATACGGTTAGAAAGCCGCTGGCCATGAAGGCGGCCGTCGCGACCAGCGAGCGCGGCGACCGTCGCGACAACCCGCAGACGCCATGCCCGCTCGTACAACCGGAGCCATACCGCGTGCCGATCCCGACCAACACACCAGCCGCGATCAGGGTCAAGGTGCTCGCCTCTACGTCGATGTCTCGTTGCTCGAACGCGGCCTGAAACAGCACCGGCGCGATCACCAGCCCGGCAATGAAGGCAACACGCCAGAGCACATCGCCTTTGCCTGGCCGCATCAAGCCGCCGATCACGCCGCTGATGCCCGCGATTCTTCCGCTCAACAGAATAAACAAGGTCGCAGCAAGACCGATCAGCGCGCCCCCGGCGAGCGAGGACCACGGTGTGAAATGTACCCAGTCAATCGTCATGTCGAGGGTTCCTCGCGTTTGGGATGCTGACAGTAAAGCCGGTAGAGCACCTGCATGACCTCCATCGCTTGTTGGCTGGCGATGCTGTAATGCACTTGCTTGCCCTCGCGTCGGGTGCTGACCAAGCCGTTGTGGCGCAGCACCGTGAGCTGCTGCGACAGGGTCGGCTGCACAACGCCCGTCGCATTGGCGAGGTCACCCACGCAGTGCTCACCCTGGGTCAGCTGGCAGAGCAACAACAGGCGGTCAGGGTTGCCGAGCACTTTCAGCAAGCCGCAGGCGTCCGCAGCACTGCGACGAAGCGTTTCGATATCGAGATCTGCCATGTGGGCCATTTTGTTCAGGTGGGTCAGGTGGATTTGACAATACGATTTATCAATATATATTTCAATAGATCGTATAGACGCGACAGCGGACGCCCGGTCGGAACTCGACGTCCCGCACACGTCCTAAAAATATGCGGCATCGCTGTGACTTTTCACCTCGCCGCGCCCACCCCGTCGGCGCGAACCAGGAGATCAACATGTCATCGATACAGCAAAACAGTACCAATTATGGCCAGGCGGACCGGGTTCGCCGCTCAACGTCCCAACCTGTGAATCAGGAAATCGATCGGCAAACGGACGGGAACATTCGTCGATTCAGCGGGATGGGACGAAGCGCAATCCTTCAGCGTATCGACGCCCTGGATCGCGAGTGGGACGTGGAGCGCGTGCTTGAGGTCAATGCCTCCTCGCTCGCGCTGTCTGGCTTGCTACTTGGCCTGACAGCAAACCGAAAGTGGTTTCTGCTGCCTGGCGTCGTGCTGCCGTTTCTTCTGCAACACGGCTTGCAGGGCTGGTGCCCGCCGCTGGCGATCTTGCGCCGGCTGGGTATCCGCACGCGGGGCGAGATCGATCAGGAAAAGTATGCACTGCTCAGTGCGCTGGAACAGGCACCGCTGAACACTCACCACTAGCCGAGACCATCATGATATTTCGCCAGCTGTTCGAGCCCGTGTCGTCCACTTATACCTACGTACTCGGGTGCGAGGACACCGGCCAGGCCGTGCTCATCGACCCGGTCATTTCCGCAACGGACCGCGACCTGGCCGAGCTGGCCAGGCTGGACCTGCAGCTGGCGTTCACCTTGGATACCCACATACATGCCGACCACATCACCGCCGCGCTGGAGCTGAAGAAGCAGACCGGCTGCCGTATCGCGGGGCCGGCTATCGACAAGTTGCCCTGCACGGATGTGGGCATCGAAGAAGGTGTCCCTTTCATCGTCGGCAGCCTGCAGTTCACACCCTTGCATACCCCCGGGCACACAGACGGGCACTTTGCCTATCTCCTCGCTGATCGCCTGTTCAGCGGTGATGCATTGCTCATCGACGGCTGCGGTAGGACTGACTTTCAGAACGGCAGCGCCGACGACCTGTTTCACAGCGTTAGAAACAAGCTGTTCACGCTGCCAGACGACACCCTGGTCTATCCCAGCCACGACTACAGCGGTCGACGAGTCTCGACCATCGCCCAGGAAAAGCAGCGCAATCCCCGACTCGGTGAAGCGATAACGTTGGAGCGCTTCCGCGACATCATGGCGGAACTGAACTTGCCCTATCCCGCGTTCATCGATCACGCCGTGCCGGGGAATCGCCAGTGCGGCGTATGCCCACCCGACCTGACGGATAATTTCCGTCGCTATTGCGAACAGGTTGAGCACAGTCCTGAGGGTTGAGCACGTCATGCCAGCCCCCTTGAGGCCCGGGGAATCCATCACCGTTCGCAGCCTCCAGGCGACGTTACCAAGCATCCATTTCGCTACGTGAGGGATTGAATATGAAGACCCCTGATCGACCCCGTTTCGGCGTGAGCGCAAACCGGCAATCGGGAAGCCGCCGCGTTCGCTATGTCGAAACTAATCATCCAGATAGCCAGAACTGCACGATTTGCCAGCTGGATGAGGAAAACCCATCGTCTATCGAGGCGTCTTCCAGCGCGCAAAACTCCGACGAGCAAAAACCTGGT
>PKED01000085.1 GCA_002863155.1 Sphingomonadaceae bacterium | reverse complement strand
TTCGGCACCAATGTCGGCATCGGCAGCCAGGGCCTTGTGATGGCCGGCAGCGCCGAACAAAAGGCGCAGTGGCTGCCGCGCATCGCCAGCGGCGAGATCGTCACCAGCTTTGCATTGACCGAACCCGATGTCGGCAGCGATTCGGGTGCGGTGAAGACGCGGGCGGTGAGGGACGGCGACGTCTACCGGCTTTCGGGGACCAAACGCTACATCACCAATGCCGACAAGGCCGATCTGTTCACGGTGATGGCCCGTACCGGCGACGAAGCGGGCGCGCGCGGCGTATCCGCCTTCCTGGTGCCACGCGACATGCCGGGCGTGTCGATCGGCCACCCGGAAAAGAAGATGGGGCAGAAGGGCGCGAAGGTCGCCGACGTCAATTTCGACGATGTCGCCGTGCCCGCCGCCAACCGGCTCGGTGCCGAGGGAGAAGGCTTCAAGATCGCGATGCGCGTGCTCGACCGCGGGCGGCTGCACATCTCGGCGGTTTGTGTCGGCGTCGCCGAACGGCTCATTGCCGACTGCGTGGCCTATGCAAGCGAGCGCAAGCAGTTCGGCAAGGCAATTGCCGAGCACCAGCTGATTCAGGCGATGATCGCCGATTCGAAGACCGAGGCTCTGGCCGCGCGCGCGCTGGTGCTGGAGACGGCCGCCGCCAAGGATGCTGGCAAGGACGTCGTGATGGAATCGGCTGCATCGAAATATTACGCGAGCGAAATGGTCGGTCGCGTCGCCGACCGCGCGGTCCAGATTTATGGCGGTGCCGGCTACATCGCCGATTATGGCATCGAGCGGCTCTATCGCGACGTCCGGCTGTTCCGGATCTACGAAGGCACCAGCCAGATCCAGCAGCTGATCATCGCCCGCGAAACGATCAAGCGCGGCGGTTGAGCCGCGCGATGCAGCAAGTCACAGGAGCATAACCCGATGGATACCACCAACCTGTTCCGGCTCGACGGTCGGATCGCGCTCGTCACCGGCGGCTCGCGCGGAATCGGCAAGATGATCGCGGCGGGGTTCATCGCGCAGGGCGCGACGGTCTATATCTCGTCGCGCAAGGCCGAGGCCTGTTTCGCGACCGCCGAGGCGTTGGGGCCGAACTGCATCGCGCTGCCGCAGGACGTGTCGACGGTCGCCGGGTGCAAGGCACTGGCCGAACAGCTCGCTGAGCATACCGACAAGCTCGACATCCTGGTCAACAATGCCGGCGCCGCCTGGGGAGAGAGCTTCGAGACATTCCCCGAAAAAGGGTGGGACAAGGTGATGGACCTCAACGTGAAGTCCCCCTTCTTCCTGACACAGGCGCTGCACGGGCCACTGAAAGCAGCAGCGAGCGCCGGCCGACCGGCCAAGGTGATCAACATCACCTCGATCGACGGACTGCGGCTGAACCCGTGGGAAACCTATAGCTACCACGCGTCCAAATCGGCGCTGATCTACCTGACCAAGCGGATGGCGGCGCGGCTCGTGCGCGATCATATCAACGTCACCTCGATCGCGCCCGGTGCCTTTGCGAGCGAGATGAACAAAGCCGCGCGCGACCATGGCGACACGATCGCCAAGGGCATTCCGTCGAAGCGGATCGGCGTCGACGAGGACATGGCCGGCACCGCGATCTACCTCGCCAGCCGCGCGGGCGACTATGTCGTTGGCGAGACGATCGCGGTCGATGGCGGGCTGGTCTATGGCGCGCTGGGGACGTCGATCGACGCCTGACGTTCGGCGAAAATTGCGACGATTTGGCATGATTTGCCAATCGCCATATGCGCTCGCGTGTCATCTTACTGTTACAACAATCACTTAGGTGTATGGCATAGATAATGCACCTCGATCTTCGGTGGCACTGCCCGCCACCGAAGATCGGGAGTAACTGTCATGAGTATCGTATTGATCGCCGCGCTGGCCGCGGCCTCGTTCACCGCCACCGACACCGCGACGATCGACCGCGAGGACTGGCGCAAAGTTGTCGCCGCCGCCGACCGGTTCGACCTTCCCTCGCACACGCTCTATCACGCGATGACCGCGCGCGAGACTCCTCGCAAGGCCCGCCAGGCGCGCTTCTGCGTACGTCGGGACGAGATCGTCCCGGGCAAGACCGGGATGGTGTGCCGGACGCGCACCCAATGGGCCGATCTCGGCATCGAGATCGACGCAGGACAGGGTTGACGCGCGTCGCTACCCGACAATGCCCCCGGCGGCGAGCACGGCGAGCGTGACCAGTTCACTGGCCGTGCTCGTCATCGGGGCGATCTGAACCGGCTTTTCCATGCCGACCAGCATCGGGCCGATCACGGCGTCGCCGCCCAGTTCGCGCAGCAGCTTGGCGGAGATATTGGCCGATTGCAGGCCGGGCATGATCAGCACGTTTGCCGGGCCGGAAAGCCGCGCGAAGGGATATTTTTCGAGCTGACGCGGATTGAGCGCCACGTCCGGCGCCATTTCGCCCTCATATTCGAATTCGACCCGTCGCGAATCAAGTACGCCGATCGCGCCCCGGATATTCTCCAGCCAGCGTCCTTCCGGATTGCCGAAGTTCGAATAGCTAAGGAAGGCGACCCGCGGCTCATGCCCCATGCGGCGCGCGACCAGCGCGGCCTGGGTCGCAATATCGGCAAGTTCCTCCGACGTCGGACGCTCGTTGATCGTCGTGTCCGCCATGAACACGGTATGGCTCTGGCCGACCATCAGGTGGATGCCGAACGGCGTGCAGCCCGACGCCGGATCGATCACGCGGCGCACTTCGCGCATGGTGTGCGCATAGGTGCGGGTGATGCCGGTGATCATTGCGTCGGCTTCGCCCAGCTGAAGCAGCACTGCGCCGAACACGTTGCGATCCTGGTTGATCATCCGCTCGCAGTCGCGCCGCAGGAAACCGCGCCGCTGAAGCCGGGTGTAGAGGAAATCGACCATCGCCGGGACCAGCGGCGAATGGCGGCTATTGTGCAGTTCATAGCTTTCGGGATCGGTGACGCCGAGCGCGCGCAGCCGATCGGGCACGTCGTCGCGGCCGACCAGCACCGGCGTGCCGTAGCCGCCTTCCTTGAAGGCGATCGCCGCACGCAGCACGACTTCTTCCTCGCCCTCAGCGAACAGCACCCGCTTGGGCTTGGCGCGTGCGCCTTCATAGGCAAGCGTGAGCACCGACGTCGTCGGGTTGAGCCGCGCCTTCAGGCATTGGCGATACGCGGCCATGTCGAGGATCGGCTTGGTCGCGACGCCCGAATCCATCGCCGCCTGGGCGACGGCGGCGGGCACGATTTCCATCAGCCGGGGATCGAAGGGCGCGGGAATGATATAGTCCGCGCCGAAGCTGTGCTTGACGCCGTACGCCATCGCCACTTCCTCGGGCACCTGCTGGCGGGCAAGCTCGGCAAGTGCCTGGGCGGCGGCGATCTTCATTTCCTCGTTGATCCCGGTTGCACGCACGTCGAGCGCGCCACGAAAGATGAACGGGAAGCCGAGGACATTGTTGACCTGGTTTGGATAGTCGGAGCGACCGGTCGCTACGATTGCGTCGGGGCGCGCCGCCTTCGCCTCGGGCGGCGTGATTTCGGGGTCCGGGTTCGCCATGGCGAAGATGATCGGGCGCGGCGCCATGGCTCGGACCATGTCCTGGGTGACGGCGCCCGCCGCCGACAGGCCCATGAATACATCGGCACCCACAAGCGCCTCGGTCAGCGTGCGCCGGTCGGTGGGGACGGCATGCGCCGATTGCCACTGGTTGACGCCTTCGCGCCCGCGCCAGATCACACCCTTGCGGTCGCACATCAGCAGATTGTCGCCGGGCAGGCCCATCGCCTTGATCAACTGCGCACAGGCGATCGCGGCCGCGCCGGCGCCGTTCATCACCACCTTCGTATCCTTGATGTCGCGCCCCGTCAGGTACAGCGCGTTGATCAGCCCGGCGGCGGCGATGATCGCGGTGCCGTGCTGGTCATCGTGAAACACCGGGATGTTCATCCGCTCGCGCAGTTCCTGTTCGATGACGAAGCATTCGGGCGACTTGATGTCTTCGAGATTGATGCCGCCAAAGGTCGGCTCCAGCAACTCGACGCATTCGATGAAGCGCTGGACGTCCTCCGTCTTCACCTCGATGTCGATCGAATCGACATCGGCGAAGCGCTTGAACAGTACGGCCTTGCCTTCCATCACCGGCTTTGAGGCGAGCGCGCCGAGATTGCCGAGGCCCAGGATCGCCGTTCCGTTGGAAATAACTGCGACCAGATTGCCCTTGGCGGTATAGTCATAAGCGGTGGCCGGATCGGCGGCGATCGCCCGGACCGGGGCGGCGACCCCCGGCGAATAGGCCAGCGCCAGGTCGCGCTGCGTCGCCATCGGCTTGGTCGCGACGACCTCGATCTTGCCCGGCCGACCTTCGGCATGGAACAACAACGCTTCGCGGTCGAGTTGGTCGTTCAGTTCGTCGGACATGGGCGCTCCCTGCATTCATGTCCGCTTTAAGGCGCGGGCGACGCCACGTCACCCCGCCGCGTCATCCGGCCGGTTGAACCGCGACCGACAAATGGTTCATCGCCGCATCGCCAAAGCTGGTCATGAAGGCAATGTCGGCAGCGTCGCGGCCGACACCGATACGCGCCATCGATCCGGCGACGGCCATGCCGGTGGGATCGACCAGATGCCAGGTGTCGCCCAGATAAACCTCCGCGACCGCGTGGAAATCCTGCGGCTTGACGCCCAGCGCATAGACGCTCGCCATTCGCGCAGGGATGCCCGCTGCCCGCACCAGCGTGATCATCACATGCGCATAATCGCGGCACACGCCCTGCCGCCGGACGAACGAATCGACGGCGGTGGTGTTGGCGTCGCTTGCGCCGGGAACATAGCTGAAGCGCGATTCGATCCAGTCGCGAATGGCCGCGACCAGCGCGCCCCCCTCCAGTCCGGCAAAACGCGATTCGACGAACGTCACGAACTGATCGGGCGGGCAGTAGCGCGATCCCATCAGATACTGCACCGTATCGCCCGACAATCGATGAAGCCGAACCTGCGGCAGAACCCGCCAGTCAATCGCGGGACGAACGATCGCAACCGTTGCCCGGTAATCGACCGTCAGCCGATCCTGCACGCGCAGCCACAGCCGATCGCCGATACCATCCTGCGCGGCAATGCGCGCGAAGTTGTCGCAGGGGGACAGGTCGATCCAGGCATCGCTCACCTGTTGATCGGGGCTCATCGCCGCCTCGATCTGTAGCAGGATGTCGGTCGGTCGCGGGAAGCGATAGTCGAGCTTGGTGCGAATCTGGATGATCATGAGGGTCCAATAGCGCGGCAGGCGGCGCTTCGTTCCCCCCTCTTTGCTGCACGATAAGGCAATCTCATGACGGCGGGCGAATTCTTCGCTAGGCCGCGTCCATGGCCGCCCCTGCCCCAAGCACCGCTCCGACACCGATGATGGCGCAATATCTCGCGCTCAAGGCCGACGCCGCCGATTGCCTGCTCTTCTACCGGATGGGCGATTTTTTCGAGCTGTTCTTCGACGACGCGCGGGTCGCGGCCGCCTGTCTCGACATTGCGCTCACCGCGCGCGGCGAACATGGCGGCGCGCCGATCCCGATGTGCGGTGTGCCCGTCCATGCCGCCGAAAGCTATCTGGCGCGACTGATCAAGGCCGGGCACCGGGTCGCGATCGCCGAACAGACCGAAAGTCCAGAGGCGGCGCGCAAGGCGCGGGGATCGAAGGCCCTGGTCGGCCGCGCGATCGTCCGCTTCGTGACCGCGGGCACGCTGACCGAGGAAGCGCTGCTCGACGCCCGCGCCGCCAACTGGTGCTGCGCGATCGGCGAGGCCGCAGGCGGCGTCGCGATCGCTGCCGCCGACGTATCGACCGGGCGCTTCGACGTTATCGAGACGAGCCCGGCGATGCTTGCCGCCGACCTTGCCCGCCTCAATCCCGCCGAGGTGATCGCGGCCGAGGACAGCCCCTTCGCGACGCACGCCAGCGTCGCCCGGCCGCGAACCGATTTCGACTCGTCGCGCGGCGGCGAGCGGCTGAAATCGCTGTTCGGGGTCGCCACCCTCGATGGCTTTGGAAGCTTCAGCCGGGCCGGTCTTGCCGCTGCGGGTGGCCTTGTCGCCTATCTCGATCATAATGGACGCGGTTCGCTCCCGTTTCTCAGGCCGCCGACCCTGGCACAGACGGGCGAGACAATGGCGATCGACGCGGCGACGCGAACGAGCCTGGAGCTGACCCTTGCGCAATCGGGCAGTCGACGCGGCAGCCTGCTCGACGCCGTCGACCGCACCGTGACGGGCGCAGGCGCAAGGCTGCTGGCAGCCGACATCGCCGCGCCGCTGATGGACCCGCAGGCGATCGGCGCTCGCCTCGACCTGGTTCAGCGACTGGCGGACGATCAGTTGCTGCGCGAAATGCTGCGCAGCAATCTGCGGGCGGTCCCCGATATCGGACGCGCGCTCGGACGGCTGGTTGCGGGGCGCGGCAGCCCGCGCGACCTTGGCCAGCTGCGCGACGGGCTCGATGCGGCCTGGCGGCTGGGGGAACGGCTCGGTGCGATTGACCGGCGCCCGGCGCTGCTCGACGCGCTGACGCCCCAGCTACGCGGTCATGGCAGCCTGATCGACCTGCTGACCCGCGCGCTGATCGCTGCCCCGCCGATCGATGCGCATGCGGGCGGCTATATCGCCGAGGGCTATGACTCGGCGCTCGACGACTTGCGCGACGCGGGGGCCGGTGGCCGCCGGGCCATCGCCGCGCTCGAGGCGCGCTACCGCCAGCAGACCGGCATCACGGCGCTGAAGATCCGTCACAACGCGGTGCTGGGCTATCACATCGAAGTGCCTGCCCGGCA
>PKED01000021.1 GCA_002863155.1 Sphingomonadaceae bacterium | reverse complement strand
GTCAGCGTCTGGGCCAACAATGATGGCATCAGGGATTCGATTTCGGCGGCGTCGAAATCGGTCCAGCAGGGGATTTCGAACATTGCGGACGCGCTGGGGGCCGAAATCGGCAGCTTCAGTGTCTCGATCGCCAAATACAAGGACAGCTATCGGGTCGATCCGTCCGGTCGCGGCAGCGATGGCGGCAAATATGGCGACCGGTTCGGGGTCACCAAATTCGACAACAACGATGTCGAAGGCGCCGTGCGGTTCGCGATTGCCGATGCAATTGCCGACGGTGCGATCAAGGGCATCCGCGATACCACCCAGCGGATCCTGAGGTCCGGTCAGGATCTGGACAGGGCGCTTCGCAAGGCGGTCAGTTTCGAGCAGGTCTTCAAGGACCTGAAGGCCCGCACCGATCCGGTCGGTTTTGCTGTCGACGAACTGAACCGCAAGTTCGAGAGCCTGAAGAAGATATTCCTGGATGCCGGCGCATCGGCACAGGAATTCGCGGACCTGACCCGGCTCTATGACTTGGAGCGAGCCGACGCGATCGAACAGGCGACACAGCAGGCGACGCAGGCGATCGACCAATTCCTGAAAGACCTGGTCGGTGGGTCGTCGTCGCCGCTCAACAAGCGCACGACCTATGAAAATGCTGCCGCCGAGCTCGACAAGTTCAAGGCCGACATCACGGCCGGCAAGCTCGTCGACCAGAACGACCTGCTTGCGGCCGCGCGCAACTTTCAGGACGCGAGCCGTAACCTCAACGGTTCGAGCGCAAGCTTTTTCGCCGATTTTGATGCGCTGCGCAGCCTGCTCACCCAGGCCCGGGACAATGCCAACCCCACGAACATCGACAGCCTGCCCGGGTCACCGCTTGCCAATGATCCGGCGGTGCAAGCCAGACTGGCCGAACTGACTCAAGGTCAGATCGATGCGACCAACACCCAGACGCAGATCCTGTCGGGACAACTCGCCGACCTGATCAACATTTTCGACACCAGGTCCTATGGCGGTTCCTCGGGCAGCTCGATATCGCTGCTGCCGGGGTTCAGCCGTCTCTACGGCGAGCTTTTCTGATGCTCGAGACCAGAGGCTGACGCGATGAAGCAGGTCCTCATCCATCTCCGGCCATTTGACCAGGCAGCCGGGGTTCGTCGGGACGTCCGGATCGGTGACGGGCCCAATGGCGAGATCTACGGGGCCTTGGGGCAGGTCTGGGAGCCCGCGCTTGTCGTCCGGCCCCAGCTCTCTATCGAGTTGTTCAATCTCGATCTTGATGGCGGCGTCGCGACCGGCAAGGCCCAGTTCGTAGTCCAGCTCGGCAGCGTCACGTCCGTTGCCGCGCCGCTCGACCTGTATTGGAAGGGCGCGCCGGTTACGATCTACAGCGACGAGGCGGGCCAGGCGGGCGGCGGCGTCGAGTTCGAAGGCTATGTCCGCGATGCAACCCCTGACGCCGATACGGGCCGGATGACGGTCACGGCGGAGGTTTCTGACACGCTGCTCGACAAGCCGCTGCTGACCGCAAGCTTTACCGGCGGCGGCGGGATCGGTGGCGATGCCGGGCGGCGCGGCGTGCTGCTTCCGGCCGGCTTTGGCAGCGTCAAGAACATCGAGCCGGTCTGGTTCGATCTGACCCGCAATATCGGGATGATCGACGGGTACGACAATACGGTCTCGATCGACTGGCTCGGCGAAGGGCTGAGCAGTTTTGGCCCCGCGGTTGCCGATTATCCGAGTTATGCCGCCCTTGCCGCCGCGATCGACGCCCGCGAGGTCAAGCCGGGCGAGTGGGCGAAATGCACCGCCAAGGGCCTGGTCGGCCTTGGTGCCCCGCCGGTCGCGCCGATCACGGTCCATGCCGTGTTCGGATCCAACCGGATCGGCGCGATCATCCGTCGGATATGCACCGTGCATGCCGGTATCAGCAACGCCCTGATCGATGTGGCAGCGTTCAATACTGTCGATGCCATCATCGATCTGCCCGTGCATTACTGGACCAGCGCGGATCGCAACGTGAAGGACCTGGCCGAAGCGCTGGCCCGATCGGGCAATGCGACACTGCTGCTAAGTTTCCAGGGCAAGATCACGATCACGCGTGCCATTCCGTCGGTCCCAGTCCTGAACATCGATCGGGGCGGTGGCGGATCGCCGCGTGTGATCCGGTGGCGCGCCGGATCAGTCCAGGCGCCGTATTTCCAGATCCGCGCGCGCGCTGCCCGCCCGGCCCGCGTCCTCCGGCTCGAGGAAGTCAACTACAAGGACACGATCGAGGACAAGGGGCTCTATCTCGGCACCGAATCCTATCGTGCCGGAAACATCGTCTGGCTCAGCGACGGGTCGCAATGGCTCTATATCAGCGACGATGTGACGTCGGGGAACAGCCCGGCCGCGATTGTCCCGCCGGCGACGAGCAATGCCTATTGGCGGCGCTTGCAGCCCGCGAGAGTGGCGAGCGATTTCCGCTACTCGACGGGTCAGACGATCGAGTCGCTTCGCCCGGCCGAACCCGGCGCCAATGTAACGGGCACGAATACCGCCGCGGCGATTGCCGGCCAGGGCGCGTTGGCTACGCAGAGCAGCGTGACCTATGGGACGCAGGTGAGCGGCCTGCCGGTGGCGCTGCAGCCCGGGCAACTCTGGGGCGGGCAATACATCGTCTCGGTCAACACGGTCTATGGCAACGGCGCCACGGTCGAGAGCCTGCGACCCGGTGAGGCGGGGGCCAACGTCACCGAAGGGCGGACCGCCGCGGCGATTGCCGGCCAGGGCGCGCTTGCTACGCAGAGCAGTGCCGATTGGGCGACGCAGGTTACGGGCGCCGGGAGGCCGGAAGACGGCGCCACGAACGATCGCGGCGACGACACACGCAACGACAATTTCAGCCCTGCCTATTACCGGGCGAATTATCTTCGCCGGCTGCGAACCGAATTCAAATCATCGGCGGCGATCGGGGCGCCCAGCGGGGGATATGGCACGCTCGAGAGTTATGCATCGTGGGCCGATGCGTCGGGCGGGCCGGTATGGCAGCGTTTTACCGATGGCGGCGGGCGGCGCTATATCCGCTATTCGACCAGCGAGGCGGCTTGGGGCGGCTGGCAGCCCGAATATAGCGGCAACCGGCGTCCGACGTTCGACGCGGACCTGCTCGAGGCTGACGGCGGCGCGGTGGCGACGCTCGGCAATTTCAGAACGTCATTGGGCACCTCTGCGGCCGTCGCAGGGCAGGGCGCGCTCGCGACCCTGAGCTTCATCACCGATGGCCAGCTGGGCGGCTATCTCGCCAACCGCCTCGCCGGTGCGAGCGTCGATCCCAATTATCTGTCGGCTGAAAGGACGGCTTGGGCGACCGGCAGCACCGTCGAAGCGTGGAAGCCGCAGGAGCCCGGCGCCAATATCACCGAGACCCGCACGGCGTCGGCGATCGCGGGCCAGGGCGCGCTGGCGACCCTGAACACCGCCGACTGGGCCACGCGGGTGACGGGCACGGGCAGGCCGGAAGACTATGCCGATGTGACGGCGACGGCCCAGGTCACGGTGATAGTTGTGGATATCGAAATCGCCGCCGACTCTGCCGGCACGATCGCGGGTGGTCAGCTTCCGAGGACCGTCTTGCCGGTCGTGATGCGCGGCGCGAACAATATCCGGACCGAAGCCGGGACCGCCTATGCCCTGTCGGCAATCTCGTCGAACCTGGCCGGCCATGTCAGCGTCAGCAATGTGGCAGACGCGACCAAGGGACAGATTACATTGGCGGCCGGTATTGGCGGATCGGGCAGCTTCGTCGTTACGGTGACCGTTGGCGGCGTCGCCTATGCGCGCACCGTGACTGTAACCGTGCGGCGGGCCGCACCACCGACGGGCGGTGGCGGTGGCGGCACCAAAAGCGCGAGCGCCGAGCTGGTCGGCGCGGCAGTGACATCGACCAGCTTTCTCGAAATCGTGAAATTTTCGGGCATGTCGGCGGCTTCCGGCGAGACGATTACGGCGCAATTGAGCGCGGATTTCTACACGACGAGCAATGTCAGCACCTCGAACCGGATCATCGCGAAGTGGCAGCGCAGTGTTAATGGAGCCGGAAGCTGGACGGATATCGAGGACAGCATGGTGAGCAGCTATGCGACCTTTAACGAATTCACGCTCGACGGTACGCCCGGCTCGATCAGCGGCACGCGCACCGTCAGTCCTGGCGCGGGCAGCTATGATGTCCGGCTCGTCATGTCCAAGGAAAGCGGGCCGGACATCTACATCAACAACGGCTTTGCATTCGTGACTATCGCATGACCCAAGAGATCTGGGCCTTGGTGCGCAGCGACGGCACGATCGCGTGGCAGGGGCATATCGGGCCGGATGATCCTGAAATCGAACCGGACCATGATGAAGTGCTGATCGCGCTGGATCGGTTCGTGGAACCATGGGAACGGGTTGACCGGGTGACCGGCCAGGTCAGCATTGACCATGAGGCCCGCCGCGCCGCGATCGATGCGGCATATCTTGCCGATCATGGCCCCGATACCATTGCGCGCGCGCGCGCGATCAAGCTGATGGAGGCGGTGCTGATCACCGCCACGGGCGAAGCGATCGACGGTGTGCTGAGCGCCGAGGCCTCGCTGCGTGGCCTGGCGATCACCGAGATGGCGCAGATGGTGATCGCGGCGGCGCAGCGCGACAGGGAAGTCGAGATCGAGCGGATGAGGGCCAAGGCCGCGACAAGGTCCGGTGACGACGCGCCGCAGTCGTGATAGACAAATCGAGACCAGTAAGGAGACCGGCTCGATGGATATCCCGACTTCCCACACAGCGATGCGCGAGGCGATCACCGCATATCTCATCACAGGGGCCGTGGCGGTATTGCCCGAGGCGACGCGCCAGGAAATAATCCGGGCCAGCCGGGAAGCGAGTTGGGTTGTCGGCTATGACATCACCGTCGAATCGCTCTGGGCGGTTCGGGACGATCTCGATGCGGCGGGCAAGGCGCTGCTCGGCGCGATTGCGGGGTTCATGGCCGCGCCCGGCAATGACTTCATGGGAAAAGGGCGATCGGGCCGGGGCCTCGCGATGCAGCGCGCGATGCAGCGCGATCTCGGCGAGACAGCGCCGATCGATCTGCCTTGGCCGGATCCCGGCGAAGATCCGGAAACCGAACCGGGTTTCGGCCCGGCGGTTGACACGGAAGAGCCGGCGCAGAGCTGACCCGTGCCGGCCGATCCCGACGATATCGCGCTCTACACCACCGATGGCGTGCTGGTTGTCGCGCCGACTGACCCGGCCATCTCGGCAGCGATTCAGGCGACGCATATCGACGCCCGCGATGGCTCGGGCAATGAGATCGAACATTTCTTCGACACCGAAGCCGCGAGCCAGGTCCTGCTCAACGAACTGTTCGCGCTGCGATCGCAGGTCCAGCCGCTGTATCTTGCCGTCGAGATAGACGAAAGCCTGGGGCTGGGAAGCACGATCCCGGTTCAGGCTTCGGTTCCGTGCTTCAGGGTCGTCGACGATGCCACCGGTTTGTCACAGGTCGTTCGTGTCCGCGCCTATGCCGCGAACTTTGCGACCGACCGCTTCAGTGTCGAACTGATCCAATAGGAGACGGCCATGCCGATGACGCTGAAGCTGTTTAGTCTCGTCGGGACGACGGCGACCTTTGAATTCTACGATCTCGCAGCCGACGGGACCGTCGACGTGCAGTTGGCGCACGATCCGGCCTTTTCCTTTTGCGTCTGCCCGATCCTGAATGTGCCGCAGAACAAGCCAAGCGAAAGCGTCGTCATTCAGGGGCTGAATGCCGACGCGACAATCTATGCGCGTTGCCGTGCACGCAGGGTGAGCGGGGCGGTGGAGCCATGGTCGGCTGTCATTGCAGTTCGCACCGCAAACGGTGCGGCACGAAATACGGCACCGGCGGCCGTGATGATCGAGCCGGCGATCATCGTGGTGCCGGAGCGGGTGCTGAGCTGGACCGTGCCCAATGCGGTCGCCGGGTTTCCGGCAACGAATCTCGGCCGCGACGCGCCGGTCGGCTTGAAAGCGATCGACTTCGGCGGCGGCGTGCAGATCAATGCGACACTTTCCGGCGCGCCGATCGACACGATTGCGATACTCAACACCAACCTGCCCGAAGCGGCGACGGTTACCATTCTGGCAGGGCCGACCCAAGACGCAATCGCGACTGGGGTTGGTCGTACTTTGGTTGCGAACAATGTGCCGTTTCGCGCCAGCCCGAACCTGCCGGGCCGGCCGGGGTATCATGGTCTGTTCCGGTTCAATCAGGTCGCGCTGCCCTTTTGGCAAATTCAGCTGATCGGCCCGAAGCCTGCCAATACGGCATGGGTCGAGCATGTCGTGTTCGGGCTCAACCGGGCGACCAAGAACCATAGCGTCGACAAGTCGGAAGCCGCATTGCCGAGAACGACGGTCGACCGGACCCGATCGGGCAATCCCGATCGACCCGACGGATTGCCGATGCGCCGCGTAGAGTTCGAAATATCGATGATGACCGAAGCGCAATATGAGCTGACCTATGGCGACCTGCACAGGTTCGAAAACGAAGCGGTGCTCGTCGTGCCGAACAGCAAATCGGGCGCCTTTCTCCACGATCGCATCCTGTTCGGCGATCTGAAAGGCGGCCGCAGCCTTAACCCGTTCAGCCCACGATACAGCCGCAGTTTTACGATCGAGAGTTTGATCTAAAGCTAGTCTCGAAAAGTTTCTTTTTTTCGGGTAACGACGTCTCCGTTCCATGGGAGATCGATCATGATCCGGCTTCGCTTCCTGCTTCTCTGCTTTTTGGCCATCCTGCCGTCCATGGGTTTGGCGCAAAGCCCGGCGGATCAGAAGCCACTCGACCCCAAGGGTTATTACGCCCGGATCGAGGCGCCCTGCACCAAGCAGCCCGACGGCACCTGCATCGCGGTCTCGACAGCAGCACCACTGCCGGTCGCGATCGTATCGGGTGGCGGCGGTGGCGGTGGCGGTTCGGGCGATGCCTCGGCCAGCAACCAGACGACGCAGATCACCGCCGCCAATCTCACCAATAC
>PKED01000152.1 GCA_002863155.1 Sphingomonadaceae bacterium | reverse complement strand
CCTGTCCCGGCTCGAAGGCATATCCGACCGTCTACTGCCGATCGCCCTCGATGCTCAACTCGGCCGAGACATTGTCTGGACGGACGTCGCTGCGGTCGAATATGATGATCACGACGAACATGAGGCGATGGCGAGGGCCATCGAGGTCCTTCAGGACACCCGCGAGGAACACGAGCATCACGGTGCGGCCTGCACGGGCACAGTCGTCGAAAAGCTGGCGACCTTCGCGCTCGGCTCTCCTGCCGTCTGTGCCCTTCGCGCCCTTGGTCGCTTCTGTCCCCAGACGGACCTTGTCGAACCGGAAATGATCGGGGCCGCGGTTGCGATCGCGCTAGGATTTCGCAGCCTTTACAATCAGCCCGAAACCCGTGCCTTGCTCGGGGAACAATCCCCGATCAATTATTGGCAGCAGATCAATGCACATGCGGCAATGAATGACCTGCCCGCAGTCCTCGATGAATACTTCCACCTCGTCACGGAAAACGAGCGCACGGACAAGCTCAAAGTCAGCGAACGCTTGCAGGTCATCGCGGAGAAGGTCGTAGAAGTCGTCGCTTTGCGCCCGGCGCAGATCATGCTCGACCACTGGAGTGCAACGCAACGCCAGCTGCGCGATGAGACATTCGAGGTTCGCGCCCGCTTTGCCATGCGATTTGCCAACAAGGCAGAAGACGAGAAAGGCGTGCGGCGCGCGGCACTAGTTCAGGCGGCCTTCAAGTCGCCCTTCCGGCCCTTTGTCCTAGCCTCGACTTCGATCGGACAGGAAGGTCTCGATTTTCATTCCTATTGCGCGCGTATCGTGCACTGGAATCTGCCTCGCAACCCAGTGGACATCGAGCAGCGCGAAGGGCGCGTACATCGTTTCAAGAACCATGCGGTACGCCGCAACGTTGCGGGCAAATTCTCCAGCGCGGCCCTCAGTGAAGCAGGGACTCAAGGCCCATGGTGCGCCATGTTCGATGCCGCGAGCGAGGATGAAGTCGAGCATGGCAGGCCGGGCGACATCATTCCCTTCTGGATCTATCCGGGCGAAAACAAGATCGAGCGCGTTGTTCTGATCCCTCCGTTCAGCCGGGAGAAGGATCGTTACAAAACTCTACTGAATTCCTTGGCGACCTATCGCTTGGCGTTCGGCCAACCGCGTCAGGAAGAACTCATCGAGCTTTTTTCGGACATGGACAAGGATGTCGTGGAGCAACTCGCCGAAGTACAGCTCTCGCTTAAACCGGCCAGTTAAGGATCGGCTCCTTGGCGGAGCAAAGCGCCACAGCGTCCTTGATGGTGCGTTTCAGTTGCCCGATCAATTTTTACGCTATCGATCGTTGATCTCTCCCGATCGTCAGTTCACCGGTTTCCGTCCAAAAAACGGCAGCACCATCAACGGCCTTTGCCCCCTTAGTGCCGACCGCATCGATGTAGGCTGCCAGCTGAGGCCAGTAAGTTTCAAATCGCGCCAGATGATCAGTGACGGGGCCACTCTTGTGGTCCACGATCATGAATCCATCCGTTCCCTCGGCGATGAGATCGACAATGATGCTCTGACGTCCTCCATCCGGCAGTGCGATGTCGATAGGCTGTTCGATATGCAGGCGCGGATAGCCAAGCTCCGTGAGGGTCTCACGAAGTGCTTGCGCCTGTTGTCCGAGAAGCTCGACTTCAGCGTCGGATACACGGCAATGCTGGCTTAGGCAAGGGAAGGCGCCGTCGCCATGGCAGACCCATACATCATTCCTCGGCGGCTCGATGACCCGGAGCTTATCGGCTTCTGGACCATCGACGAGTTCGCGGGAATGCTGGCCCCCTTCACGTGGGGAATCCTAACCCAGCATATCCGAGCTGGCAGGGCATCCAGCGCAAAGGCGTCGATATTGTCGGCCGGGTGATCTGGATCGGAGCTCGGGTGGCCTAGCTGTCATTATGACACCGCGCTGCCTGAGGCTCTAAGCGGCCAATCCAGCGTGCGATGCTGGTGCGGAGCAAGATGGGTAGCAGTCGCGCTGGCTGAGAGGTTAAACGCCGACTCGCTCACGCGCAGTCGGACAAAGCGCAGGCCATGAATCTTTCACCGTGAACGCTGATGTGCGGAGGCTGAGTAGCCGCAGTGCCGAATTAGCGCGCTGCTACCTAGAGAGCTACCTAGCACAAAAATGCTCTCAATAGCCCGATCCGGCGAGCCTAGTATCTGATTGAAAAGTAAGGGGAAAGTGGTGGACGCACTAGGGCTCGAACCTAGGACCCGCTGATTAAGAGCGGAGCTTTGTGCCCTTTTCGTTCCTTTCCAATACTACGCCAAACTACGCTCAAGGGCTTGAAACGGTTGGAATAAATCCGCCGTGGATTACCCTTCGCTACGCCATCGTAATCCCGACATCTGATTACGTGGCGATTACGTGGACGAGCGTCAGATCATGCCGAATCAATCAATCACACTGCGAACAATCCAGTCGGTCACACCGGACCCGCACCGCGACATTTACGTGTGGGACCCCCGGCTAAAGGGTTTCGGACTTCGCGTCACGCCAAGAGGAGCACAATCGTTTGTGTTCCAGTATCGGGTCGACGGCGGGCCTGCCCGACGCAAAACGATCGGGCCCGTTGGTAGTCCATGGACGCCGGCCACGGCGCGCAAGGAAGCCGAGCGATTGCTGGTCCAGGTCTATCAGGGGATCGATCCGGTCGAAGCCAAACGCGAAGCCAAGCGGAAGAAGGAGACGCTGAACTTTCGGACCTACAGCGAAAGGTTCGTTGAGCTCTATCTCAAGCCGAACTGGCGGGGGACGTGGGGCTCGGCGCAATGCACGATCAACAACGTGTTTATTCCACGCTGGGGGAACCGACCCGTCCACGAGATCACCCGCGCCGATATCGTGAAGGTGCTGGACGAGTATTCTGATCGCCCTGCGCGACGCAAGGAGATCCACTCGCTCCTGCGCAAGTTCTTCAACTGGGCGACCGACCGGCAGGATATCGATGTCTCGCCGCTGGCCGGGATGAAGGCTCCGAAGGCCGTTCCATCGCGGCGCAGGGTGCTCAGTGACGAGGAGGTTGTCGCCTTGTGGAGGGCGACCGAGAATTCCGGATGGCCGTGGGGGCCGTTCGTCCGGATGCTGATCCTGACGATGCAACGGCGTCAGGAAGTTGCCGAGATGGACTGGTCCGAAATCGACATCGATGCGCGTAGATGGACCTTGCCGGCCGATCGGGCGAAGAATGATCAGGAACATGTCATACCGCTGACAAGCCTCGCTTTGGCAGAGCTGCAGCTGCTTGGCCCGAAGCGCAAGGGCCTCGTATTCACGACCACTGGCACGACCCCCGTCTCGGGATTCTTCAAGGGAAGGGCGGCTCTCCACAAGGACATGATCGCGCACCTGAAGGCGAAGCAGATCGAGGACGGAGGAGACCCCGACCAGGTAGACGTTCCGAACTGGCGACTACACGATATCCGCAGAACCGGCGCAACCCATCTCCAGTCGCTGAGAGTCCCCGTCGAGGTGACAGAAAGCGTGCTCAACCATATCAGCGGAACAAGGGCAGGGGTCGCGGGGATCTACAACCGCTACAAATATGACGATGAGAAGCGCACCGCTCTCGATGCTTGGGACGCGAAGCTGCGGTCCATCCTGTCGACATAGGCCAATGAGACGCATGGTCTGATTCCAGACCATGGCTAGCTGCGCCTCTCGGCCCGCGTCGAACGCAGCGGAGCAGCACGGCAGTGAAACAAAAGGGGCACCGCAGATACCGTTGACATTTGTCAACAGATAGGCGATAAGGAGGTCGGTTGAATGGCTAGGCCACGCCATCCGAACAAGGAGATTGAAGCTGCTGTTGCCCATGCGGAAACACTGGGCTGGCGGGTCGTTCCGATCAGTGGCCACGCCTGGGGGCGGCTCTACTGCGCTTGGGCTGACCGGGACGGTTGCATGGTCTCGGTGTGGAGCACGCCGCGCAATGCGGAGAACCATGCCAAGGCTATACGACGGGATGTGGCGCGGTGCCCGCACGGGCAAGCGGAGTGAGTGAGATGAAGACGCATGAGTTCACGATTGTCGCCTCCGGCCTCGATCCCGAGGCGGACGGCTACGAAGACCGCTTCTTCGAGGCCGGTTGCGACGACGCGACGCTTTCGTTCCAGAAGGGCGTGATCATCGCCGAGTTCGCCCGTCAAGCTGTGTCATTTTCCAAAGCTGTCACAACCGCTTATAAGGATATACTCAAAACGGGTGCCAAGATCGAACGGGTCGAGCCGGATTATCTGGTGAACCTCAGTGACATTGCCGAGCGCTCAGGTCTCACCCGTCAGGCGATCTCGCTCTATACCAAGGCGGAACGTGGCTCAGGCTTCCCCAATCCGGTTGCACGCGTCACCTCCAACAGTCCTCTCTGGGATTGGCTGGAAGTCACCGAGTGGCTCCACGCCCAGGCAAAAATCGACCGCGAAGCGGTGGTAGAGGCGCGGATTGTCAAAGAGGCCAATCGCTTTCTCGAGTTGCATGACGAGCAGTCTGATAACTTCACGCGGCGACTGGAATTGCTCGAGGATGCGGGACCCTAGGCGTATACAGGTCTGACGCCCATGCACCAATCCGATGGTAACGCACCACCCTATTGCTCAGATGGAGCATTTGCCGTATCTTTCCTCACCGGCTGATTAGATCGCCTATCAATAGCTTGAATTCGGGCAAATACATCGACATTCTAACAGCCATGAACAGGATCGACAAGTTGATTAATCAAAAGCAAGCATTAGTTTGTGCAGTCGACCGCGATGGCTTCGCCACTTCTACGCTGCGTTGCTGCTCATCCTTCGCTCTTTGGGCGAACAGCCGAAGCGCTCTGAAAACGCACGGGTGAAGGCGGCAGCCGAGCGATAGCCAACGCGATTGGCAACCGTTTTTATCGGGACATTGCTTTCCGCGAGTAGGTTGAGCGCACGCTGAAGCCTCCAGTCCACTATATAGGCCATCGGGCCACTGCCAACCAGCTCGCGAAAGCGCTCGGCGAAGCGGCTGCGCGACATTCCCACGGCCGCCGCTAGGCTTTCGACAGTCCATCCATGGGCGACATCACCGTGAATAAGGCTGAGTGCTTTGCCGATCTGAGGATCGTAGACAGCGGACATCAAACGGCTGATTTCGGGCGCCTGCGCGATGCCGGCGTGTATCGCCTCGATGAACAGCGCCTCGGACAGGCGGCTGACGCTGGCTGTGGCTCCCGGTTCGCCCTCAAACATGCGGCGCACAAGCAGGCGCAGAACGTCGTCAAGCATGGGCCGTGATGCACGGTCCGCTGCGGTAACATGCAACAAGTCCGGTATCGAACGCAGCAACGGGTGGTCTGCACCATCGGCAAAGGAGAAATGGCCGCATACCATTTGGCAGGATTCGCCGGCTTCGCCGCTCCCGACGATGAACGGCCCCGAGCCCGTGAAGCCTGCTTGCTGTATGACATCGCCAAGCGGTTGCCCTTCAACGGTTTCGCTGCTCGACAGCAAATGGCCAGCGCCGCCGGGAACAAGGGCAAGATCGCCAGCTCGCAACTTTGTGCGCGTCCCATCGGCGAGGGTGACGTAGCACGTCCCTTGTACCACCAGGTGAAAGCGCGCTGCACGCCTGTAGCTAGGGACGGCGATACTAAACGCCGGGTAAAAATCGGTGCGAAAGTAAATTGCGGCTTTCAGTGCTACTGTGTCGAGCACGTCGCTGAGTACATCGGTCATGCTGGTTGCATAGCACCGGCGTCCGCTAAATCCACAAGACTATTCGTGAAACGTTGCAGGTCATCCCAATGAATTGACCAGAAATCGTAAAATGGCGCCACGGCATTGCGTTACCTCCCACCGAAGCGCAACCAAGCATCGACGGAACTGCTAACCCTTCGCCAGGAACCGCTCCGGAGATTTGTAGTGGAGACCATTCCCCAGACTGATGCCGCGTCTGCGCCGTCGAAAACCCAAGACCTGCTGTATGCGGTGAAGAAGCAGATGGGCGGCTTGCCAAAAATTTTTGCCACCATGGCGCAATCACCGGCCGGGCGCAGTGGTTGTCCTGGAGTTGCCGGGGCACTCGCCGCAGGAAGCCTGTCAAATGTGAACCGCAAGCAGATTGCGCTCGCTGTCGCCGGTGCCAATGCGTGCGATTATTGCGCTTCGGTGCATACGGGACGCGGCAAGGGAGCAGGTCTTTCGTCCGACGAAATGGCCAGGAATTTGATTGGCAGATCGTCATATCCCAAGACCGCCGCTCTGTCGGGCGTCGCACGCGAAGACGTTCGCCTACGTGGCCAGACAACGGCAGCTCAACTCGCAACGCTCACCACGCCGGTTTCGATCATGAGGCCGGTGTCGAGACTGTCGCGAACATCACACTCAGCATTTTCACGAACTACTTCAACCATATCGCGGGGACCGAAAATGATCTCCCGCTGATGCGTTCGCGGAGCGCCTTGTTTGTTTAGGCGACCCGAACGGGCCGGTTCGCCGCCCCCAGCGAACCGGCCCAACTCAGTCTTCAATCACATTCAATCCGAAGGAAAAGCCAATGACCAATCCAATAGAAGCTGCCGAAAGCGCATCAAACGCGCTCACCGCTCAGGGCAGAATCCTTGAGTCGATCGACCAGTACTATGCCGACAATTGCGTATTCATCGAACCCGATGGCGCAAGCCGCACGTCGAAGGACGCAGAGCGCGCACATCTTGAAGGCTTTTTCGCGAGCCTGAAGAGCTTCGAAAGCGCGACGTTGCACGGCCAGGCCGTCGGGGACAATTTCTCGGCGAGCGAATGGACGTTCAAGATGACGGCCGGTGATGGCAGCCCGATCATCTGGCACGAAACGCTCGTGCGCACCTGGCAGGACGGCAAGATCGTCTCAGAAAAATACTACACCCAGGCCTGATCTCGGGCGACCCGATTGGCTCCGTTTCGACTTGAATCCCGGCGCACAGCGCGAGGGTAATTTACTACTCCAACAGAGGGAAATCTCATGTCCAATGAAAATGAAGTTGCCATCCAGTCCCGCCGTGCCCTGTTCCGTTCAGCTGGAATTGCCGC
>PKED01000108.1 GCA_002863155.1 Sphingomonadaceae bacterium | reverse complement strand
GGCACATCACCTCGTAGCTGCCGGCGTGGCCTCCTGGGGCGAGCTGGAGCTGCGAACGGGGCGGCACCTCGGCGCTGAGCATCGAGAGTATGAAGATGTGGGTGCCCGGCGGCAAGCCCAAGCTGTTCGACCGCGGCGAGCAGAGCGCGTGGAGCCGCAGCCCGCGCTTCCTGTCGGGTGGCGGCGGGCTGGTGTCGACCGCGCTCAATTATCATCGCTTCTGCAGCATGTGCCTGAACGGCGGCACGCTCGACGGCGTGCGCATCGTCGGGCGCAAGACGCTCGACCTGATGACGCTCAACCATCTGCCCGGCGGCAAGGATCTGGCGTCGCTGTCGAAATCGCTGTTCAGCGAGACGCAGAATGCCGGCACCGGCTTCGGCCTGGGCTTTGCGGTCAACATGGACGTCGCGAAATCGATGATGCCGGGCTCGGTGGGCGAATATTATTGGGGCGGCATGTTCTCGACCGCCTTCTTCATCGATCCTGTCGAGCGCATCCACATGGTATTCATGACCCAGCTGCGCCCGTCGAGTGCCTATCCGATCCGCCGCGAACTGAAGACGCTGATCTATTCGGCGCTGACGTAAATCCGATCCACCGTTCGTCCCGAACGGAGTCGAGGGACGGGCCGCGAGCCAATCGCACGGTGTTTCGACTTCGCTCGATACGAACGGTTTTCCAAGACTGGAGAGAGAAATGACCAGCCCGATCCGCACCGAACGCCACGACGACGTCCTCGTCATCATTTCCGATAGCCCGCCGGTCAACGCGCTTGGCGCCGCCGTGCGTCAGGGACTGGAAGCGGGGGTGAAGGAAGGCCTTGCCGACGACAGCATCAAGGCAATGGTGATCCGCTGCGACGGCAAGACTTTCTTCGCGGGCGCCGACATCACCGAATTCGGAAAGCCGATGCAGGAACCCGGGCTGCCGACCCTGCTCGACATGATCGAGGCCGCCGACAAGCCGGTCGTCGCGGCGTTCCACGGCACGGCGCTGGGCGGCGGCTGTGAGGTGACGCTTGCCTGCCACTACCGCATCGCCGATCCCAAGGCGGTCATCGGCACCCCGGAGGTCAAGCTCGGCCTGCTCCCCGGCGCGGGCGGCACGCAGCGGATTCCGCGGCTCGCGGGCGTGAAGCTCGCGCTGCAGATGACCGCGATCGGTGATCCGATCCCCGCCAAGCTCGCGCTCGACGCCGGCCTGATCGATCGGATCGCGAGCGACGGCAATCTGGAGGCCGACGCCATCGCCTTTGCGCGCGAAGTCGCCGCCGCGCGTCCGCTGCCGCGAGCAAGCGAGAAGACCGCGACCCCCGACCCGGAGGCCGTTGCCGCGTTCAAGGCCGCCAACGCCAAGCGCTTCCGCGGTTTCGATGCGCCTGCCGCCAACATCGCCTGCGTCGAAAAGGCCGCCGACGGGTCGAGCTTTGCCGACGGCATCGCGTTCGAACGCGCCGAATTCATGAAGCTGATGTTCGGCACGCAATCCGCCGCACAGCGCCACATTTTCTTCGCCGAGCGCCAGGCCGCGAAGATCGACGGCATCGCTCCCGACATCGCGCTCCGCCCGATCAAGAAGGTCGGCGTCATCGGCGCAGGGACGATGGGCGGCGGGATCAGCATGAACTTCCTGTCGGCCGGTATCCCCGTCACGATCGTCGAGATGCAGCAGGAAGCACTCGACCGCGGCACCAGCGTCATCCGCAAGAATTACGAGGCAAGCGCCGCGAAGGGCCGAATGAAGCCCGAAGCGGTCGAAGCGGCGATGGGCGCGCTGACCCCCACGCTCTCGCTCGACGATCTGGCGGACTGCGATCTCGTGATCGAGGCGGTCTATGAGAATATGGACGTCAAGAAGGAGCTGTTCGGCAAGCTCGACAGGATCGTCAAGCAGGGCGCGATCCTCGCCTCCAACACCAGCTATCTGAACGTCGACGAGATTGCCGCGAGCACCAGCCGCCCGCAGGACGTGGTCGGCATGCATTTCTTCTCGCCGGCGAATGTCATGAAGCTGCTCGAGGTTGTGCGCGGGGCGAAGACGGCGGACGATGTGCTCGCGACGGTGATGGCGCTCGCCAAGACGATCAAGAAGGTCGCGGTGGTCGCGGGCGTGTGCCACGGCTTTATCGGCAACCGCATGCTGATGCCGCGTCAGGTGGAGGCCAACAAGCTGCTGATGGAAGGCGCGACCCCCGAACAGATCGACCGTGTCCATGTCGAATTCGGCATGCCGATGGGGCCGTTCCAGATGAGCGACCTGGCCGGCGTCGATATCGGCTGGCACCGCGACCCGACCCGGATCGAAAATATCCGCGACGCGCTCGCCGCCGAGGGCCGCTGGGGGCAGAAGACCGGCAAGGGTTTCTACGATTACGACGAGAAGCGTAACCCCACCCCCTCCCCGCGCGTTGCCGAGATCATCGAGGATTTCCGTTCGAAATCGAACCTGCCCAAGCGCGAGATCAGCGATGAGGAGATCATCGAGCGCACGCTCTACACGATGGTCAACGAAGGCGCGCTGATCCTCGAGGAGAAGATGGCGCAGCGCGCGAGCGACATCGATGTCGTGTGGATCTATGGCTATGGCTGGCCGGTCTATCGCGGCGGGCCGATGTTCTGGGGCGACACCGTCGGCGCCAAGACGATCGTCGCCGGCCTGGAAAAGCACGGGTTCAAGGTATCGGAATTGCTGAAGAGCAACGCCGAGACGGGCAGCCGCTTCAAGTGAAAACCGCGCTCGCCATCGCCGCCGCGATCCGTTCGGGGGAGACGACCGCGCTCGCCGAATGCGACGCGGCGATTGCCCGGATCGAGGCAGGCGATGGCGCGATCAACGCGGTTATCATTCGTGACTTCGACCGCGCGCGTGATCAGGCGCGCGCGGTCGATGCGCGGGTGGCAGCGGGCGATATGGCGGGCGTGCTGCTCGGCGTGCCGATGACCGTGAAGGAGAGCTTCAACGTCGCCGGGCTGGCCACGTGCTGGGGTTTCAGCGACCATGCCGATTTCATCGCGAGCGAGGATGCGGTTGCGGTTCAGCGGCTGAAGGCTG
Source organism: Sphingomonadaceae bacterium (assembly GCA_002863155.1). Taxonomy (GTDB): domain Bacteria; phylum Pseudomonadota; class Alphaproteobacteria; order Sphingomonadales; family Sphingomonadaceae; genus Sphingomonas. Next base: position 4,117 of record PKED01000108.1, on the reverse strand, counting down.
CCGGTGCGGTGATCCTGGGCAAGACCAACATCCCCGTGGCGCTGGCGGACCTGCAGACCAACAATCCGGTCTATGGCCGCACCCGCAATCCCCTGAACCCCGACCGCGTCCCCGGCGGATCGTCGGGCGGGGCAGCGGCGGCGCTCGCTTCAGGCTATGTGCCGATCGAGATCGGATCGGACATCGGTGGATCGATCCGCATTCCCGCGGCCTTTTGCGGGATGTGGGGGCATAAGCCGACCTACAACGCGCTGCTGAGCTTCGGGCATAACTTCCCGCGTACCGAGGGGTGCGGCGTCGCGCTCAACGTCATCGGGCCGATGGCGCGCGATCCCGACGATCTGGAGGCATTGTTCAGTGTGATGGGCGGCGACGCGCTTGCCCGCCCTGCCCCGCGCGGCCCCGGCGATTGGCGGCTGCTGCTGCTCGACCCGACGCCGCATGTGCCGGTGCAGCAATCGATCCGCGACGCGATCGAGGCGACCGGCAAGGCCTTCGAGGCGGCGGGCGCAACGGTTGATCGGCAGAGCGATCTGCTGCCCGATATCGCTGCGCAGACGGGCAATTACATGCGCATGTTGCTGACGGCCATGTCACGCGGGGCCCCGCCGCCCGATGGCGGACCGGCGACGACGCTTCAGGGTTGGTTCGGGCTGATCGACGCGCAGGCCAAGTGCCGCCGCGACTGGGGGCGGCTGTTCGGTGCTTATGATGCCGTGATCGCGCCGATCTGGGGCACGACCGCCTACCGCCATGACGATACGCCGCTGGCTCAGCGGATGCTCGATATCGACGGCACCGCTTACCCGGCGGGCATGCAAATGGCATTGCCGGGGCTGGCGACGTTCCCGATGCTGCCCGCGACCAGCGTGCGCATCGGCACCGATCCCGATGGCCTGCCGATCGGGGTTCAGGTGATTGCCGATTACAACCGCGACTGGACCGCGATCGCGGTCGCGCGCGCGGCGCATGATTTGATGAGGAGTTGATGCGATGAGCGATCTCGAAACCTTCCGCGCCGAAACGCGCGCCTGGCTGGAGGCGAACTGTCCGCCCGAAATGCGCGAACCGGTGCGCAGCGAAAAGGATGCCAATTGGGGCGGTCGCAATCCTGAGTTCCAGCCCGGCCAGAAGGAATGGATGGACGCCATGGCCAGCCGCGGCTGGACCGTCCCCGACTGGCCGACCCAATATGGCGGCGGTGGCCTTTCGCCTGCCGAAACCAAGATCCTGCGCGAGGAAATGGCGGCGATGAAGTGCCGTAACCCGCTCAACAGCTTCGGCATTTCGATGCTCGGGCCGGCGCTGCTGAAATACGGCACCGAGGAGCAGAAGCTCGAGCATCTGCCCAGGATCGCGCGCGGCGAAATCCGCTGGTGCCAGGGCTATTCGGAACCCAATGCGGGATCCGACCTGGCGAGCCTTGCGACGAGCGCCGAAGATGCCGGCGATCACTACATCATCAATGGTCAGAAGGTCTGGACCTCCTATGCCGACAAGGCCGACTGGATCTTCTGCCTCGTCCGCACCAACAAGGCCGACAAGCATAACGGCATCAGCTTCGTGCTGTTCGACATGGCCTCGCCCGGCGTGTCGACCAAGCCGATCCTGCTGATCAGCGGCTATTCGCCCTTCTGCGAAACCTTTTTCGACAATGTAAAGGTGCCGAAGAAGAACCGCGTCCATGACGAGAACAAGGGCTGGGACGTCGCCAAATATCTGCTCGGGCACGAGCGCGAGATGATCAGCGGCATGGGGCTCGGCTCGGTCAGCGGCAACCCGCTGGTCGAAGGGGCAATCGCCACGATCGGCCTCGATCATGACGGTCGCCTCGCCGACCCGCTGCTGCGCGCCGCGATCGCGCAGTTCGAGGTGCGGGCGAAGGCGTTCGGGATGATGTCCGAACGCTTCATCGACGAGCTGAAGGCGGGCAAAGCGCACCCGGCCCAGCCCAGCATGATGAAATATTACGGGACCGAGCTGAACAAGTCGCGCCACGAGCTGATGATGGCATCGGGCGGGTCGAATGCGCTCGAATGGGAAAGCGAGCGGTCGAACGGCGGCGCGGGGGCGCGCGCGTGGCTGCGCACCAAGGCCAATTCGATCGAAGGCGGCACCAGCGAAGTGCAGCTCAATATCGTCGCCAAGCGCATATTGGAGCTGCCCTCCTGATCGTCAGCCCCGCGCAAGCGGGGATCCATAATCACGGCGGGATGAATCGAGTCCCGTCTTCGCGGGAATGACGGAACGATTATGCCACTCTACCTGACCGAAGAACAAACCATGCTGCGCGATACGGCGAAGGACTTCATCGCCGATGCCGCGCCCGTCAAACATATGCGCGCGCTGCGTGATGCGAAGGACGCGACCGGTTTCAGCCGCGATCTGTGGAAGCAGTTCGCCGAAATGGGCTTTACCGGCATCCTGATCGGCGAAGAGGATGGCGGGCTCGGGCTCGGCCATGTCGAAGCGGGCGTGGTGCTCGAGGAGATCGGGCGCAATCTGTCGCCCTCTCCTTTCCTTGCGACCGCGGTCGCGGCGGTCGAGGCGCTGAAGGGCACGCCGCATGCGTCGCGCTTCTTCCCCGGCATCATCTCCGGCGACACCGTGGCGGCGCTCGCGATCGACGAAACCGCGAAGCACCGCGCGACCGTGTCCATGAAGGCCGAGCGATCGGGCAATGGTTTCAAACTGACCGGCGCCAAGCAGTTCGTGACCCACGGCCATGTCGCCGACGTCATCATCGTCGCCGCGCGGACGGCGGGTGCGCCTGACGACGCCGACGGGGTCACGCTGTTCGCCGTCGACCGGCATGCGGCGGGGCTGACAGCGGAAGCCGAACGGCTGGCCGATTCCTCGCTGGCAGCGCGGCTCAAGTTCGACGGCGTCGAAGTCGATGCCGATGCAGTGATCGGCGAAGTCGACCATGGCGGCGATCCGCTGAACCGTCTGCTGCGCGCGGGCCGCGCGGGTGCCGCGGCCGAACTACTCGGCGTCGGCGGCGGCGCGATGGACATGACGGTCAATTATCTTAAGGAACGCAAGCAGTTCGGTGTACGCATCGGCAGCTTCCAGGCACTCCAGCACCGCGCCGCGCATCTTTATTCCGAAATGGAAGTCGCGCGCGCCGCCGTGTTGAAGGCACAGCAGCTCCTCGATTCGGGCGATGCCAAGGCCGACGAAGCGGTGTCGGTCGCCAAGGCGATGACCGCGATGGCGACCACCCTCGCCGTGCAGGAAGGCGTGCAGATGCACGGCGGCATCGGCATGACCGACGAATATGACATCGGCTTCTACATGAAGCGCGGGCGGGTGCTCGCGGAAATGTTCGGCGACGCCAATTTCCACGCCGACCAGCTCGCGCGCGCGGCGGGTTATTGATGGCCGAGATCACGACCGCCCACCCCTCGCCCGCCGATCTCGCCGCCAAGCTCGTCGATCTGCTCGACGTCGAGGAAATCGACACCGATCTCTATCGCGGCAAGCGCGGCGACGACGGTTTCGGCCGTGTGTTCGGCGGGCAGGTGCTCGCGCAGGCATTGCAGGCGGCGCAGCGCTCGGTCGAGGACGAAGGTGGCCTCACCAAAGCGGCGCACTCGCTCCACGCCTATTTCATGCGCCCCGGTGCCGAGGAACATCCGATCGTCTACCGCGTCGTCCGCGACTTCGACGGCAAGAGCTTTGCGACGCGCCGGGTGATCGCGACACAGAAGGGCGTGCCGATCCTGACGCTCACCTGCTCGCTCCAGCGCCCTGAAGAGGGGCTGGCGCACCAGGACGAAATGCCGGAGGTGCCGCCACCCGAAACGCTGAAGAGCGATCTCGAAATCCGGCTCGAGACCGCCGACCGGATGCCCGAGCGGTTTCGCGCCAATTTCACCCGCCCGCGCATGATCGAAAGCCGCCCGATCAACCCGCGCAGCTGGTTCGAGCCGCAGAAGCAGGAACCGCGCCAGGCGAACTGGTTCCGCGTGGTTGCCCCCGTCGGCGATGACCCCGCGCTGCACCGCGCGATCCTGACCTACGCCAGCGACATGTCGCTGCTCGGCACCGCGACGCTGCCGCACGGCGTCAACTGGATGACGCACAAACTCCAGACCGCGAGCCTCGACCATGC
>PKED01000076.1 GCA_002863155.1 Sphingomonadaceae bacterium | reverse complement strand
ATCCCTACCGATTCTATGGGGTCGGCACAGCCTCACTGGCGGTCGCGTGGAATGACCGGATCGGCAGCTATTACGAGGTTGCCGTCGAAGCCGGCGGCGGTCGCCCCGCGTCCACCAGCCTTAACACCGGGATCACCTGGCTGGCGCGCGACAATCTTCAGTTCGACGCAGGGACACAATTCGGAGTCAGCGGCGATGCCGCCGCCTTCGCGCCCTTTGTCGGCTTCTCGGTCCGCTTCTGAAGACGGCGCGTATGCTACCCCTTGCCGCAACCCCGATCCACTGCTACCTACCAAGGCGGCGGAGACAGCGATCGTGATCCAGCGCCTGCCGATCACCCTTACCCGCTTTCTGGGCACAAACACCGGACAGTGGCGGATCACCTCGATCAAGGCCGTCTGCGGTGCGGGCCTGCCCCAGGCGCAATTCCTGAACATCGACGGCGATGCCGAGCAACGATCGATCGCGTGGACGATCCGCGGTGCGGCCAGCAATCTGCGCTACACGACCGCGTCCGAACGCATGGCCCTGATGGCGAAGCAGGAAGGGCTCGGTCGCGCTGCGTCGACCCGTGCCGCGCTGATCCCGATCCGCAAGTCCGAAAAATGGTGGGCGATGGCACAGGATGAGCGGCGCGCGGTGTATGAACGGGGCGCGCATCTGCCGATCGGGCTCGATTACCTGCCGGGCGTGGCGCGCAAACTCTATCACTCGCGCGACCATGGCGAGCCGTTCGATTTCCTGACCTGGTTCGAATTCGCACCCGAAGAAGAGCCCGCCTTCGACCAGATGCTGGCGCGGCTGCGCAGCTGCGCCGAATGGGAATTTGTCGACCGCGAGGTCGATATCCGCCTGTCGCGCGTCTAGGCGGCCTGCCCGCGCTTCAGGGGACGAAGACGGCCTTCGGAATGTGCGTTATCCGGCACGCGAGATCAGCCTCCCCGGAGGCGACGACGTAGCAGTCGCCATGGTCGGCGATGCCGGTCGTGAATACCACATCGCGCAGATACATCTGGTGGTCGATCGGCTGCGTCAGTACGGGATTGGCCTCCAGCAGCGGTTCGGCGCTCGTGGCGACCAGGCGACTTGGATCGGCTGCATCGAGCAGCGTCCAATAAGTGCGGTAAATCCCCACGTCACCGCCCGGTTCGACCCCGTGCCATAGCGTCAACCATCCGTGCGAAGTCAGGATCGGCGGCGTCCCCCCACCCATTCGCGCGCTCGGCGTCGTTCCTGCGCGCGGACGCATCCCGGCGCTGATATGTGGTTTCCAGTGCAGCGCATCGGGCGATGTCGCGAACTTGATCGACGGACCCGCGCGCCATTCGCTGTCGGGAGGATAGACGAAATAATTATCGCCCAGCGGCCGTGTCTGCGCCCAGAAATGCCCGCCGATGCGACCTTCGAAGATCAGCATATCCTTGTTCTGATGATCGAGCACGATGTCGACAAAGGTCCAGGCGAGGCCATCCGCTGATTCGTATAGCGTCGTCGAATGACGCTCGGGACTGACCGAGCAGGTCGTCATCAGATAGCGACCGTCGACCCTCGTGATGCGCGGATCCTCGATACCGTAGCATTGCCAGCTGCCGGTCGGCGCGACTGCGTGATCGTAATGGATGGCAATCCGCTCGCGACCATCGGGCGACAATTCGACTGGCAACAGCCAGGACAGCGAGGTCAGCCCCATCACCCGCGATCCGCTCTCCATGAGCCTGAAAACGCGCGGATCGCTGGTATCGACCCGGTCGAGCGGCCAGGCATCGAGCACGTAGCGTCCAGCGCCCTTACCCCCCGCCCAGCGGATCGCGTGGACATGCCCGTCCGATATGGGCGCGCAGAGCGCCTCCGCGATCCGGACCATCATCAGCAAATTGCCATTCGGAAGCCGGGTGAGCCCGGGGTTGAAGGCACCGAGCACGAAGGTTTCCCGATCGACCTGCCCGGCCAGCGGCGAACGGCCCAGATCGACGTCATCAGGAGTCAGGATCAGCTGGTCGACAGGGTAGGTCATCTTGTCACCTTATCGAGCAGAGCCAAGGTGGCGCGGCCAAAATCAACTCAGCCGCGCCGTTTCCGATGCGCCAGGCGGCGAGCGTTCGACGTTGCCTTCGCATGGAGCGGCGCCAGCATTGCTGCGCCCATCTTCGCGTTGCGCTCGGTCGCGGCCAGACCAAATTCCGCACTACGGGCCATCAGCGTGAACCAGTCGAATGGCGTCGGCGGCTGCACCGCGCCTCCCCTCACGGCAAGATGCTGCGCCTCGGCAAGCATTGCCGCGTGCCAATCGGCAAGGCCCGCCATCGCCGCTGTACCGGATGCGGTGAACGCCGTAACCTTTTCCGACAGCATCCGGCTCATTTCGGGATAGTCGGCGCGGCTTGGATCGGCCACCGCCGCCCGCATCATCGCACTCCGTTTGTCGATGACCGATTGCGATGCGGTCGCCGTCTGGGCGGCACGGCTGGCCGATGTCGCTATGCTCGCGCCAACGGCGATCATGCGCGACCAGGCGGTAAAGGGATCGATCATCATTTCTCCTGACCCACCGTCAAAGCCTTGCCGGCCAGTTTCGATCCGCGAGGATCGGCAATCGCGAAAATTCCTCGGCATCGATCGCCAGCGCCAATCGCTCACCTGCCAGGTTGAACTGGCCGTTCGGTACGCCGCGAAGCTCCTCGTTCAGGCCGACAGCGTCACGGGTCGCTACGACGACATAGTTGATTTGCCCGGCCCCGCAATCGATCAACGCCTCCACACAGCTGCCGATCGCGTGCCCTGCGCGGTCGACGACGTCGAGGCCGCACAAGGCCGATGCCGCGACGACTGACGGACCCGCCGTCGCATCGCTTTCGGCTGTCGCGGTCCGCGCGCCGTCCTGATATTTTGCCTGCCGCCCCAGCCAGCGCCAGATGCCGACACCGTTGACGAGCGTGAGAAAAACATTGGTGGCAAGCAGGTTGGATTGCCCGCTCGACAGGCCGATCAATGCCCAGGCGATCGAGCCGATGGTGAAGACGACGAAGCCCCATCCCGTCGTCCGCGCCCCCAGATTGGCGGCGGTCATCATCGCCGCGATCATCGTGGCCGCTGGCGCGATCCACTGCGCGATGTCCAGCAGCGCGCTCACGTGCGCGACGCAGGTTTGGCGGCGGTCAAATGGTCGGTCGGCATCGCGTCAAAACACGACCGATGATATGGTTGTTCCGACAGCCCGTGGTTGAGAGTTTCGGACGTTACGGAGCGGAACCGCGACGCGACCTGCTCGGGTGACGCTTTAGCACTTTAATAACACCGAAACGCCATCTATTGGCAATAATGTTACGGTTTCTGGATTGACGTCGGAATTTTGCGTCTTTAGGCGCATCGCAGCATAGCGAGCCGAAAATATGGCAGGCAGAACCGAGGGACAGTCGATGCACGAGAAATCCGGAGCCGATATCCTTGTCGAGGCGCTATGCGATCTCGGCGTGGAGGTCGTATTCGGCTATCCGGGCGGCGCGGTGCTGCCGATTTATGACGCGCTGTTCCGCCACAATGCGCATGGGGGGCAGATCAGGCACATCCTCGTCCGGCACGAGCAGGCAGCCACTCATGCGGCAGAAGGATATGCCCGCTCGACCGGCAAGCCCGGCGTGGTGCTCGTGACGTCGGGCCCCGGCGCAACCAACGCAGTCACCGGCATCACCGATGCGCTGATGGATTCGATCCCGATGGTCGTCATCACCGGGCAGGTGCCGACTGCGCTGATCGGCACTGACGCCTTTCAGGAAGCTGATACGGTCGGCATCACGCGCCACTGCACGAAGCATAACTATCTCGTGAAGGATCCCGCGCGGCTGGGTCCGACGATCCATGAGGCATTCCACATCGCGACGTCGGGGCGGCCCGGTCCCGTCGTGGTCGATATCCCGAAGGACGTGCAGGTCGCGACCGCCACCTATGCCAACCCGGGGCCGATGCAGCACAAGACCTATCGCCCGCAAGTCGATGCCGACCCGGCATCGATCGAGCAGCTGGTTGATATGCTCGCGGCCGCCGAACGCCCGATCCTGTACACCGGCGGTGGCGTCATCAATGCGGGGCCGGCGGCGAGCGCGGCGCTGCGTGAACTGGCGGCGCTCACCGGCGCGCCGGTGACGTCGACGCTGATGGGGCTCGGCGCCTTTCCGGCCTCCAACCCGCAATGGCTTGGGATGCTGGGGATGCACGGCACCTATGAGGCCAATTGGGCGATGAATCAGGCCGATCTGATCGTGGCGCTCGGCGCGCGGTTCGACGATCGGGTGACGGGGCGGCTCGACGCATTCGCGCCGCACGCGCGCAAGGTCCATGTCGACATCGACCGGTCGAGCATCAACAAGACGGTGCCGATCGATCTGCCGATCGTCGCTGATGTCGGCCGCGCGCTTGCCGCCATGGTTCGGACGTGGCAGGAGCGGGGGCATCCGCGGCCGGACACCAGCGACTGGTGGCGCCGGATTGCCGGATGGCGCGCGGTCCGCTCGCTCGATTTTCCCGAAACCGATCCCGCCGTCATCATGCCGCAGCGCGCGATCCGGGCGCTGTGGGAGGCGACGCACACCCGCGCGCCGATCATCACCACCGAGGTCGGCCAGCACCAGATGTGGGCCGCGCAGCATTTCGACTTTGAGGCGCCCAACAAATGGCTGACGAGCGGCGGGCTGGGGACAATGGGTTATGGCCTGCCTGCGGCGATCGGCGCGCAGCTCGGCAATCCGGACGCGCTCGTCATCGACATCGCCGGCGAAGCGTCGATCCAGATGAACATCCAGGAACTGGCGACCGCGACGCAGTACCGGTTGCCCGTGAAGGTTTTCATCCTCAACAACCAGTATATGGGGATGGTCCGCCAGTGGCAGCAACTGACCTATGAAAGCCGCTACGCCGAAAGCTACAGCGATTCGCTGCCCGATTTCGTCCGGCTCGCCGAAGCCTATGGCTGGAAGGGTATCCTGATCGAGCGCCGCGACCAGCTCGATCACGGCATCGCTGAGATGCTGGCACACAACGGCCCGGTAATGGTCGATTGCCGGGTGGCGCAGCTCGCCAATTGCTTCCCGATGATCCCGAGCGGCGCGGCGCATACCGACATGATCCTTGAAGCCAGCGACGTGTCGGGCACGATGGACGACGAAGCGAAAGCGCTGGTCTGATGCGGATCAGGGAAGAACAGGCCGAACGCCACACGCTCGCCGTCATCGTCGACAACGAACCCGGCATCCTGTCGCGGATCGCCGGACTGTTCACCGCGCGCGGCTACAACATCGCAAGCCTGACCGTGAGCGAGATCACCGAGGACAAATCGGTCAGCCGGATCACGATCGTAACCTCGGCAAGCCCGCCGGTGCTTGAACAGATCGTGGCGCAGCTCGACCGGCTCGTGCCCGTCCACAAGGTCACCGACCTGACGGCGGCGGGCGCGCATGTCGAGCGCGAGCTTGCGCTGATCAAGGTTGCCGGCACCGGCGATCACCGGATCGAGGCGCTCCGGCTCGCCGACGTCTACCGCGCGCGCGTGGTCGACGCGACGACGTCGAGCTTCGTGTTCGAAGTGACGGGGGGCAGCGAAAAGATCGACAAGTTCATCGAGCTGATGCGCGAAGTCGGCCTGATCGAAGTCGCGCGCACCGGCGTGGTCGCCATCGCGCGGGGGAAGCAAGCAGGTTAGCAACATCGGTCGTTCCCGCGCAGGCGGGAATCCATCATCACTGGCCGCAGCGGGTATGGATCCCCGCCTTTGCGGGGACGACGAAAGGAATTCGAATGCGTGTCTATTACGATCGCGACGCCGATCTGAGCCTGATCACCGAAAAGAAGGTCGCGATCGTCGGCTATGGATCGCAGGGGCACGCGCATGCGCAGAACCTGCGCGACAGCGGCGTGAAGGATGTCGCGATCGCGCTCCGTCCCGGCTCGGCAACGGCCAAGAAGGCAGAGGCGGCCGGGTTTGCCGTGATGTCGAATGCCGAAGCCGCCGCCTGGGCCGATGTGACCATGATCCTGGCGCCCGACGAGCATCAGGCAGCAATCTATGCCGATGACCTCCACGCCAATCTGAAACCCGGCGCGACGATCGCCTTCGCGCACGGCCTGAACGTCCATTTCGGGCTGATCGAGCCGCGCGCCGACCTCGACGTGATCATGGTCGCGCCCAAGGGGCCGGGGCATACCGTCCGCAGCGAATATCAGAAGGGCGGCGGCGTCCCCTGCCTGATCGCGGTCGCGCAGGAAGCGGAAGGCAATGCGGGCAACGGTTACGCCAAGGCGCTGGCGCTCTCCTATGCGAGCGCAGTCGGCGGCGGGCGCAGCGGCATCATCGAGACGACGTTCCGCGAGGAATGCGAGACCGACCTGTTCGGCGAACAGGCGGTGCTGTGCGGCGGCATCACCCATCTGATCCAGGCAGGATTCGAAACGCTGGTCGAGGCGGGCTACGCGCCCGAAATGGCCTATTTCGAATGCCTTCACGAAACCAAGCTGATCGTCGACCTGCTTTATGAAGGCGGTATCGCCAACATGCGCTATTCGATCAGCAACACCGCCGAATATGGCGACATCAAAACCGGCCCGCGCCTCATCACCGCGGAAACCAAGGCGGAGATGAAGCGCGTGCTCGCCGATATTCAGGCGGGGCGGTTCGTGAAGGACTTCGTACTCGACAACCGCGCCGGCCAGCCCGAGCTGAAGGCATCGCGCAAGGCAGCGGCCGCGCATCCGATCGAAAAGGTTGGCGCCGAGCTGCGGGCGATGATGCCGTGGATCGGCGCCAACAAGCTGGTCGACAAGGCGCGCAACTAAGCTCAAACCCAGCGCCATGCTGCCGAACGCATCGAGCAAATACCGCCCCTTCGCGCCGATCGACCTGCCCGATCGGCAGTGGCCTTCGCGTACCATCACGGCACCGCCCCGTTGGCTGTCGACCGACCTGCGCGACGGCAATCAGGCGCTGATCGATCCGATGGACGCCGAGAAGAAGACCCGGATGTTCGATCTGCTCTGCCGGATCGGCATCAAGGAAATCGAAATCGGCTTCCCGAGCGCGGGCGCGACCGAGTTCGACTTCATTTCCGGGCTGGTCGGTTCGGGCCGGATTCCGGACGACGTAACGGTGCAGGTGCTCACCCAGTCGCGCCGCGACCTGATCGAGACCA
>PKED01000226.1 GCA_002863155.1 Sphingomonadaceae bacterium | reverse complement strand
TCTTGGCATCACCTCGATCGATCCGGTGCGCTCCGAGCTGCTGTTCGAGCGCTTCGTCTCGGCCGAGCGCCGCGAGCCGCCCGACATCGACGTCGATTTCGAGCACGAGCGCCGCGAGGAAGTGATCCAGTGGATCTATGATACCTATGGCCGGACGCGCAGCGCCCTGACCGCGGTCGTCACGCGCTACCGCGCGCGCGGCGCGGTGCGCGAGGTCGGCAAGGCGCTCGGGCTGTCCGAGGACATGACCGCAGGGCTGTCGTCGTCGGTGTGGGGCTGGAGCCGGGAAGGCGTCGAAGAGAAACACGCCGAAGAGCTCAACTTGGATCTCGGTGATCGCCGCCTGGCGCTGACGCTCGAACTGGCGCGGCTGCTCATCAACACCCCGCGCCACCTGTCGCAACATCCCGGCGGCTTCGTGCTGACCCGCGACCGCCTCGACGAGCTGGTGCCGATCGAGCCGGCGGCGATGGAGGATCGCCAGGTCATCGAATGGGATAAGGACGATATCGACGCGTTGGGCTTCATGAAGGTCGACGTGCTCGCGCTGGGCATGCTGTCGTGCATGCGCCGCGCCTTCGAGTTTCTTGGAACCGACAAAGGCGTGAAGGTCGACCTCGCAACCATCCCGGCGGAGGATCCGGCGACCTATGCGATGATCCGCAAGGCCGACACCTTGGGCGTCTTCCAGATCGAGAGCCGGGCGCAGATGGCGTCAATCCCGCTGATGGCGCCGCGCACGTTCTACGATCTTGTCATCCAGGTCGCGATCGTCCGGCCCGGACCGATCCAGGGCGACATGGTCCACCCCTATCGCCGCCGCCGCAACGGGCAGGAGGAAGTGACCTACCCGACCCCCGAGCTGCGCCGCGTGCTCGAGAAGACGCTGGGCGTGCCACTGTTCCAGGAGCAGGCGATGCGGGTCGCGATCGAGTGTGCGGGGTTCACCGCGTCCGAGGCAGACCTGCTCCGGCGGGCGATGGCGACCTTCAAGCTGACCGGCGGCGTCTCGCATTTTCGAGGGCAACTGATAGAGGGTATGGTCACGCGCGGCTACGAGCGCGACTTTGCCGAGAAGACCTTCAAGCAGATCGAGGGGTTTGGCTCCTACGGCTTTCCCGAAAGCCACGCCGCGAGCTTCGCGCTGATCGCCTACGCCTCGTCGTGGATGAAATGCCATCATCCCGACGCGTTCTGCGCGGCGTTGCTCAACGCCCAGCCGATGGGCTTCTACGCCCCCGCGCAGATCGTGCGCGATGCCCGCCAGCACGGCGTCGAGATCCGCCCGATGGACGTCAATTCGAGCCGCTGGGACTGCACGCTGGAGGTCAGCAACGGGCGGTACAAGGCGGTCCGCCTCGGTCTGCGAATGGCGCGCGACCTGTCCAACGCGGATGCCGCCGCGATCGTCGCCGCACGCGGCGATGACCCGTATGCGAGCGTCGAGGAGGTCCAGCGTCGTGCCGGCGTCGGGCGCGGGGCGCTCGACCGGATCGGCGACGCGGACGGGTTCGGGTCGGTCGGCGCGAGTCGACGGAAGGGATTGTGGGACGTCAAAGGGCTCGGCGATGCTGCCCTTCCCCTGTTTGCGGCGGCCGACGCGCACGATGGCAAGCTGCGGCAGGAAGCGATCGAGCCGGAGGTGATCCTGGCGCCAATGGGTGACGGTGCCGAGGTGGTCGAGGATTATCGCGCCTCGGGCCTGAGCCTGCGCGCCCATCCGCTTGCGTTCCTGCGCGACGAGCTGACGACGCGGCGGATGATCACCTGCGAGGCGCTGCAGACCGTCAGGGACGGGCGCTACGTCGAACTCGCCGGAATCGTGCTCGTCCGCCAGAAGCCGGGTTCGGCCAAGGGTGTGATGTTCATCACGCTCGAGGACGAGACCGACGTCGCCAATCTCGTCGTCTGGACCAAGGTGTTCGAGGCGAACCGGCGGACGGTGCTCGGCGCATCGATGATAGGCGTGCGCGGCCAGGTCCAGCGTGAGGGCGAGGTGATCCACCTGATCGCGCATCGGCTCGACGATCTGTCGCCGCTGCTCGCCAGCGTGGGCAACCGCAGCGATGTGGCCGATATCTATCGGACCAGCCGGGCCGATGTCGCCAAGAACCCGGTCGGGCCTGACCCGCGCGATCCCGCCGAACGTCCGTTAGGTCGCGCGCCCCGCGATATCTACATTCCGGATCTCCGGCTCGGTTCAGGCATCATTCCCGGCCAGCCGACCGAAGGCATCAAGGTCAAGCCGCGGGATTTTCGGTAACGGCTTCTGTTCCGTCTATGTTCTGTGCTATTGGTACCGGTGAGTCGATGTGCGGAAGGATTCGATGTCCAGGCTGTTCAGCCTTGCGGCCCCGCCACAGCAGGTTGCCACCGTATTCGGGGCGGACCCCGCCCTGCCCGTCTCGATCCCGGGCGAGACGATTGAAGGCGACCCGGGCGTCGTGGTCATCGACAGAGAAGGCCGTCGCTTGCTCAAGACCATGACCTGGGGGTTTCCCCGCCATACCAGCGAAAGCCGGCTTCGTCGCGAAGCCCCCAGCCGGTTGGGCCTCGTCGCCGATTTGACGAATCCAATGTGGGAGCATCTCGTCGTCGATCCTCGATATCGCTGCCTCATCCCGCTCACCCATTTCGCCAATCCGGCCGGAAAGGCGGGTGCCAAGACGCGCGCCTGGTTTTCGCTGGTCGATCAGCCGGTCGCGGCCTGGGCCGGGTTCTGCCGCAACACACCCGAGTTCGGGCCGGTGTTCGCGGGCATGACGATGACCGCCAGCGCTCTGGTTCAACCCTTCAATGACCGCATGCCGGTGCTCCTGGCCGCTGATGAATATGAGCGCTGGCTGACCGGGACGATCCAGGATGTGATCGGTTTCCAGTTCCGCGATCCACCGCCGGACGAACGGCTGGCGATCCTCCATACCGACGACCGCTGGCGGAGTGGCAGGCCCCCGCCGTTGCCCGACGCCGCCAGACCGCCAATGGCGTTCGCGCTCTGAGCCGTGCTGTCCGCTCAAGCCGACGCCGCATCCTCGTGTCGATGGCGGCGGCGATCACTGTCATGTGGGCGATACCCGCGCGGGAAGATCCCTGCGAGGGGCGCCTGCCATCGCCCGGCACGCGGTTCGGCGGGGTCGTGCGCTATGTCGGGGACGGCGACGGCCTCTGCATCGGACCCGAAGGCCGACCTGATCAATGGATCGAGATCAGGCTGGGCGACTATTACGCGCCCGAGCTGCACGACCCCGGCGGCATGGAGGCGAAGCGGGAGCTCGAGCGCGTTGCGCTCGGCCGCGTGATCGCTTGCCGCGCGGGACGCCGCAGCTACGACCGCGTGATTGGCTACTGCACGCTCGCGAACCGGCCACTGGGCGAATGGCTGCGTGCGCAAGGGGGGAAGCAGGGCGGTCGCGGCTGGCAAGCCGACAAGCCGGCCGACCATCGCTGATCTAAAGGACGCGGCAACGGCTGCAAGCCGCACCACCCAGGATCATCTGACGCCCTTGTATCCACCCGCAATCTCGCACAGATCGGTTAGAACCTGCGTTCACGGATCTTCGACGATCGTTGGTCAGGCAGCGCCGCTATCCGCCTCGCTCGATCGGGGGGCATTACCGGCGAGTTCGGTCCGTACAAGAGGCAGGCTAGTTGATCGCGTTGGCACATCTCAAAGCCTGGGTACAAGGGCTCGAGCGCGACGTAGTGGCGCTCTGGATCGCTGCGGGAGACCGGCGGACGCCTTGGCACGCGAAAGCGCTTGCTGGATTGGTCGCAGCATACGCGCTGAGCCCGATCGATCTGATACCCGACTTCATTCCGGTGCTTGGCTTCGTGGATGATGCAATCATCGTCCCAGCGGGGATCTGGCTGGCGGTGCGGTTGATTCCCTCAGAGCTCATGTCGGGGTTCCGAGCTGAAGCGATGCGCCGCGCTGAACGTCCCACCAGCACCATGGCCGCAGTCGTGATAGTATTGCTCTGGATTGCGATCGCCGCGGCAACCACTTGGTGGTTGTTGACGTGACCCGCGGCCAGCATCCGACGTCGCTTTGGAAGCGGACGTTGGGGATGCTACGCTCTGTTCATGTGCAATCTTTATACGGTGCGGAAGAGCGCGGCCGAGGTCGCCGCCCATTTCGGGGTCGCCAATCCCGTCCAGTCGAACGCGCCGGAAGAGGTCTATCCCGGTACGCCCGGCGTCGTGATGCGCGAGCAGGACGGAGGCCGCCTCATGCAGTCGATGACGTGGGGATTTCCGCTGCGTCTGAAGGGCATGTCGCCGACCGCAAAGCCCAAGCCGGTCAACAACATCGCCGACCTGCGCAAGCCGATGTGGATCGGATTGGCGCGGAAGCCGCAGTGGCGCTGCCTCATTCCCGTCACCCGGTTCGCCGAAGCGGAAGGAGCGAAGGGCGCGAAGACCCGCACCTGGTTCAGCGTGAAGCGTCAGCCGATCTTCGCATGGGCGGGCTTGTGGCGGATCAGCGATGAATGGGGTCCGGTCTATTCAGGGGTGATGACCGAGTGCAACGAGGCCATCCGGCCGGTCCATGACCGCATGCCGGTTCTGCTCATGCCCGACGAATACGAGCAGTGGCTCCACGGCAGTTTCGACGATGCGGTGGCGTTCCAGAGCCGTTGCTTTCCCGACGATCTGATCGAGATGACCCGCACCGACGAGCTGTGGGTGAAGCGGCGGCAGAGCAGCGAAGCGGGGGATGCGGTGCCCATCGGACTGCCACTATAGCTGTCGAAGGCGACCGCCGACCGGCGGTCCGGCTTGGCTGACGTGGGCGGCGCTGTGACTCTGCGGCCCGCGGCACTTTGCATATGACCCGATTGCGCTTATCGTCCCCCCACTCGCGGAGACGCGAGCGGGGCCTAGAAACCTTGAAGATTGCGAGCCGGTTCGAACGACCGGGTGGCGGACGCGTATGTCCAAGCCATCCGGCCAAAGGCGTTCGCGCTTAGCGCAGTCTAGGTTTCTAGCACCCGGTTCCGAAGCGACGACACGCCCGGTGGGCGTGTCGCCGGCTTCCTTAGTTGGAAGTCGCGGAAAATGGTTGGGCCAGAACGGAATGCAGCCGTAGCGCTGGGATTGATGCGCAAGGCTCTGAAAATGCTCGATCGGATGGGAGAGACAGACGCGGCGTGCCGCCTGCAGAGCGCGATCGACACCTTGCAGCAGAACAGACCAATGCAGCCGGGCGACGAGATCGACGATGAGCTCGCGGCGCTTATCGCGGCGATACCGTTGGAGCGGCGACGCGGCGGTCAAACTAAGCCGACCCGCGAGCTCCAGGCCCTTGGCCGCTGACGATCCGCACATCCGCTCTTCCGACGCGCTCGAAGGTCCGCAGCAGTCTGCCGCAATGCTCGGCGGCTTCGTCCTCGGACCAGAAGGCGTCGGTCGCGTAGCGGTCGCGGGCAAGCTCGATCGCCGCGACTTCGGGCAAGCGCGCGAACTCGTCCGGCCAGCCGGTCAGGACCAGCCACGGCCACCCGCTCTCGGGCGGGTCGTAGCGCGCGATGAGGGGCTCGGCCAAAGCGAGCTGCGATGCCCGTCGGTCGAGCAGATCGGGTGCCGAGGGACCGGCGCGAGCCGCGCCGAGAAACGCTTCGAGCTCGTCGTGCTCGGCCGGAGACTCGATGACGATCGGGTAATAACGGCCGAGCAGCAGGGCGTCGCCGCGCGCGCCGGCCGGAATGTCGATGAGCATCACGGCCGGCATCGATTCCAGGGGAGCAGGATAGCAAACCCTCGACCGGGCGACGTCGTCGGTCAGACGATAGATCGAGCCGGGCGGCTTCACCTCACACGATCACGTCGATCTTGAGGGATCGGAGCGCCGGGACTAGCGCCGCGAGCGTCTCGAGCTCGACGACCGGCTCGGCCGCGAGCTTGGTATCGACCGCCCGATCGTAGACCGCGACGCAATCCTTCTTGCGGAGGCGTGAGTGGTAGAGGATGCCATCGAGGTCGCTCGTGTCGTACAGCGTCTGACTGAACAGCCGGGCTTCGTCCTGCGCTTTGGCGCCGACAATATCGGTGGAGATACCGAGCTGAAAGCAGCCGTCCTTGCGGAGGTCGAGCACGCGTAGCCGCGCGGTGGCGTCGACCGCGCACACACCCCAATCGCTGATATCCGCCATGGTCAGCGCGCGGGCGGCCGCGCCCTCGAAGCGGTCGCGGACGATCGCCTCGGCAATGCTCGTTGGCAGGTCCTTGGCGATATAGACCAGCTTGAAGGCATCGACGGGGCTTGCGAACCGCGTCTTGCCGAAGCCCATGCCGAGCGGCGTCGCGCGATGCGCCCACGGCGTCGTGCGAAGATAGGCGGTCGGCTGGAACCGACGCATCAGTCCCGCGACAATGACCGGATCAAGAACCACGCGCTATTGAAAGTCGCGCTCTGCGGTCGTCAACACCCTTGGACATTCTCCTGCGCGCAAGCAGTCGAGCGGTGACTTACCGTCGAGCGCGCCGTGGGGCTGGCGCAGCCAGAGCCAAGCCGACCTGACGTCGGGTGCGATCCGCAGGACATCCCCCACCCCTTCAAGCGGCCTGGCATCGACGAATTGCTCCAGCGGATAGGCAAGCTTTCTCTCACCTCTCAGCAGACCGATGACCGCTCCACGCTTCTGCCAATTGCTCAGTGTCGACCGCGGAATGCCAAACTGCTCGACGATCTCGCCGGCGCCCGCGACGGGACCGGCCCAGCTCTCGAGCGACCGCGGCGTCGCGTAGCGCGCGAGCCGGCCCTGCCCTTCCTCAAGGGAAATTCGCTCGCCGAGCCCCGTGCCGCGGCTATGCTCGGTTCGGCCCGCATCCTCGATGTGGACCCGTGCTCCCGCTTCTGTCCGGGCGGGAGTCGCGACGTCGAAGAGCGCCTGCCGGACACGATCCTTGCCCTGGGCGATCTCACGGCGCTTGGCGCTGGGAAGCTCAACCACGACATCGAAGACCAGCTTCATGATCTTCGCCATTGTGCGAAGGTCGCCGACCGGGGCCTTCGGGTTGCTTTCGCGCAGAGCCGCGCGCACCGCGTTTTCGCTGAACCCGTGCAGGAGCGCGCGCTGATCGGCCTCTAACGCTACATTGGCCATGTCCGACTCCTTGGCAATATGCCGGTTATATAGGCCATATTGGCCCGATTGTCCAGTTTACCCAACGTCTATGAAATTCGGGCCGCTGTCATCAATCGCTTAGCTGTTGCTCT
>PKED01000094.1 GCA_002863155.1 Sphingomonadaceae bacterium | reverse complement strand
CTCGTCACCGACAGCGTGATCTTGTCGCGGTCGAGCGCCATCTTGACCGCACGGGTCTTTTCGGTGGCGATCGTCGACACGCGGTCGACGCCTTCCTGGAACGCGCGCGGATCGATTTTCAGGATGCGGTCGTTGCCGGTCGGGATCACCCGGCTGTAATCGGGGAAGGTGCCGTCGATCAGCTTCGAGGTGAGCAGCGCCTGGCCGAGATCGAATCGGATTTTCGTGTTCGACAGCGACACGCCGACCGATCCGTCGATCTCGTCGAGCAGCTTGCGCAGTTCGCCCACGCATTTGCGCGGTACGATCACATCGGGCATCCCTTCGGCGCCGTCGGGGCGCACCACCGTCACCCGCGCGAGCCGGTGGCCGTCGGTCGCCGCCGCCTTCAGCACCGGCGCCGGATCGTCCGACACGTGCAGGAAGATGCCGTTCAGATAATAGCGTGTTTCCTCGGTCGAGATTGCGAAGCGCGTCTTGTCGATAATCTGCTTGAGCGTTTCGGCAGGGAGTTCGAACTGCACCGGCAGCTCACCCTCGGCGATGACAGGGAAATCGTCACGCGGCAGCGTTGCGAGGCTGAACTTGGCGCGGCCGGCCATGATCGTCATCCGCCCTTCGGCCGCCGACAGCGCGACCTGCGACCCTTCGGGCAATTTGCGGACGATGTCGAACAGCGTGTGGGCGGAAACGGTGATCGCGCCCGGCTGGTCGATGGCGGCCGCGACATGTTCGTTGATCTGCAGGTCGAGATCGGTCGCCATCAGTTTCAGCGCGCCATCTGCCGTGGCCTCGATCAGCACGTTGGACAGGATGGGGATGGTATTGCGCCGCTCGACCACCGACTGGACGTGGCTCAAGCCCTTCAGCAAGGTTGCGCGTTCGATCGTCGCCTTCATTCTGCTCCCCTTGGGGCGCCGCCCCTGATTCTTGCCGCCCCGGCCCGGCTCCGCAGGCAGCGCGGCACCGTCATTCCTTAAACATAAAAAGGGCCGGGGCAAGCGCCCCAGCCCTTCCCGGCCCGTGCTTTGCGGGACGATCGGTCAAAAGCGATAGCCGACGCCGAGCGCAACCTGATGCCGATCGGTGTCGATCCCGAAATTGTTGGTATTGCCGCCGCTCGGATATTCGAGACGGGCCCGGCCATAGTTCGAATAGCGATATTCGATCTTGGCATAAGTGTGCGGCCCGAGCGCCTTTTCGACGCCCGCCCCGACCCGATAGCCGTCGAGGTTGAAATGGGTGCCGGTCTCGGTCGTGCCGTCGCTCGCGGTCAGGTCAAGCCGGGTATTGGTATAGCCGCCCTTGGCGTAGATCATCGTCGTCGGGTTGATGAGCGCGCCGATCCGGGCGCCGGCATAGAGGTCGCGCCCGGCCTTGACCCGGCCGAACCCGAGTGCGGCCGCATCGCGCGGCGAATTGCTGACCGAACTCGTCGAGCCTGTGACTTCACCTTCCACGCCGAACACGATGTTGCGGTGCTGCCAGTCATAGCCGATGTCGCCGCCATAGAGCACGCCGTCGGCGCCCGCGTCATCGCCGCTGATGTCCGAATCGACGCTGCTGCCCGGACGGAGCCCGTCATAGCCGACGATGACGCCGGCACGCGGGCCGTTGAAGGGCTTTTCGTCCCCCTGGCCCGGGGCACCCCGATCCTGCGCGCCCGGGTCCTGCGCGAACGTCGGCGACGCGGTAGCGGCGACAAGGGCGGCGAGAAAAAGCTTACGCATGTGATACTCCAACAAGAAACACGTTCCGACAGGTGGAACGGACCGGGATAATCTTCCGCGCGCCGACTGGTTGCATGAACGCTGGATAAACGCCGCCAGCCGTTGCATTTCGGGTATGGGCCAGCGATGGAGCGTGGATGCGGCAGGGCAGGGATTTCATCGCGCGCCACGGCGAGACGGTGTTCAACGCCGCGCGCCGCCTTCAGGGCGACGCGCCGCACACCCCGCTGACCCGGGCCGGCTTTGCCCAGGCGGACGATATGGGCGCGGCGCTCGCATCGCATCTCGGCCGCGGTCCGGCGCTCGACCTCTGGTCGTCGAGCGCGGGGCGCGCACTCCAGACGCTGGCGATCGTCGCCGAACATATCGGGCTCGACTGGCATGCGGCTCGGGCCGATGACCGGCTCGTCGAGATCGGCATGGGCAGCTGGGGCGGGCGCTATTATGCCGAGGTCGGCCCGGTGATCGATCCGGCGAGCGGCCTGCTGATCCCAGCGCCCGACGGCGAAACCTATCCGCAGATCGTCGCGCGGCTGGCGTCCTGGCTTGCCGATACCAACGACGATCCGGGCGACCGGCTGATCATCATGCACGGCGTATCGAGCTGCGTGCTGCGCGGCGTGATGACCGGAGGACCGGTCTGGCCGTCGCTCGGCGCGCCTGCCGCCGCGGGCCTGCCGCAGGGATCGCTGGTGATGATCGAGCGCGGGGTTGAGACGATCGTCCATCGCGGCCGGGGTCACGCCCCGGCATGAAGCGGCTGCTGATCGCCGCTGCATTGTTGCCCGCCCCCATCGGCGCGCGCGAGCCGCTCGGCGTGTTCGATCGCTGGGGTGCGTTTCGCGATGCGTCGCCGCTGCACTGCTATGCGGTCGCCAGTCCGGTCAGCAGCGGTGGCGACCGCCGCTGGCGCGCCTTTTTGAGCTTCAGCGAATGGCCCCGCCAGGGCGCGCACGGCCAGCTGCACGTCCGGCTGAGCCGCCAGCGCGATCCGCGCGCACGAGTGACACTCAGCATCGGTGAACGGCGGTTCGAACTCGTCGCAGGCGATGCCGATGCCTGGGCGCCCGACGCGCGAACCGATGCCGCGATCGTCGCGGCGATCCGGGCAGGACGCTCGCTGAGCGTCGAGACGCTCGCCCGCGGCGGCCGCCCCTTTGCCGATGTCTACACGCTGCGCGGGGCGGCCACCGCGATCGATTCCGCCGCGCTCGGCTGCCTGCCGCGCTAGAGTCGGATGACTTTTGGATGAATCAAATCCCCAACCGTTCGTGTCGAGCGAAGTCGAGACACCCTGCGGAACGCTCGTGGCCTGTTTCTCGACTGCGCTCGAAACGAACGGGTCAAGGTAATGTCATCCCGCGCTAGGTTGGAGCGGCCGTCAGCGCCTGGTCGCGCGGTAGCGCTTCACCGCGTCCAGCGTCTTGGCGACATGCTCGGCGGCATTCGCGTCGCTGTAGACGAAGTAGATCCGGTCGTCGGGCGTGATCACATAGCTGGTGCGGCTGGTATAGCCCGAAGCGCTGCCGTCAGGCCGCTTGAGCGCGACGTCATAGCCCGCCGCGACGGCCGGCGTGGCGGCCGCGACTGGGAACTTGCCCGCGCAATAGGCGCTCGAGAATTTGGCGATCTGGTCGGTGTTGCCGGCGGTCATGCCGATGACGGTCGCGCCTTGCGCCTTGAAGGCGTCGATCGCTTCGGCAAAGGCATGCGCTTCGGCGTTGCAGCCCGGCGTGAAGGCGGCCGGGAAGAAATAAAGCACGACCGGCCCTTTTTTCAGGGCCGCTTTCAGATCGACGTTGAAGGCCTGGCCGGCAACGGCGCCTTGCGCGGTGAAGGTCGGCGCTGCGGCACCCGGCTTCAACTCGGCAAGCGCCGGCATGGCGGCCGTGAGGATCAGGGCGGCGGCGAGGACATGGCGCATCGGAATTCCTTTCGAGGGTTTGAGTGCCTGTTACGCCAGCCTCGGCGGGGCGCCAACCCGGCCCTTAGCGGGTAAGCGCGATCCCGATCCGCGCGGTCGTCTGCTGCTGGTTGTAGCGCGGGAGCGCCTCGCCATAGCCGGTAAAGGCCTGGCCGAAGACATAGAGGCCGACATCGCCACCGATCCGTTGAAGCGGGTAGGATACGAAAAACTCCGCCGCGCCCCGCCCGGACGCCGGATCGCCCCGGCCATAGACCTGGAATTTCAGCCCATCGCGCTGCGCAAGCGACGCGGTGATGCCGCCATTGCCCCAGAATCGGTCGAGATCGGTGGCGATGCCGCGTGAACCAAAGAACACCCAGCCCTGCGGCGCGACATCGAGCCGCCATCCGTGACCGAGATCGAACGCCTTGTTCACCCGAAGATAGAGCCGGTTGGCATCGACCGAGTCGCGAGGCCCGCCGCCGTTCGAACTGTGGCGATAGCCGAACGCCACATTCACCTGATCGCCCACCGGCACGTCGACGAACACTTCGGGGCTGTAGATCGTGGTCGGGATCGGCGCCGACGGCCGGTTGAACGCCCAGAAAAAGGTGTGGGTATAGGCGACGTTGAGATAGGACAGCGCGCCGGTGCCGCCGAACGGGCGCATCGCAAAGCTGAACTGCGCCTTGGTATTTTCCTGCCCCGATCCGATCGCGATATAGGTCGGTTCATAGGGGCGGAAACGATCGAGAAAGCCGCTGGCGAGGCCGTGCGAGTCGGCCTTCTCGGTCTCCCCAGTCTCAGGTTCGCGGGACGGACGCGGCGCGGTCGCGACGGCCGTCGGCGCATCGACCGGGATCGGCGCGAGCCGGTAGCGCAGCTTGGCGAAGCCGCCCGGCGGCACCGGCGCTCCATCTGCGGTCGATCGCACCAGCTCGAGCGTCAACGCGGTCCCGTCGCGGGCGATCGTCTCGATCGTCTCGGGCGCAGCGATCGGGGTCGCGTCCTTGCCTTCGTTGACAAGGAACACGTCGACGCCGTCGCTGCCGGCGCGCGCGGCATTCTCCGGCGGCGCGACGAGCGGGCGGAGCTGCGCTGTGGCAGGAGCGGCGATGAGCGCGATCGGCGCGATCGCAATGGGCAGCAGGATCGATGGGCGCATGGCCGCTCTTTTGTCAGGGCTTTGTGACGGATGCGAGTCTGGCGTTGGGAGGCGAGCGCGGCTAGGCACGGCGCATGCGCATCGCCTCTGCCGATATCGAGCTTGCCGCAGCCCTGGCCGACGTGGCGGGAGCCGCCATCCGGCCCTATTTCCGGGCGGACCACGGGCTTGAGACCAAGGCTGATGCGTCGCCGGTGACGCTCGCCGATCGCGCGGCCGAAGCGGCGATGCGCCAGCTGATCGAGCGGACCTTCCCGAACGATGCGATCATCGGCGAGGAATATGGCGTGCGCGAAGGCAAGAGCGGTCGGGCCTGGGTGCTCGATCCGATCGACGGCACCTGCGCCTTCATTGCCGGCCGGCCGATCTTCGGCACCCTGATCGCGCTGATGGTCGAAGGCTGGCCGATGCTGGGCGTGATCGACCAGCCGATCCTGAAGGAACGCTGGACCGGCGTGATCGGACAGCCGACGCTGTTCAACGGCGGGCCGGCGCGGACCCGGTTGATCAAGCAGCTTGACGAAGCGCTGCTGGCGACGACGTCACCGGCCCTGTTCGACGATGCCCAGCTGCACGCCTTCGAACATCTCGACGGACAGGTGCGGTCGACCGTGCTCGGCGGCGATTGCTACAACTACGGCTGTCTTGCCAGCGGGCATCTCGACATCGTCGTCGAGGCGGGCCTCAAGATCCATGATTTTGCCGCGCTGGTGCCCGTGGTCGAAGGCGCGGGTGGGCGGATGTGCGACTGGCAGGGCGATCCGCTTACCGCCGACAGCATCGGCGAAGTGATCGCGGCGGGCGAACCGGCGCGGGTCGAAGAGATTATCGAAGCGCTGGCGTGCCGGGGCCACTGACCGGCTAGAAGATCCCCAGGAACTTCTTGCGCTGCGTCTTCTTCTGGTCGCGGGTGCGATTGCCGTTTTCGGACTTGGCGGTGGTGCCGCGCCCGACATCGTCGCGCGGCTGGCCCTTGACCGTCCGCTGCGCCGTCGCACGCGCTCCAGCGAGCACGGGGCCGCAGGCGGTCGATTTGGCATCGCCGATATCGACGAACGCGAGGACCGAGGCGAGCGGGCTCGCCACCACGCCCAATGCCACCGCCGTGCCGCCGCGCAGGAAGAGGTCGCCCGAAATCGGATCGATATTGGGCTTTGCGAAATAGCCGCCCAGCGACACCGGCGACTGGGCCGAAAACAGGCTGAACTTCTTGCCGTCGGCGCGGAACGCCAGGTCCATCGCTTCATTCTTGAAACTGAAGCCGCCGCGCCCGACCATCACGTTCTTGGTCGTGTCGATCAGGATCGGGTCGGCAGCGGCGATGCCGTCGCGTACGGTAAAGGCAACGAGGCCGCAGTTGATCTGCACCGGTTCCTTCAGCTTGCCCTGGAAAAGCTTGAAGACATAGGTGCCCAGATCAAGCTCGGACAGCTGAACGTTGCGCGTCCAGAAGCTTCCCTTCGGCATGATGACCGCGATCCGCCCATTGGCGCTCGCCAGCGAATCATGGACGGTGTCGCCCGTCCCAGTCATGTTGATCCGCGCCTTGATCGTGCCCGTCGTCCCCGATTCCTCGACGCCGAACCCGGCGAGCAGTCTGCCCATCGGCGTCGGCGACAGCCGCACGTCATAGTCGGTGAAGACCGGCTTGCGACGTGCATTGATGGCAATGTCGGCCGCGACATGGCCGCGCGCCATTTCGAAGCTCAAGGGCGAAAGCTTGAGCAGCCGGTTATCCAGCGACAGCGTGAGGTCGATGTTGGAGACCGGCAGGCTTTTCGCGCGCACCTGCCGCACCGAATAGCGGACATCTGCGTCGAAATTGCTGAGCGCCTCGACCTGCAGCCGCGAATCGGGCAGCAGCCGCGGCTGACCGTTGACGGTGGTGACCGCGCCGCTGGCGCCCCGCGCCGCGATCCGATCGGGATTATAGCCGATGAAGGGCGCGACATCGACGATGTCGAGCGTGCGGGTCGCCAGCTGCGCGGTCAGTTTCATGCGGGGCTCGCGCATCGCAATGACCAGCTTGCCGCTCAGGTCGCTGTCGCCGAACGTCCCGCGCAAGCCCGTGAAGCGCCATTCATCGCCCGCCTTGGTCAGCGCCGACCGCAGGCGATAGGCGCGGGTTTCGGGCACCGCGATACCGGCGACCCCGAACAGGTCGGCCATGTCGCGGCCGCGGACATCGACCCGCAGGTCGGCACCATCGATCCGGGTCGCGGCGGGTAGCGTGCCCGAAATATCGGCGCGGGTGCTGGCGGCGCGAATGCCGAGCGTCAGCTGCGTGCGCCCGCCATTGATCGTCTGGTTGGGACTGAGCAGTGCGCCCTCGATCGTGAAGCGGGTGTCGCGCGCCGTCCCGTCGCCGGCGAAACGGACCGCATTCATGATCTGGCGCCCCTCGGCGCGCACGGTGCGGATCGCGATGTCGGT
>PKED01000193.1 GCA_002863155.1 Sphingomonadaceae bacterium | reverse complement strand
ATCAGCACCGGATTGTTCTTGGTCCGGCGCGCGAGGATCTGGACGGTGCGGCGGATCTCTTCGTCGCGGCCGATAACCGGGTCGAGCTTGCCGTCGCGCGCCGCCTGGGTCAGGTCGCGGGCGAATTTCTTGAGCGCATCATACTGGTTCTCGGCGCCTGCGCTGTCGGCGGTGCGGCCACCGCGCAGATCGTTGATCGCGGCGTTGAGCGCCTCGGCCTTGACGCCTGCCGCCGCGAGCGCCTTGCCCGCTGCGGTCGTCGTCGACAGGACGAGGCCGACCAGCAACCGCTCGACAGTCACGAAGCTGTCGCCGGCCTTCGCCGCCACCTGCTCAGCCTGGTCGAGCACACGCACACTGTCATTGTCGAGGCCGGGCTGGCTCTGCGCGCCCGATCCCGACACCGCCGGGATTTTGGCGAGCGCGGCATCGGTCTCGGCGACCGCGCGCACGGTGTCGCCGCCCGCCGCCTTGATCAGGCCGGCCGCCATCCCCTCGCTGTCTTCGAGCAATGCCTTCAGGATATGTTCGGGCGCGATCCGCTGATGATTCATGCGGATCGCAACGGTCAGCGCCGACTGGAGGAAGCCCTTGGCGCGATCGGTGAATTTTTCGATGTTCATGAACGGTCCCTGCCTTGCCTGGCGCAGATATAGTGTTGCCCAATTGCAACACAAGTCGGCGGCGAGGCTCGGCAGTTGGCGTGCCGCCTGCGCAGCGCTACACGAGCCGACAATCATATAAGGGGGGCGACGGATGCGGCGGATTCTGGCTTGGGGCGGCGGTCTGCTGCTGACGCTGCTGGTCGCGGTCGCGATCGGGCTGGCCGTCTGGGAGCCGATGGTCGCCCAAACGGTAACGGCGCCGCCGCTGCACCGATACGATACGCGGATCGTCCGCGACACCTATGGCGTGCCGCACATCTTCGGCACCAGCGATGCCGATGTCGCCTATGGCATTGCCTATGCCCATGCCGAGGATGATTTCGTGACGTTGCAGCACGTCGTCGCGATGACGCGCGGCCGGTTCGGCGCGATCACCGGAGCGGACGGCGCGGGCGTCGATTTCGCGCTGCATTTCGTCGGCGCGCGCGAAACGGTCGAGCGTGATTACATGAAGCAGCCCGCCGATGTCCGCGCGCTGCTCGAAGGCTATGCCGCCGGGCTCAACCATTATGCCGATCAGCATCCGGACGAAGTCGCGCTTCGCAAGCTGTTCCCGGTCAACGGCCAGGACATCGCGACCGGATTCGTGTTGCGCTCGCCCTTTTTCTTCGGGCTCGATGCGGTGCTCGGCGCGTTGTCGAAGGACGCAGCCTTACCGCGCGAGAGCGCCGGCGCTGCTCCCGATGCCGAGGATCCACCCGCCCTCGCCCCCGGATCGCCCGAACCGCGCGCGACCACCGAAAACGGATCGAACGCCTTTGCGGTCGCGCCCAGGCGTTCGGCCGACGGCTTCACCCGGCTGGTGTCCAATTCGCACCAGCCGTGGCGCGGGCCGGTCGCGTGGTACGAACTTGTCGTGCATTCGAAGGCGGGCTGGGATTTCGCGGGCGCGACCTTCCCCGGCGCGCCCTATCCGCTGCTCGGCCATAACAAGACCTTGGGCTGGACCAACACCGTCAACCGCCCCGACCTGATCGACCTTTACAAGCTGACGCTTAACAAGGACGGCACCCAATATCGCTATGACGGGCAATGGCTCGAGTTGCGCGCGACGCGCGTCTGGCTGCCGGTGCGGCTGTTCGGGCCGTTCGTGCTGCCGGTGCCGCGCACCGTCTATCGCGCGGTGCAGGGGCCGGTGATGATCAACAAGAGCGGCGCCTTCGCAATCCGTTACGGCGGCGCCGACCAGTTGAAGATGGTCGAGGAATATTACCGGCTGAACAAGGCGCGCGACTTCGCCGAATGGCAGAAGGCGCTGAGCCAGCAGGGCGTGCCCGCGACCAACTTCATCTATGCCGATGCGGCGGGCAATATCGCGCACATCTACAACGCCGCCTTCCCGAACCGGCGGCCGGGGTTCGACTATCACGCCGTCCTGCCCGGCGACACCTCGCGCGACATCGTGCCAGGGACGGTGCCGTGGAGCGACGTGCCGAAAAACATCAATCCCGGATCGGGCTTCATCGCCAATGCCAACAACACGCCGTTCCAGGCGTCGGGCGCGGGCTATGAACTCGATCCGAAGGCGTTCTCGTCGCTGCTCGGGATCGAGAGCTACACCACCAATCGCGGCACCCGATCGATCGAACTGTTGGGCGCCGACTCGTCGATCAGCGCGGACGATCTGTACCGGATCAAGTTCGACACCGCCGTCAGCCGCTACAGCTGGGCGGCGCGGTGGTTCGCGGCGCTTGCCGCCGTCGACCCCAAGGGCGACGCGCGGGTCGCCGAGGCCAAGACGCTGCTGGCGCAGTGGGACTGGAATTTCGACGGGAAAGGGCCCGCCGATGCGCTGGCGGGGATCCTGCTCCGCGTCGGCAACCGCTGGCATTATCCCGGCAAGGCGTCCGCCGATCCGCGCGAGGAGCTGGCCAAGGCCGCCACCTATCTGAAGCGTTACTTCGGGCGGCTCGATCACCCGCTCGGCACGGTGCTGCGGCTGCGGCAGGGAAAAGTCGACCTGCCGCTCGACGGCGGTGCCGACGTGCTGCGCGCAACCGCCAACTGGGACGAGGACGTCGACGGCCGCCTCGCGGTCAAGCATGGCGACAGCTTCCTCATGTTCATGACCTGGGACAACGCCGGCAAGGTAAGCTCGCAATCCATCCAGCCGTTCGGCGCGGCGACGACGCGGCCGCAATCGAAACACTATGCCGATCAGGCGCCGCTGTTCGCGACACACCGATTGAAGCCGGTATGGTTCGACCCCGCCGAACTTCAGGCACATAAGGAGCGCGATTACCGCCCCTGACGCGGTTGCCTGCCGCCGATTAGCCGATATACCTCAGCACGCCACCTTGATCAGAGGATTATTCATGACATTGAAGACGATCGCCCGCGCCGGTGTCGCCCTTGCCGCGCTCGCGCTGCCGCTGGCCGCCGTCCATGGCGAAGAGGTGAAACCCGCCCCGGTCGCGTCGCTGATCGCCAAGGTCGACATCCCCTATCAGCGTTTCACCTTGCCCAACGGCCTGCGCGTGATCGTCCATACCGATCGCAAGGCGCCCGTCGTTGCGGTCAGCGTCTGGTACAATATCGGGTCGAAGTTCGAACCCAAGGGCCGCACCGGCTTTGCGCATCTGTTCGAGCATCTGATGTTCAACGGCAGCGAGAATGCGCCGGGCGATTTCTTCGAACCGCTGAAACAGGTCGGCGCGACCGACCTGAATGGCACCACCAATTACGATCGCACCAATTATTTCGAAACCGTGCCGACGCCCGCGCTCGAAAAAGCGCTGTTCCTCGAAAGCGACCGGATGGGCTATCTGCTTGGCGCGGTGACGCAGGAAGTGCTCGATGAACAGCGCGGCGTCGTCCAGAACGAAAAGCGCCAGGGCGACAACCAGCCCTATGGCCTGCGCCAGTACAAGCAGCTCGAGGGTCTGTTCCCCGCCGATCACCCCTATGGCCACAGCGTCATCGGCTCGCTCGCCGATCTCGATGCCGCCAGCCTCGACGATGTGAAAGGCTGGTTCCGCGACCATTACGGCCCGAACAACGCGGTGCTGGTGCTCGCGGGCGATATCGACCTTGCAACCGCCAAGGCACTGGTCACCAAATATTTCGGCAAGATCAAGGCCGGGCCGAAGACCGATCTGCCCGCCGCGCCGATCCCCGACTTACCCGCTCCCAAAAGCGACGTGATCCACGACCGGGTGGGCGCGGCGCTCGTCACGCGGCAATGGGCGGTGCCGGGGCTGAACGACAAGGACGCCGCCGCGCTGCAAGCCGGCGCGTCGGTGCTCGGCGGCCTGTCGAGCTCGCGGCTGTCGAACACGCTCGTGCGCAAGGAAAAACTGGCAATCCAGGTCAATGCGGGGGTCCAGTCGCTGGCACAGATCGGCATTTTCCAGGTGATCATGGTCGTGCGCCCCGGCGTCGATGTCGAGATGGCCAGCAAGCGCCTCGACGAGTTGGTCGCCGACTATATCAAGACGGGGCCGAGCGCCGAAGAACTCCAGCGCACCGTGACGAGCAGCGTGTCGCGCCGCATCGCGGGCCTCGAATCGGTCGGCGGCTTTGGCGGCAAGGCGGTCGCGCTCGCGCAGGGCGAGCTCTATTCGGCCGATCCCGGCTATTACAAGAAACAGCTCGCCGCGCTCGCTGCCCAGACTCCGGCAAGCGTGACCGCAGCGATGCAGCAGTGGCTGACGCGCCCGGTCTATAATCTGGCGGTGCTGCCGGGGCCGCGCGAGCCCGGCACCGATGTCGCCGCCGCGCCCAAGCCGCTGGTCAGCCCGCCCGAGCTGAAGGTCGCCAATTCGCGCGCGGAACGCAATCCAGACGTCGGCCCGGTCGCCAATCTCGTCTTCCCCAAGATCGAGCGCGCCAAGCTGTCAAACGGTATCGAGGTGGTCTATGCGCAGCGCACCGCCGTGCCGATCACCCGCGCGCTGATCAGCTTCGACGCGGGCGCGGTCGCCAATCCGTCCGACAAGCTCGGCCTCCAGCAGCTGACGCTGTCGATGCTCGATGAAGGCACGACAACGCGCGATTCGATCGCCATTGCCGAGGCGCGTGAGCGGCTCGGCGTGAACTTCGGCGAAGGGGCGAGCGCCGATCGCACCTATCTGAGCGTCGACGCGCCGACCGCCAATTCGGCGGGCGCGTTCGATCTGTTTGCCGACATCGTCCGCAACCCTGCCTTCAAGCCCGACGAAGTCGCGCGGCTGCGCAACGCACAGCTCGCGGGCATCCAGCAGGAGCTCACCAATCCCAACGGGCTGGCGCGGCGGGTGCTGCCGAAGCTGATCTATGGCCCGTCCGCCTATGCCAAGACCGCCGGCCAGGGCGGCGACCCGGCGGCGGTCGCCAAGCTGACGCGCGACGATCTGGTCGCGTTCCAGCAGGCATGGATCCGGCCCGAAAAGGCAAAGATGTTCGTCGTGTCGGATGCCCCGCTTGCGCAGCTGCTGCCGTTGCTCGATCGCGAGTTCGGCGACTGGAAGGGCGTCGGCGCGCCTGGCGAAAAGGACCTGAGCACCGCCGCCGCGCAGGTCGCGCCGAAGATCGTGCTGATCGACCGGCCCGATTCGCCGCAATCGCTGATCGCGGCCGGGCAGCTGACCCCGCTCAAGGGCAGCGACGACCTGCTCGACTATCAGGCCGCCAACGACGTGCTCGGTGGCGATTTCCTGTCGCGGATCAACATGGACCTGCGCGAAACCAAGCACTGGTCCTATGGCGCGGGCGGCGGCTTCGGCCAGACCGAGCAGGTCGTCACCTATCAGATCAACGCGCCGGTCCAGGCCGACCGCACCGGCGATGCGATCAAGTCGCTCCAGGCCGATCTGAAGGACTTTCTGGGCGGCAGGGGCATTACGCCTGCCGAGTTCACCCGGACGATCAACGGCGCGACTCGCGAACTGGCGGGCAACTTCGAAACCGCGGACGCGGTGCTCTCGGCGATGCTCGACAACGACCAGTATAAGCGCCCCGACGATTATTATGCGACGATCAGCCAGAAATATCGCGCGATGACGCGCGAGCAGCTTGACGCTGCGGCACGCAGGGCGATCGACCCCGACAAGTTCGTCTGGGTGGTCGTCGGCGACGCCAAGGTCGTCCGGCCCCAGCTTGACTCGATCGGCCTGCCGGTTGAGGTGGTCCCCGCCGCGTCCGTGGCGGGCGCGAAGTAGATCGGGAGAGACGCACATGTCCGCAGTGGATGGCACCTGGGAAACCGTCGTTAAGTCGCCGCTGGGCGACCAGAAGTCGACGATCACCGTCAAGAGCGACGGCAACAGCTGGACCGGCACCAGCACCGGCCAGATGGGATCGGTCGACATCACCGACGGCACCGTCGATGGCAACACGATCAACTGGACGATGCAGATGACGGTGCCGATGCCGATGACGCTCACCTGCACCGCAACCGTCGATGGCGACAGCATCACCGGGTCGATCGGCGCGGGCGCGTTCGGCAGCTTCCCGATGACGGGAACGCGCGTCGGCTGATCCGTCGGCAAGATTGTGATTTGGCAACGGCCCGTTTTCCACCCGGAAGGCGGGCCGTTCGCTGTTGCGGGGCAGCCCTCTCTTCGCCATCCTCCGTGCCGGCGTCCGTTTCCTCAATTTCTCTCCGTTTGTTTCGAGCGAAGTCGAGAAACAGGCCGCAAGAGGGGCGTGGTGGCTCGACGTTGCTCGACACCAACGGGTCGGGGTGTGGGTCAAACAAGGGCCATGCGGTAATCGAAGCAAAAAGGGGATTGATGATGATCGGCAAGATGCTGGGCGGTGCGGCGGCGATGGCGCTGATGGCAAGCGTGGCAATGGCGCAAAGCTATACCGAACGCCCCGCCATCGTCCGCCCGGTGACCGAAGGCGCCAATTACGACCGGCTGAGCGTCGACATCCCGATGCGCGACGGGGTGACGCTACACACCGTGATCCTGACGCCCAAGGGTGCGAAGGACGCCCCGATCCTGCTCACGCGTACGCCCTACAATGCCGAGGCGCTGAGCATGAACGCGCGCGCCGCCGACCTCGCCACCGCGCTCGAAGGCTATGACAATGCCTATGACGTGATCGCCGAGGGCGGCTATATCCGCGTCATCCAGGACATTCGCGGCAAATACGGGTCGAAGGGCGATTATGTGATGAACCGGCCGCTGGTCGGCACGTCGCTCAACCCCACCAAGGTCGACGATTCGACCGACTGCTACGACACCATCGACTGGCTGGTGAAGAATCTGAAGGCGTCGAACGGCAAGGTCGGCATCATCGGCATCAGCTATGACGGCTATGAGCCGCTCGTCGCGCTCATCAATCCGCATCCCGCGCTCAAGGTGTCGGTGCCGATGAATCCGATGGTCGATGGCTGGCGCGGCGACGACTGGTTCCACAACGGCGCCTTCCGCCAGATGGGCGCCGCCTATATCTGGGAACAGGTGGCGACCGCCGATAACAGCGCGCCGTTCTTCACCACCCATGCCGACCAGTATGACGAATTGCTGCAAGCCGGCGGCGCGGGCGATTATGGCCGCCGCCACGGGCTCGACCAGATCGGCTTCTGGAAGAAGATGGTGATGGCGAGTCTGATTGTGAACCTGATCGTATCTTCGACACTCGCCGGAAGCGTACCACTCGCGACCCCGTCCTCCATGCCATTCGTCGCCTCCATGCAGCGTAAAATCATCCCAACAAGGCAGACTTCTTGCGGACTCTCAAGCTGGGAAATGC
>PKED01000103.1 GCA_002863155.1 Sphingomonadaceae bacterium | reverse complement strand
CCGGGTGATTGGCCTTGTGGATCGCGATGGCCGAGGGGCTGTGGTTGACCGCGATGTCGACGTCGCGGCCGATCGCCTGCGCGATCCCGGTCGACGCGCCACCGCCGCCGGCGAAGCCGTCGATGAACAGGCCGGTGGCGAGAAAGGCGGTCACTTGCCGCGTCCCCAGCAGATCACCTCCGCCATGGCACCCGCAGACAGGGGTCTAAGGTGCGATATGAACCTTGAACCGTGAATCAAACAAGAACAGACGCCGTGAAACGCGACTGCGAAGCGAGTAAGAATGACGAAAAACAGCCATGTGCAGGCAGGCGAAGCGTCTTCGGGAGGCAGGGGCCGGAGGTTCGAATCCTCTCTCCCCGACCATTATCCAGCCGCCGCTGCATCACCGATCCTGTGCGGGCCCGGCTGCCGCCTTTCTCGCTCAGCTATTCCTGTCAGGCATGGAAGCTATTGCCACGAGCGGTCTGCCTGGCACCGACGACATCCGCCATTTGAGTGGCACGGCATCCCCGCCGCCCCAACCAAAGGATGTTCCCATGACCGCCATCAACGTTCCGACCCGCGACACCGTCAGCCCCAACAACCAGGCGCTGTTCGACGCGCTGCAGGGCCAGCTGGGCTTCGTTCCCAATCTTTATGCAACGCTCGCCCATTCGGAAAACGCGCTCGGCACCTATCTGGCGCTGCAGTCGGCCAAGTCGTCGATCAACGCCAAGGCCCGCGAAGTCGTCAACCTTGTCGTCAGCCAGGTCAATGAGTGCGAATATTGCCTCGCCGCGCACACCGCGCTCGGCAAGATGAACGGCTTCACCGACAGCCAGATCCTCGACATCCGCGCCGGTGGCGCCGCGTTCGACGCCAAGCTCGATGCGCTTGCCAAGCTGACCCGCTCGATCGCGATCAATCGCGGCCATGCCGATCAGGCGCTGGTCGACGCGTTCTTCGCCGCCGGCTGGACCAAGGAAAACCTGGTCGATGTGATCGTCACGATCGGCGACAAGACCGTCACCAACTATCTTCACGCCACCACCCGCGTGCCGGTCGATTTCCCCGCCGCCCCCGCGCTGACCGTCGCGATGGCCGCCTAAGCACCCCGTCCCCCCGGCCCGGCGTTGTCTCCCCTTGACGCCGGGCCACAAACTGGAGCCCTGCCATGACCCCCACTCTTTCCCCCCGGAGCGTGCGGCGTGGCGGGGCTCTTTTTGCCCGAGCGCCCATTCTCTCGCCCGCGCTGACCGGCATCGCCGCCGGTGTCGTCGCCGCGTTGATCTGGGCGACCTATCTCGTCTTCGCCAAGTCCGGCACCGGCAGTGGCCTGATGCCGCAGGATTTCGTGCTGCTCCGTTTCGGCACCGCCGCGGCGATCATGCTCCCCTGGCTGCTGCGCAACGATCCGCGCTCGCTGGCGGGCATCGGCTGGCGGCGCGCGATCATCCTGACGGTACTCGCCGGCCCGCCCTTCATCCTGCTCGGCACCGGTGGCTATGTCTTCGCACCACTCGCCCACGGTGCGGTCATCCAGCCCTCGACGATCACGCTCGCCTCGATGCTTGCGGCCGCGCTGCTGCTGGGTGATCGCCTGACGACGGACAAGCTGATCGGCGTCGGCCTGATCATCACCGGGCTCGCCGTCATCGCCAGCCATGCAAGCGCGATGGGCGGCGGCCATGTCTGGATCGGTGACCTGCTGTTCGTCGCCGCCGGCCTCAGCTGGACCGGCTTCACCATCCTGATCAAACGCTGGCAGCTCGGTGCGTTCGCGGTTACCGCCGCGGTGTCGACCGTGTCCGCGATCATCGTCGTGCCCGCCATGCTGATCTTCGACGATATCGGCCGGATCGCCGCGTTGCCGACCACGACGCTCGTCGCCCAGCTGATCGTGCAGGGCGCGCTGTCGGGTGTGCTCGCGGTCATCGCCTTCGGTGTCGCTGTCCGTCATTTGGGTGCGGCCAAGGCCGGGCTGTTCCCCGCCATCGTCCCCGCCGCTACGCTGTTCGTCGGAGTCGTCATTACCGGTGCGATGCCCACGCCCTTTGAATGGACCGGTGCCGCACTCGCCACCTTTGGTCTGTTGACCGCGATCGGCCTGGTCCGCCCGCTTTTCACCCGCCTGTTTCTCACGCGTAAGCCCACCCCAGTCGAAGGATGATCCCGATGTCCACCGATCCCCTGTTCCAGCCGATCCGCTACGGCGCGATCCACGCCCCCAACCGCATCGTTATGGCCCCGCTCACGCGCACCCGCGCCAATGCCGACGATGCGCCGCACGGCCTGCAGCAGACCTATTACACCCAGCGCGCGACCGCCGGGCTGATCGTCTCCGAAGCGACTCACATCTCGCAGCAGGGCAAGGGCTATGCCGGTGCCCCCGGCATCCACAGCCAGGTGCAAGTCGACGGCTGGCGCGGCGTCACCGATGCCGTCCACGCCGCTGGCGGACGGATGATGCTCCAGCTGTGGCATGTCGGCCGCCTCTCGCACCCCTCGCTGCAACCCGGCGGGGGGCTGCCGGTCGCGCCCAGCGCGGTCGGGCTCGAAGGCCATGCCTTCACCTATGAGGGCCCGCAGGACTTCGTGGTCCCCCGCGCGCTCGAGCTCGACGAGATCCCCGGCATCATCGAGGATTATCGCAAGGCCGCGATCAACGCCAAGGCGGCCGGATTCGACGGGGTCGAGGTGCACAGCGCCAACGCCTATCTGCTCGACCAATTCCTGCGCGACGGCACCAACCACCGCACCGACGCCTATGGCGGCTCGATCGAGAACCGCACCCGGCTGACGCTCGAAGTCACCGACGCGGTGATCAGCGTGTGGGGCGCGGACCGGGTCGGTATCCGCCTCTCGCCCTCGCTCACCATCAACGGCATGAGCGACAGCAATCCCGCGCCCTTGTTCGGCTATCTCGCCGAGCAGCTCGGCAAGCGCGGCCTCGCCTATCTCCACTGCGTCGAGCCCAGCGATCCGCGCGGCGATCCGTTCAACCGGATCGTCGACCCGCAGGTGGTGCGCAAGGCGTTCGGCGGCAATTACATCGCCAATGGCAGCTATACCGGCCCGCGTGCCCGCGCCGCATTGGAAGCGGGCGAAATCGATGCCGCCTCGTTCGGCCGGCTGTTCATCGCCAATCCCGATCTGCCGCGCAGGCTGGCCGAGGATCTGCCGATGAACCCGCTCAACGCGCCGCGCATCTATAGCGGCGGGGCCGATGGTTACACCGATTATCCCTTTGCCGCCTGAACCCGGCAAGCGGGATCGATGACGCCGCCAGCGCACCGGCCCGGGGACCAGCTTGGCACCCTGTTGCTCGCGGCGCTGGCGATCACAGGCTTTGCGGCGAATTCGCTACTGGCGCGCGCCGCGCTTGGCGGCGGGCTGATCGGGCCGGGCAGCTTCACTGCGATCCGGCTCGCGTCGGGCGCGGCGATCCTGCTCCCCTGGCTGTTGCGATCCCCGCGCGAGCGGCTGAGCTGGCGCGGCGCGCTAGCGCTGTTCGGCTACTGCGCCGCCTTTTCGTTCGCCTATGTCGAATTGAACGCGGCGACCGGCGCGATGGTGCTGTTCGCGGCGGTGCAAGTTACCATCCTGAGCGCCACCGCGCTGTCGGGCGGGCGCGTCCGCGCAATCGACGTCGTCGGCGTCGTGCTCGCCATGGCGGGCGTCGTCCTCCTGGTCGGCGCGCATGCTGCGCCCGGGCCGCTGCTGGCGATCGGCAGCATGATCGCGGCAGGAATTGCCTGGGGGCTCTATTCGGTCCTCGGCCGATCGGCGGTCGATCCCGCCCGCCGCACCGCCGGCAATTTCGTGCTCGCCGCCTTGCTCGCCGTGCCGCTTCCGTTGCTCGACGGTAGTCACCGGCTGGCAATCGAAGGCGTCGCGCTCGCCGTCACCTCGGGGATGGTCGCGTCGGGGCTCGGCTATCTGGTCTGGTACAAGGTGATCCCGCGCCTGCCGAGCGCGACGGTCGGCGCGGCCCAACTGGCGACGCCGGTGGTGGCAGCGCTTGCGGCGGCGGCGCTGCTGGGTGAACCGCTGAGCTGGCGCCTCGCCGCGGCAGCCCTGCTCATCCTTGGTGGCATCGCGGCAACCTCTCGCCGTGCCTGACCGCGCCGCGACGGCTATCGCCGCAATATCCTCGCCATTGGGCGGCCTTTGGCGAGTTCGTCGATCAGTTTGTCGAGGTAGCGGATTTCGCGCATGATCGGCTCCTCGACCTGCTCGACGCGGACGCCGCAGATCGTTCCGGTGATCTGCGATCGCGCCGGGTTCATCGCCGGCGCTTGCGCGAAGAAATCCTCGAAGGTCGTCTTTTGCGCCAGAACATCTTCCAATGATGCCTGGTCATGCCCGGTCAGCCAGCGGATGATCTCGTCAACCTCCGCCCTGGTGCGCCCCTTCTTCTCCGCTTTGGAGATATAGTGCGGATATACGCTGGCGACGCTGGTCGTGTAGATGCGGTGCTTCGGCATGGCGTGCTCCTCAAGACTGGAGAACGGGATGACAGGCGCGCGGGTGGCGCTCATCCTTCGCGCAGCGCCGCCGCCATGAAGTCGGCGAAGCCGCGCGCCTTGGCGCTCGCGAGCCGCCCGGTCGGGAACAGCGCCCACAGGTCGATCGGCGGCAGCGACCAGCCGTCGAGCAGTCGCACGACCCGGCCGTCGGCGAGTTCGGGCGCGAACATCCAGTCGGAGGCGACGGCCAGCCCGAAATCGGCGAGCACCGCTGCGCGCAAGCCCTCCGCCGCCGTCACGCGGAGCCGCCCGCCGACATTGACCGATGCCTCACCGCCGGCTGCGTTGCGAAACGTCCAGTTGTGCGTGTCGTAACGGGTATAGACCACCGCCTGATGTCCGGCGATATCGGCCGGGCTTGTCGGCACCCCGGCGCGGTCGAGATAGGCAGGCGTCGCCACAAGCGAGCGCCGACCAGTGGCAAGCTTGCGCGCGGTCGCGGTCGAATCGGGCAGCGACCCCATCCGGAGCGCCACATCAATGCCTTCCTCGACCATGTCGACGACGCGGTCGTCCATGATGATTTCCATCTCGAGCTCGGCGTGTTCGGCGAGAAAGCCGGGCAGGCGCGGCACGATGTGCAGCCGGGCAAAGGTCGTCGCGGCGGAAATCCGCAGCCGCCCGGTCAGCCCGCGCCCGGCACCGCGCGCGGCAAGCTCCGCTTCTTCGGCTTCTTCCAAAGCGCGCCGGGCATGTTCGTAGAAGCGCTGCCCCGCCTCGGTCGGCGATAGCCCGCGCGTCGTCCGCGTGATCAGGCGCACGCCGAGCTGATCCTCCAGCTGCGCGATCGCCTTCGACACGGCGGGCTGGCCGACATTGGTCTGGCGCGCCGCCGCCGAGAAGGAGCCGGTGTCGACCACCCGGATGAAAGTGGTCATCGCCTGGAATCGGTCCATCGTCATTCCCCCTGGGAATGGCAGCTATTGCCACAGCCGGTCTGCCCTGTCGCGGCCCAAAGGATCATCTCTTGCCCATCGAAAAATTGGATTGGCCAGCGAAACGCTGCCCTACCGCTGATCGGGAGAATGACGATGATTGAAGTTTATGCCTTTGCCACGCCGAACAGCGTCAAGGTGCCGATCGCGCTTGAGGAGCTCGGGCTCGATTATGCGCTGCACGGCATCAACGTTCGTAAGGGCGAGCAGAAGGCGCCCGATTTCGTGGCGCTCAACCCCAATGCGAAAGTGCCGGTGCTGGTCGACGGCGATCTGGTGCTGACCGAGTCGGCGGCGATCCTGGTCTATCTCGCCGAAAAGACCGGCAAGCTGCTGCCGGCCTCCGGCGAGGGCCGGGCGCGGGTGTTCGAGCAGCTGTTCTTCCACGCCTCCGGCCTTGGCCCGGCGTTCGGCCAGGCGGGCTTCTTCAAGAAGCAGGCCGCCGAGCCGCAGCCGATCGCCATCGCCCGCTTTGAGGCCGAAGCGGCGCGGACTGCGGGCATGCTCGACGCCGCGCTTGGCCGCCATGCCTATGTCGCGGGCAACAGCTTCACCATCGCCGACATCGCCCATTTCGGCTGGCTGTGGCGTCGCGCCTTTGCCGAGGTCGACATCAGCGCGCTGCCCAACCTGTCGCGCTGGGTCGCCGAGATCGAATCGCGCCCCGCCGTCGCCCGCGCCATCGCCCGCGTCGAAACCCTCGTCCCGCAAGCTTGACTCCTCTTTTCCGGAAAGGAATGCCGCCATGACCAAGTTCGCCGACTATCAGGATCGTTTCCCCAATGCCCGGCTGACGCGCTCGCCCAGCGGCGTGCTCGAGATCGCGCTGCACACTAACGGCGGCAAGCTGGTGTTCAATGGTCACACGCATGAGCAGTTCGTCGATCTGTTCCACGCGGTCGGCGAGGATCGCGACAATCGCGTGGTGATCCTGACCGGCACGGGCGACGCGTTCATGGACAGCATCGACCCCGACGGCTTCGATTTCTTCACGCCGATGGGGTATGACAAGATCCTGCGCGAAGGCCGCAAGGTCTTGTCGAACATTCTCGACGTCGAAGTGCCGATGATCGCCGCGCTCAACGGCCCGGTGCTGCTGCACAGCGAATATGTGCTGCTCGCCGACATCATCCTGGCGACGCCCGAAACGGTGTTTCAGGACAAGCCGCATTTCGATTTCGGCATCGTCCCCGGCGACGGCGTCAACCTGCTCTGGCCCGAAGTGATCGGCAGCGTGCGCGGTCGTTATTTCATCCTCACCCGCCAGCTGCTCGATGCGCAGACGGCACAGGATTATGGCGCGGTCAACGAGATCGTGCCGGCCGACCGGCTGCTCGCCCGCGCCCATGAACTAGCCGAGCAGCTCGCCGCGCTGCCGCCGCTCACCAGCCGCTATACCCGCATCGCGCTCACCCAGAAGCTGCGCCGCATCGTCGATGAATGCGCGGGCTACGGCCTCGCACTCGAAGGTATCAGCGCCGCCGATGTCGCGCTGCGTAATTCGGCCGCCAACTGACCACACCCACCCCTGATCCAAGGACCCGCACCATGTCTCTCCAGGACCGCCTCGACGCCTTCAAGGCCGATTTCAAATCCGGCAAGCCGCCGTTCAACGCGCCGGCGCATATCCACCCGATCATGGCGCGCGCCACCGCCGAGCTGATCGCCTCGGGTGCCGCCGGTCGCGCGCTCAAGGCCGGCGATCACGCGCCGGAGTTCACGCTTGCAGCGCCTGATGGCACGCCGGTCTCCTCGGCCGATCTCCTGGCGCGCGGCCCGCTCGTCGTCAGCTTCTATCGCGGCGTCTGGTGCCCCTATTGCAACATGGAGCTGCAGGCGCTCCAGGCAGCACTCCCCGAATTCCAGGCGGCCGGCGCCAGCCTCGTCGCCATCTCGCCGCAGACCCGCGTCAACAGCCGCAAGTCGGTGCGCGACAATGCGCTCGACTTCCCGATCCTGTCCGACGAGCGCAATGACGTCGCCGCCGCGTTCGGCCTGCGCTTCGCGCTGCCCGATTATCTTGTCGAT
>PKED01000024.1 GCA_002863155.1 Sphingomonadaceae bacterium | reverse complement strand
TCGCGCCCGGCTTTCCGGCCCAGCGGAACACATCGCCCATCGGCGGCGATTCGACCTTGATCACGTCCGCACCCAGGTCGGCGAGCGTCTGCGTGCAATAGGGACCGAACACGACGCTGGTCAGGTCGACCACCTTGATGCCGCTCAGCATCGGCTTGCCGTCGCCTGGGGTCATGCCGCGCTCCCGATTCCCGTAATGATGTTCACGCCGCCATCGTGCGCGATGCACGCGGTTCGGCCAAGCGGGTCGTCGGCACGCAGCGCGTCGAGGATCGTAGTGTGACCCCGCGCATTGCCGGCGAGGATGCGCGCTCCGTCGCGCGTGGTGCCGATCACGTAACCGCGCTTCGCTGCGCCCTTCGCAAAGGCCACGGTATAGCTGTCGATCCGCGCTTCGGCTGGTCCCTCGATCAACCGGGGCAACGGGTCTGCGGCGATATCGCGCGCAATGTCGGCACTCGACACAGGCGTCCATCCGGGTGGCGGTGTCGTCGAATAGACCCCCGCCGCCTGTTTCGACAGGAAGCCGCCATTGGCAAGGACCAGCCCGAAAGCATCGGGCGCCGACCGCAACCGATCTGCCATCGTGGCAATGGCGTGGAGCGAGTAGCTGTTGCCCGGCCCGCCGAAAAACGGCAGCCCGCCGGTCACCGTCGCGGGTTTCACGCGCCAGTCGAGCCCAAGCGCTTCCGCGGCGAGCACCACCGCGCAGGGGAAACAGCTGTAGAGATCGAACAGCGCGATATCGCCGACACCCTTCCCTGCTGACGAAAGCGCCCGCGCCAGCACCAATTCGATCGCGCGCGACCGCGACAGGTCGGGCCGCTCGGTGGGGACACGGTCGGCCGCCTCGGCATAGCCATGAAGATAGACGCGCCTGGC
Source organism: Sphingomonadaceae bacterium (assembly GCA_002863155.1). GTDB lineage: Bacteria > Pseudomonadota > Alphaproteobacteria > Sphingomonadales > Sphingomonadaceae > Sphingomonas. The sequence goes on along the minus strand of PKED01000024.1, from coordinate 6,659 downwards.
CGGGGCGATGCCCAGTCGGTCCGCCTCCCCCACCGATGTCAGCACCACTGCCGCGGCCTGGTTCACCGCATCCTGTGCGACGTGCCATTTCAGATAGGGATCGGCGACCGGGTAATTTTCCGCCGACGCCGTCGACAGGAACGCCGCATCCCGCTCGACGGGAAACTGGCTGTAGGGATTGTCCGCGGCAATGCGCGAAAAACCGGCCCAAAGCTCGGCCATCAACGCGCCATGAGCCGGGCGCGACAGGCCCCACCGCCCCCGCAGCGCATGCTCGAAAGCCGGATAGGTCAGCGTCGGCGCGCCAAGCCCGTTGGCAATCTCATAGTCGGAAAGAAGGCGCGGCCCGAACCCGCGATCGTTGAAATCACTCTGGCTGCTCCGCGACCAGTCAAGCGCTTGCCCCAGCCGAAGCGCGGTCTTGAGCGCCGCCGTCGCCTCGCCGCCCGCGATCAGCATAGCGCGCGCGTCACCCGCAAAGATCGCCTCGGCTGCCTCGTTCACCAGCGCCTGCGGCTGGTCGCCCCCCACGCTGGAACAGATTGCCGCGACAGGTCCCAGCCCCAGATCCGCGGCCAGCGTCCCCGGCGGATTGGCACAGCGGCCGAAGGGCTGCGGCGCGCCCGGCAGCGAATCGGCCATCGTACGGACGACGACGACACGGTCGACGGCAGCAGGCAGGTCCGCCGATCCGCTATCGACCAGCGCCGCCCGCGCGGCATCGGCTCGCAGCCCGGCTGGATCGGGCGCGGCCCCCTCCCCCTTCCAGTGCATCGTCCGCTGGCCGACACCGACCAGCACCGGCGTGCGCGGATCGAGCGTGCTCAAGCCGCGCTCGCCAGCATCGCATCGACCCATGCGGGCACCAGCACACCGGCGGGTCCGCTGCGGCTTTCGTCGAACAAATGGCTGCCGGCGCTCGGCTCCAGATTCAGTTCGAGCGTTTCCGCTCCATGCAACCGCGCGGTCTGGACGAAGCCCGCTGCTGGATAGACAGCACCCGAAGTGCCGATCGAAACGAAGACGTCCGCGCGCGAGAGCGCCGCCTCGATCGCGTCCATGTGATAGGGCATCTCGCCGAAAAACACGATGTCGGGCCGCAGCGCCGCCGCCCCGCAGGCTGAGCAGGCCGATCCGGGCGGCATCGCGCCTTTCCATGGCGATTGCGCCCCGCAAGCGGCACAGAGCGCCGATCGCAGCTCGCCATGCATGTGCAGCAGTCGCTTCGCACCGGCGCGTTCGTGCAGATCATCGACATTCTGCGTGACGATCAGCAGCTCGCCGGGCCAGTTCGCATCGAGCCGTGCCAGCGCCGCATGGGCGGCATTGGGCGCGACCGTGTCGAGCGCTGCCCGGCGCAGATCATAGAAGCGGTGGACGAGCGCGGGATCGCGCGCGAGCGCCTGTGGGGTGCAGACATCCTCCACCCGATGCCCCTCCCACAGACCGCCGGGCCCGCGAAAGGTGGCGATGCCGCTCTCGGCCGAAATTCCGGCCCCGGTCAGGATCACGATGTTGGTCGCGCGCGTCACGGTTGCAGCATAGGAATGCCCGCCTCGCTGCGCCAGCCGCGCGATCGCCTCTTGTCGAGCGCGGATGCTTTCTGCCATGCCCGACGTCGATCATCAGGAGCAGGCAATGGCGGCGATCGGTATTCTGGGAAGTGCCGGACGGATGGGGCGCGCGATTGCGGAGATGATCAGCGAACATGGCGCGACGCTGGCCGGCGGCATCGATGCCGGCGGCGATCCTCGGGCGCTCGCGGTCGCTTCCGACGTGCTCGTCGATTTCACCGTGCCCGGCGCGCTCGCGGCCAATCTGGCAGCGGCGCGTGCTGCCGGCACGCCGATCCTGGTCGGCACCACGGGACTGGGTCCGGTCCACCACGCGATGATCGACGAGGCAACCCGCGAAATCGCCGTGCTTCAGACCGGCAACACCTCGCTGGGTGTGACCCTGCTTGCGCGGCTGGTGCGCGAAGCGGCCGAGCGGCTCGGCCCTGCATGGGACATCGAGATCGTCGAGATGCACCACCGTGCCAAGGTCGATGCGCCGTCGGGCACCGCGCTGCTGCTCGGCCAGGCGGCAGCGGCCGGACGCGGCGCCAGTCTCAACGATCTGTCGGTGGTCGGCCGCGCGGGCCTGTCCGGCGACCGGGCCGAGGGGACGATCGGCCTCGCCTCGCTGCGCGGCGGATCGGTGGCAGGCGATCATCAGGTGATCTTCGCCGGACCGGGCGAGCGGATCGAGCTCGGCCACCGGGCAGAGAATCGCGAGATCTTCGCGGCCGGGGCGATCACCGCAGCTCTATGGCTCGTCGGCCGCGCACCGGGGCGCTATGCGATGAGCGAGGTGCTCGGGCTTTGAAGAAAGCCGACGTCATCGAATTCTACAGTCGGCTCGCCGCCGACAATCCGCACCCCGAAACCGAGCTGGCGTTCGGCAATCCCTATCAGCTCGTCGTCGCGGTCGCGCTGTCGGCGCAGTCGACCGACATCGGCGTCAACAAGGCGACGCGCGGGTTGTTCGCGGACGTCACGACGCCCGAGCAGATGCTCGCGCTCGGCGAGGAAGGGCTGAAACAGCACATCAAGACGATCGGCCTGTTCAACACCAAGGCCAAGAACGTGATCTCGCTGTCGCAGATGCTGGTCGAACGGCATGGCGGCGTGGTGCCTGCCGATCGCGACGCGCTCGAGCAATTGCCGGGGGTGGGTCGCAAGACCGCCAATGTCGTCCTGAACGTCGCCTTCGGAGCAGAGACTTTCGCGGTCGACACCCACATCTTCCGGGTCGGCAATCGCACCGGGCTCGCGCGCGGCAAGACGCCGCTTGCGGTCGAGCTCAGGCTCGACAAGGCGACACCCGCGCCGTTCCGCGTCCACGCGCATCACTGGCTGATCCTGCATGGGCGCTACATATGCAAAGCACGCACGCCCGAATGCTGGCGCTGCCCGGTGGCTGATTTGTGCGCCTACAAGCTCAAGACGACCGCGCCGCGACAACGGGCCGGGGAGGCAAGATGAACCGGATGGCGCCCGTTGCGGGCGGTGCAGCGATTGCCGTGCTTGCCGCCGTCGCGCTGGCGGGTCCAAGCGCCGCGCGTGACGATGGCATTCCAGCCGCGACGCCCGTCGGCGCACCGCAGGCCTGCATCAGCCGCAGCCGAATCTCGCAAAGCCTGGTGCGCAGCGATTCGGTGATCGATTTCGTCATGCTCGACCGCAAGGTATACCGCGTCACGCTGCCGCAAGCCTGCCCCGAACTGGGTTACGAGGAGCGGTTCGGCTATGCGCTGTCGATCGACCGGCTGTGTTCGACCGACATCCTCACCGTGCTGCGCAACACCCCGCTCGGCCGCGGCGCAAGTTGCGGCCTGGCGCCCTTCCAGCAAGTGAAGCTCGCGGGCCGACCGAAGCAGCGGAGTTGAAACCACTGGCGCGGGCGAATTTGCTTTGCTACGCGCCTTGTCGCCCGCACCCGTAGCTCAGCTGGATAGAGCGCTGCCCTCCGAAGGCAGAGGCCACAGGTTCGAATCCTGTCGGGTGCGCCAGCTTTTCCGCTATTTTTGACCTACCTACCCGCCGCCGACCAAGGCGCGGGTAGGTTATGGGCAGGGGCGAACTTGGTGCCGCCATGAACCGCATCGCATTCTCCGACGCATTCCTGACGAATCGTTACGTCGTAGACAATTGCGGCCAAATCAGCATAATTTCGCCCAAAGCTAGTGAGGGGGCTGCTTGGTGAGCATCGACGTTGCGCTTGGGACATACATTCTTCCGAACGATCACAAGGTTTGGAAGTACTTCCCCGGCAAAGACTACAAATTTCACGACGTAGTTACCGAAACGGCCGTCGCACTGATTGACGTGCGCGATTTGAACGACCTTGGCGATTTTCCTGCCGAATGGGACGAGGAAGAACTTCTAGAACACATCGCTGCTGATCGTATCGAACGCCGCGTTGAAGGTGGTGCGCCTCGCCCCGACCGTTTCGTTCGCAGCGCGGGCGACAAGGCAACGCTCACGTTTCTCCAAGGGTTGTTTTTCACGGCGAAGAAGGGCGACCTGATCGTAATGCCCGACAAGGGCTACACGACCGCCGTTCGCATCGGCATGTTGCTGGACAAGCCGGGCGTGTTGAAAACCGTAACGGCCAAGGACAGCAACGACGAAACATACACCTACTATGGCCGTCGCGTAAAATGGGTGGCGGAAATTGAAAAGCGCCGCCTTAGCGACGACCTTATCAGCCAGCTTCATTCCCTCGCAGCGTTCTTCGACCTAGGGCGTAGCCGATACGAAGAAATCTACGACAAAGCTTTTGACGATTACGTGTATGATGAATTGTTCGTATCCACGTTCAGAACGTCGAAGAACGTTTTCACGTCGAAAGACAATCTCCTAAGTTCGCTTTGGTTCGAACTTATCGAAGTACTTGAAGAAGCTCGCGAAAATGATGAAGAATTAACAGTCGATAGCATTTACGAATTGGCCGTAGATTCGGAAATTGATGAGGATGACCGAAACGACCTTTCAATTTACGTGCAATCGCCGGGTTGGTTTCGCTGGCGCTCGCAAAAGATTGAACCGCTCGCCGCCATTGCACTGTTCGCTATGGCCACTTCCAACGTGCCGTATGCCGAAGCGAAGGAAGCCACCGTTAGCGCGCACGTCGTTCGTCAAGCCGACGATCAATGCCTTGGCGATGTTGACGAAGCGGTAAAGCGATATTTGGAGTTGCTAGGCAAGGCGCGTTGGGAGCAAGCCTGCAAACTTGCGGTGAAGGCGCAATCCCAAGCGACGCTCCGAGCCAACGCAACATTGAAAAAATCCGAAAATCATGCTACTCATCGCAAGTGATTGCGATGAAGCTACCAACCCCATCGGCGGCGTCGATGAAGGCGGGCGTGAAAGCCGTATGCACGTGGGCCGTCACGGGCGGGCTACTGCTGTGGGCAATTACGGCCAGCTTCCAATGGTATGTCGCGCGACAGGATGCCCGCGAAGCGACGGTTCAAACATATAATTTAAGCCGTGTTGCCGCGTTTCGTGATAGCGGCGCAGAGTTGGATAAGAAAGTTGCGGCATTCAACGATGCCGCCGCCGAAGGCCAGAGCCTGTCTGAAGCGCGACAGAATGTTCGTGATGCGATGGCGGATCACGCCGCTAAGACCTTTGCCATGCAGGACGCTTTCGGCAAGGCGGCGACGAATCGCTATTCCGACGAACTGAAGACGCTACAAACTGCGGTTGAGGACACGAAGGACGCTACCAATTCCGGTGCGATCATCACAGCCTTGTCGCATGTGGTCGTCACACGCACCAAACTCGCCGACGAAGTGACCAAGAAGGCAACTGCCTAAACAGAATGAACGTCGAAGGCTTCGAATTTGCGTTCGTAGGCGACATTCAGCCCGTCCGTTCAAAGGATGGGCCAATCAATGCCCACATGCCGCAATCACGATACGCGAATGCGCGCGGCGACCCGTTGAACCGCTATGGCGCTGGACCATTCTGCAAGTTCACTATCCCGCGCACCTACCGGCAAAGCGGCGTGTATCTAGTTATGGCAGGAGACGACCTGAAGTATGTCGGCGAATGCGCCAACCTGTCCGCGCGGTTCAACGCGGGCTATGGCAACATTTCGCCGAAAAATTGCTTCAAGGGCGGGCAGGAAACGAATTGTCGCCTGAACAACCTGATATACGTTGCGACGACCGGCGGCGAGGCGTTGACCCTTTGGTTTCACCCGACGCCGGACTACAAAGCTGTTGAAGCCATGCTTCGTTCGAAGCTTCGCGCACCGTGGAATCGGGTCTAAAACCTACCCATGTCCTGCCCAAATCAGCGGCGGAAAATTCGCCGCTCAATACAGCCTTGTTTTCATTGGTGAATGTCGACTTGTTTGCCCACATTCCATCGCCTCAATGAGGCACGGGAATAGACTTCGACATGGAAAAGCCCGGCCCAACGCTGGCACCTACGTTGAACCGGGCTTCCCGAAGCGCGACGGCAAGGAAGGAAGGCGAGACGCCGCGCTAAGGCAGGAACGGAAGCCGATGACCGATAGCGGCCCGTTCCTTGGCGCTGAACTTGAAGGTCGGCACCGCCAGCAAAGGCACGTCAGGATTGATCCCTGACAGCCCCTGCGCCGCGATTTGGTCGGCTATGGGGGCGTCGGGGTCCGACAGCCCCACGATGGCCACAAGGCGGTCCCGCCAGCCGTCAGGCCAGCGCCATGTGGGGTCTAGGCGAAGCTTGGCGTCTTCCATCTTCCCGACCATGTGCCAAATGCGGTCGAACGCCCGGCCCTGTCCCGATGGCGGGCCAACCCGCGCGCGAACTGCTTCACCTCGTGCCGCTTTGCCGCGAAGCCTGCGATCAGTATCGCGACGGCGGCATCCAGATCATGCCGCTCACCGCAGAGGAACAGGTCGACCGCCGCATAGCCATGTTCGGGCCAGCTATGGATGCTGATGTGCGATTCGGCGAGCAGCGCGATTGCGGTAACCCCTTGGCCGGGGCCGAAGCCGTGCAGCCGGAAGTCGATCAGCGTCGCGCCCGCAGCGGCCACGGTGTTGCGCAGCACGCGCTCGACGCGCGCCGCGTCATCGAGCCCGGCGCAGTCGAACAGATCGATCAGAAGATGGTTGCCGG
>PKED01000198.1 GCA_002863155.1 Sphingomonadaceae bacterium | reverse complement strand
AGGCGCAGTTCGTTTCCGCAGGGGTTGGTTTCTGGGTGACGGGACCGGTGCGGGCAAAGGGCGTCAGGTCGCAGGCATCATCCTCGACAATTGGTGCAAGGGACGCCGCCGCGCGGTGTGGATTTCGGTCTCGGATCGCTTGCTCGAAGACGCACAGCGCGACTGGTCCGCTCTCGGGCAAGAACGTTTACTTGTGACGCCCTTGTCCCGCTACCGGCAGGGGACGCCAATCCGGCTCGCCGAGGGCATATTGTTCACGACCTACGCAACCCTGCGCTCGCAGGCGCGGTCGGGCAAGGCCAGCAGGGTCAGCCAGATCGTTGAGTGGCTAGGGCGCGACTTCGACGGCATCATCGTTTTCGATGAAGCCCACGCGATGGCCAATGCGGCGGGCGGCAAAGGCGAGCGCGGCGATGTCGCTGCCTCTCAGCAGGGGCGTGCAGGCCTGCGCCTCCAGCACGCGCTGCCCAATGCGCGCGTTCTCTATGTGTCTGCAACCGGTGCCACGACCGTGCAAAACCTCGCCTATGCGCAGCGGCTCGGCCTATGGGGCGGCGAAGACTTTCCGTTCGCATCGCGCGCGGCCTTCGTATCGGCCATCGAGGAAGGCGGCGTTGCGGCGATGGAAGTGCTGGCACGCGATTTGAAGGCTTTGGGCCTCTATGCCGCCCGCTCGCTCTCGTTCGACGGCGTCGAATACGACCTTCTCGAGCATCGACTGAGTGCAGAGCAGGTCCGCATCTACGACGCCTATGCCGCGGCGTTCCAGATCATTCACACCCATCTCGATGCCGCGCTTGAGGCGTCCGGCGTAACCAGCTCGGCACACGGCACGCTCAATGCCCAGGCGAAATCGGCAGCGCGATCGGCGTTTGAAAGCGTGAAACAACGCTTCTTCAACCACCTCATTACCGCCATGCAGACCCCGAGCACCATTGCGTCGATCGAGAGCGATCTTGAAGCAGGCCACGCCGCAGTCGTGCAAATTGTCTCGACCGGTGAGGCGCTGCAGGAACGGCGCCTTGCCGAAATTCCCACCGACCAGTGGGACGATGTCCGCCTGGACATTACGCCGCGCGAATATGTTCTGTCGTACCTGGAACACAGCTTTCCGGTTCAGCTTTACGAGCCCTATACTGATGGCGAAGGAAATCTCGCATCACGGCCTGTCTTCGATGGCGACGGCAATCCGGTGCTCAATCGCGAGGCCTGCCGCCGCCGCGACCAAATGATCGAAGGTCTTGCCGCGCTGCCGCCTGTGCCGGGCGCACTCGATCAGATCGTTCAGTACTTCGGGAGCGATGCTGTGGCCGAAGTTACCGGCCGGTCGCGCCGGATCGTGCCGCGCACAGGCAATGACGGTTCCGTCCGCTTCGCTGTCGAGAACCGGCCCGCATCAGCGAACATCGCCGAGACCCATGCCTTCATGGACGACGCCAAACGCATCCTGGTGTTTTCCGAAGCAGGCGGCACCGGCCGTTCCTATCATGCCGACCTTGGCGCGAAGAACCAGCGACGCCGGATTCACTATCTGCTGGAGGCCGGGTGGAAGGCAGATGCCGCCATACAAGGCTTTGGCCGGACCAATCGCACCAATCAGAAGCAGCCACCGCTGTTTCGGCCGGTTTCGACCGATGTGAAGGCGCAGAAGCGGTTCATCTCAACAATTGCGCGGCGTCTCGACAGCCTCGGTGCCATCACCCGTGGCCAACGCCAGACCGGCGGGCAGAATATGTTCCGGCCCGAGGATAATCTCGAATCCTTCTACGCCCGCGATGCCTTGCGCCAGCTTTACATGCTGCTGGTGCGCGGGCGGATCGAAGGATGCTCTCTCACCGCCTTCGAGACAGCGACGGGGCTTTCACTGCTCGACAGCGATGGCGGCATCAAGGACGAATTGCCCGGCATCACGACGTTCCTCAACCGGATGCTGGCGCTGACAATCGACCTTCAGAATATCCTGTTTGAGGCATTCGAGGGCCTTCTTACCGCCCGGATCGAAGGCGCGATCGCGAGCGGCACATTCGAGACTGGCCTTGAAACTCTCCAGGCCGAGAGTTTCACGATCTCGGAGCGGCGCACGATCTACACGCATCCGGGGACCGGTGCGCTGACCCACTTGCTCACCATCTCGCGCAAAGAAAAGCTCACACCCGTATCGCTTGAGCGCGCTTTGGAACTGGCGGGCGAGGAGCACGCCGATCTGATGATCAACGCCCGATCCGGCCGGGCCGCCGTCAAATTGCGTGCCCGCAGCATTGTCGATGATGACGGTGCCATACTCGCCCGGGTCCGCCTCGTACGGCCGATGGAAGCTTCCTTCCTCTTCGCGGACCTGTTTGCTACGAGCCACTGGGAAAAGGCGGATCGTGCCAGCTTTTGTGCCGCATGGACCGGCGAACTTGCCGAACTGCCCGAATTCGAAATCTCGACCTTGCACATGGTGACAGGGTTGCTTCTGCCGATCTGGAGACGTCTCCCGAACGAATCAACACGGGTCTATCGCCTTCAGACCGATGCAGGTGAACGTGTCATCGGACGCCGCGTTTCACCGGCCTGGGCAACAAGCATTGTCCCGGACGCTGCCCCGCAAATCACGCCGGACACGGCCTGGTCGATGCTGATCGCCGACGAGGCATCGATCGAGATCGCAGAGGGTCAGACCTTGCGCCGCGTTCGCGCGATGAACGAATGGCGCATCGAACTGACCGGCTTCAACGATCTGGGGGTCGAACGGCTCAAGTCTATGGGCTTGATCTCCGAGATCGTCTCATGGAAACTCCGCCTCTACGTGCCGACAGGGGCTGTCGGCGGTGATGTGTTGGAAAAGCTGCTCGACCGGTTCCCGGTTGTGCGCGTCACTCCACGCAAGGCCGCATGAAGGAGCCCGGTGCATGGACAGTCCCGCCCGTGACATTGCCCGCCGCCTTGGCGAATGTGCAGAGGCCGTATGCCGCCGCTACCTCGCTGCCGGACGCAAGGAAGGACGCTACTGGCTGGTCGGTGATGCGCGAAACTCGCCCGGCCAAAGTCTCTATGTTCGCCTCAGCACATCGGCGGACGGGCGCGGGGCTGCGGGAAAATGGACCGATGCCCATACTGGCGAGCATGGCGACCTGCTCGATATCATCGCCGCCGCATCCGGCCACCATTCGATGCGCGAGACGCTGGAGGAAGCGCGTCGCTTCTTGAGTCTGCCGCAAGTGGATGCCCATGTGGAGAATGCACGAACGGCGAAGGCACGGCCTGGAACCGTCGAGGCAGCACGGCGACTCTGGGCCGCCTCAAAGCCGATCGAGAGCACTGTCGTCTCGCAGTATCTGGAAGGCCGGTCGCTCGTGTCAGCCGGACATGGCCAGGCTCTTCGCTTCCATCCCTCGTGCTACTACCGTCCGTCCCGCCGAGACTCTCCCGACACACCACGTGCGTGGCCTGCGATGATCGCTGCTGTCACTGATCTTCACGGTGCAATCACCGGCGTTCACCGAACCTGGCTCGAGCCCGCGACATGCACCAAGGCGCAGATCACCAATCCACGCCGCGCTATGGGCGGTCTTCTGGGCAATGGCGTCCGCTTCGGGCTAGCCGGTCCGGTCATGCTCGCAGCCGAAGGCATCGAAACCACATTGTCGCTCCGCCAGGTCTTGCCGGATTTGCCAATGATCGCCTGCCTGTCGGCTGCCCATCTGGCTGCTGTGAACCTCCCTCCTGCCCTGCGTCGCCTCTACGTAGGGTGCGATAACGATACGGCTGGCGAAAACGCTATGGCAACGCTTCAACACCGTGTTGCCGGGACCGGGATCGAGGTCATCGCGCTGAAACCCAGCCGCGATGACTTCAACACTGACTTGCAGGCTGACGGTGCCGAGCAGCTGGCGATGGCACTGCGGGCACAACTTTTCGGCGACGATGCGGCTGCATTTTTGCGACCATAGAGGGAAGCGGTGATGCCCATCGCTCGCCCGTCTCTTTGGCAGGAGCGCATTGAAAATTTTCCGCAATCGGTCGGTTGCCGCGCAACGGCTTCGTGAAGGGGCGACTGCGGCATGGGCGCCAGGCGCTGCAATGGGCGAGCGGCGCCTATTTTCCGCCGGAGCGGTGCTCCTTTGCATCGCGAAGCAAAATAGGCGTCTTCTTCCATCCTCCGCTGTCGCTCCGGCCCGCGAGAGCGCGGGTGCATCCCTGCCTCCCCTGCCGCCCGGCGTCGCCACGAAGCCGCGAGTGGCGCGGCGTAAGATGCGGAGACAATCATGCAAAACGCTTCCGACCATTTCGATGACGAGGGCCAGAGCGAACCCGGTCCTACCGCCTATCTCCTCCAGGAAATGCAGCTCTATGGCTATCGCCCCTTCGACGACGAGCCCGACGCACGGCCGTTGCCCGAAGCCAGGCTCGCAGGCGGCGCGGTTGCCGACATGTTCGACGGCATGGTCGCAGCGCTGATCGACACCCGGATCGAACCCGATCTTGAGGATCTGCTCTGGCAGCTGGTCAACGTCTTCCATCGCTCGGCCGAGCGGATCGAACGCGACCTCGACGACAACGAACAGGCGCAAAAGCGACTGCAGCGCGAGCAGGACGGCAGCGAAGTGCGTTCGGTCGAACTGGAACGGTCAATCTGTGAAGGTGTATCGATGATCGAGCGTCGGGATACGATGGAGTTCTTTCGCGATGCCGCAGCGGATCAGTTCCGCATCCATATGCGCAAGGCCTGGACACCGCGCTCGGGTTCGCGGGTCAACCACAAGGCGCTTACCTCCGCCGTTATTGATAGCCGAGATTTTCTCGACAAGCGCGTCCGCGAAAAAGCGAGGGTCATGCTTCCTGAAGGCACACGGATCGGCTTTACAGGCGGGGCTGATTGCAATGATCATGCAGCGATCTGGGCTGCACTTGACCGGGTTCATGCCCGCTACACCGACATGGTGCTCCTGCACGGCGCGACGCCCACAGGCGCAGAACGCGCAGCCGCCTGCTGGGCCGATGCCCGGCGCGTACCGCAAGTTGCCTTCCGCCCGGACTGGAACAGGCACAAGAAGGCCGCGCCCTTCAAGCGCAACGATCTTCTGCTCGAAGCCTTACCGGTCGGCCTTGTGATTTTCCCCGGCACAGGCATTCAGGACAATCTTGCCGACAAGGCTCGCAAAATGGGCATTCCGCTCTGGGATTTTCGCGAACGGATTCCGATGTGAAGGGAGTGTGTTTCTCCAACAGGATGCGCAACGCTCTCATGCGCTCAGCGCAAGACATAGACTGAGAATTGAGTATTTTGGGACGAAGCGATCGGTCAGGCTTGTTGCATCGAATGACGGCTCCTGCTCGAAGCGCCGTAAGCGCCGACGGAAGGTGGCGTTGACGCGGCCTGTCAGGCTTTGCGGCGTGTCCGCGGCGCCCATTTTTTCGCGAGCGCTTCCAGCCTTGCCTCGATCAGTGGGATATCGGGCTGGGCGTTGGGATCATGGTCGTCGCCGAGGGTATCGAGCGCTTCTTCATGATATTCATGCTGGGGGTCGCCGAACGCTTCGAGTTTTTCGGCGTAACCCCATGGGCCGCCACAGTCCTCTGGCGGCCGCATGCCTACTGCATTGAGAATGAGCGGATATGTCAGGTGCGGGCTGGCCGCGCTGACGCGCTCGATCTTGACGCTATGCTCCCAGGCGTCGCCAAAGTCGTAGAGATATCGGAAGGTCTTTCGCCTGGTGTCCGCCAGAACCTGAGCGAGAGTGGCCTTACGGGCATCGAGCGGTCCGTCGAAGCCATATTCAGGATCAGGGATGCCGAAGCCGGTTTGCCCGAAGCTCATTTCCCACAGGTGAGAGTCCGTCCAGGAGAAGGCAGTCTGGAAGACGGTGTGCAGACGATCGAGCCGGATATTGAGCGGCACCTCCAGCGTTCGGCTGACGATGGGCGGGACATCGTCCAGCGTAATCTTCATCCGCACGACAGTGCCGTTGCTCACGCAGCCTTCTCCAGATCGTTGGTCAGCCTTGATGCCTGCCAGTTCCACGGCAAGAAGTCATCGATCCGATTGATCGGGTGATCACCGATGCGCTCGATGACGTCAGTGAACCATGCCTCGGGCTCGACGCCGTTGAGCCGGCATGTGCCCGCCAGGGCGTAGAAGAGCGCCGCCGCTTCTCCCCCCTTCATGGAGCCGACGAACATCCAGTTCCGGCGCCCGAGCGCGACACCGCGCAGGGCGTTCTCCACCAGATTGTTGCTGATCTCGAGCCGACCGTCATCGCAGTAACGGATCATGGCCTGCCAGCGGTTGAGCGGATAGCGACAGGCACGCGCCAGATTGCTGTCGGAAGACAGGCCACGGTTCTGGGTTTCAAGCCAGACGCGCAAAGCCTCGAGCTTCGGCACCGCCTTGATCTGGCGGATGCGTCTTCGCTCATCAGGTGGCGCACCCTTGATATCGCGCTCGATGGCGAAGAGTTCGGCGATCCGCACGACCGCCTCCGCCGCGATCGGTGACGGGCTCTTATCCAGGATGTCGGTAAACTTCCGGCGCGCGTGGCTCCAGCATCCCACTTCGACGATATCCCTGAGCGCCTTGGTCTTGGGGTCACGGTAAAGTGCGTTGTACCCGGCAAAGCCGTCTGCCTGTAGATACCCCCGATAGTCGGCGAGATGTTCTGCCGGATGCGCTCCGCCACGATCGGCGCTGAAGCGGAAGACCACGGCAGGCGGGCTCATGTCGCCGCTGGAGCGGTCATCACGCAGATATACCCAGAAGTGCCCGGTCCGGCTGCCGTCGCCATTGCCCAGCAAGGTGACCGGCGTGTCGTCACCATGAATCTTGGCGGCTTCCCGGATATAGGCGAACAGCCGCTCGCCCAGCGGCGCCAGCAGCCATGCCAGTTTCCGTGCCCAGCGGCTCATCACGTCCCGATCGATGTGGAGTCCCACGCGGCGAAAGATCACTGACTGCCGGTGCCAGGGCTGATGATCGACAAAGCGGCTCACGACGAGGTGGGCCAGCAAGGCGCTGCTCGCCATCACCTTGGGCAGCGGCAGATCGACAGCGGGCGCCTGGCGGATCTGTTCGCAGGACCGGCACACCAGTCTTGGCCGCACGTGACGGATGACCCGGAAGCGCGCAGGGACATAGTCGAGGACCTCAGTGACAGCCTCGTCGATCTGTACTGACGGCCCGTTACAACCGGTACTGCACGGGCGGGGCTGATGATCGACTGTATGACGCGGGAAGTGCGAAGGAAGCGGAACACGGCCGCCGGATTTGCGGGCCGATTTCACCACAAGCGGCGCCGCCACCTCATCGTTGGCGGGTTCTGGTGCATCGACCTCCTCGAACATCAGCCGCAGCTGGGCGATATCCATTTTCTCGGAGCTGCGGCCGAACTGGACGCGCAGCAGCCGCGCGACGCGATGCTCGAGCTTTTCGATCCGCAAGGTCTGGGCTTTGACGGTGGCTTGCGCCGCCGTCAGTTCGGCCCGTTCCTGCTCCATGACATCGGCCATCTCCAGCAGCATTTTCTGCAGGAGAACCGGGTCTGTGGGAAGGCGATCAAGGGCGAAC
>PKED01000218.1 GCA_002863155.1 Sphingomonadaceae bacterium | reverse complement strand
GCCTTGAACAGGTCGCGTCCCGGCAATGTCGCGAGATAGGCATTGGTGACGCCGTTCTGCGCTTCCACCCAGGCGCGGACCTTGGGATCGGTGCGAACGTCGTTTTCGAGCCAGCGAAAGGGATCGGCGACCTTCACGCCGAACTGTTCATCGACGACATCGACGCGCGGCGTCTCGGGATATTTCAAGGTCAACTCCGGGGGCTGGGCAATCGCCACGGCCGCCAGCGGCGCGGCAGCAAGAGGCGCAAGCAGGAACAGCGGGTTAAGGCGCATCACGAACATCCCCAAAAGGCAAAGGAGCCGCAAGCGTAGCGCCTGCGACTCCTTTGTGAAGCCCTCAATATCGGGAAGCGATACGCTCAGGCAGCCTCGTCAAAAGCTTCGTCGTCGACCAGCACCGGGCCCGAATCCTGGCCCTTGGCGCTCACGTCGCGGTCGACGAACTCGATGATCGCCATCGGTGCGGCATCGGACGCACGCGGCCCCGCCTTGATGATGCGGGTATAGCCGCCATTGCGGTCGGCATAGCGGCCGGCCAGCGTGTCGAACAGCTTGGCGAGCTGCGCATCGTCGAGCAGCCGCGCATGGGCGAGGCGGCGATTCGAAAGGCCGCCCTTCTTTGCCAGCGTGATCAGCTTTTCGACATAGGGGCGCAGTTCCTTCGCCTTGGGCAGGGTCGTGGTGATCTGCTCATGCTTGATCAGCGCGGCTGCCATGTTACGGAACATTGCGGTGCGGTGGGCCGAGGTCCGCGAAAGCTTACGGCCGCCATATCTGTGGCGCATAGTCCATTCCTTGTTCGTCCGGAGACCGTTTTACGGCATCCCCGGCCAGGAGGCGTGACGGGGCGCCTCCAAATCCCCAAACAGCCGCGTCGGCGGCGAGGGGGAGCGCTTAGCGGAGCGAGCGCCAAAGTCAATGGCAGAAGGCAGATCGACTGCGCGGTTTTCATCCGCGGTCAGCGTGGATATGGTGGTAGCGCACCAGCGGGGGAAAATCGTGCATTTTGCGGAAGAGAGGCTGTCGTCTGGCTTGCGGCGGCCGCTTGTGGCTGCGGCCCTCATTGCGTTTGGGCAACTGTCGCTGTTCTGGCCGGGACTTGTCGAACCCGATGCGCTTGCGGTCTATCAACACGCGCTCACCAACCATTTCGACGATTGGCATCCCCCGATCTTAGGGCGCACCTGGCAGCTATTTCTGGCGCTGGGACTGGAAGGGACCGGGCCATTTTACGTCGTCCAGACCATCCTGTTCTGGCTCGGGCTGGGACTGATTGCCGATGGCCTTGCAGCCGCAGGCAAATCGACGGCCGGCTGGTGCGTCCTGGCGGTCGGGCTGGTGCCCCATATTCTCGGCTGGAACACGCTGGTCCTGAAGGACACCCAGATGACCGACTGCCTGATCGCCGCAGCCGGACTCTGGGCACACTGGCGGTTGCGCGACCAGCCGTTGCCACGTGCAGCCGTAGCGGCGATCCTCGTGCTCTTCATATATGCGCTGCTGGTGCGCCACAACGGCATCTTCTCGGCTGCGCCGATGGCCGCGTTCATGGCGCTCGATGCGCAGAAGCGCTGGCGCCAACAATATCGGGCCGCAGCCGCCGTCATCGCTTGCATCCTCGTTTTCGGCGCGTCCGATTTCCTCAACCAGCGGGTGATGGACGCAAAACCGGCGCTTGCGGAGAATTCCCTGAAAATCTTCGACATGGCGGGCACGGCCCATTTCGCCAATCTGCCAACGATCGAAGGCATTCCCCCTGCCGAATGGCGGCGCGCCGAAGCACGAAACTGCTATTGGCCCGCGCTTTGGGATTCGTACAACACGCCGGTCGAACAGGAGGGGTGCCCATGGGTTTACGACCGGCTGTGGTCGAAAAACCTCACCGCGCCCTGGCTTCGAACAATTGCCGCGCATCCATTTGCCTATGCGCGACATCGGCTTGCCCATTTCAACGCCTCACTTCGGCTGTGGACGTCGCGATATAATTATGACGCAGCATCCCCTGCCGAAAGCGACAATCCGAATCCTGAGCATATCGGGCAAGGCAACAAGGCGGTTTATTGGGCGCTGCTGAAAACGCAGATGGCGTTCGACTACACGCCGTTATCCCGGCCTTTTGCGTGGTATCTGCTGGGCTTTGCCCTTCTATTGATATCGTTCTGGCAAGCGCCGAGCGGCGCGCGAACGGTGGCGCAAGCGCTGTTGGTGTCCGCATGCGTCAACGGCGCGAGTTTCCTCGTCATCGGCGTTGCCGCAGAATTTCGCTACCACCACTGGTCGCTAATCGCCATCGGCGTCGCGGCCCCGCTGATCTATTCACAGCATTTCGCGCGCAAGGGCTTGATCACCACGGTGCTTGCCGTGGGTATCACGGCACTCTTTGCTGCAGCATTCATCGGCTACATGGTCAGGCACGACGAGTGGGCGCCAATCGAAGCGTCAACCTGGGTCGACCCGCCGGAAAACGCGGCCCAGTAGCAGCCCTCGACCCGAGCATCGCGAAGCCTGCGCAACGCAAAGGGGCCGACGATCGGATCGCCGGCCCCGAAAAAATCGACAGGGACAAGGCTGCAATCAGCCCATGATTTCCTGTTCGAGCTTCTTTGCCATTTCCTCGATGTTCTCGGGTGGCCAGCCGGGGATTTCCATGCCCAGCCGCAGCCCCATCGACGACAGCACTTCCTTGATCTCGTTCAAGGACTTGCGGCCGAAATTCGGCGTGCGCAGCATCTCGGCTTCGGTCTTTTGCACCAGATCGCCGATATAGATGATGTTGTCGTTCTTCAGGCAGTTCGCCGACCGTACCGACAGTTCGAGCTCGTCGACCTTCTTGAGCAGGTAGCGGTTGATCTGCTGCGTATCACCGCTGACTTCGCCGACAGAAGCCGGCGCGGCAATGCCGCTCGGCGCCGAACGCGTGATGGCCGATTCGTCGAAATGCACGAACAGCGCGAGCTGGTCCTGCAGGATGCGTCCCGCATAGGCGACCGCATCGTCGGGCGTCACGGTGCCGTCGGTCTCGATCGTCAGCGTGAGCTTGTCGTAATCGAGCTCCTGCCCGACGCGCGTATTCTCGACCTTGTAGCTCACCTGCCGCACCGGCGAGTAGAGCGCGTCGATCGGGATCAGGCCGATCGGCGCATCGGCCGGGCGGTTGGCGGTTGCGGGCACGTAGCCCTTCCCCACGTCGGCGGTCAATTCCATGTTGAGCGTCGCGCCATCGTCGAGGTGGCAAAGGACGAGTTCGGGGTTCATCACCTCGATGTCGCCCGACACGGCGATGTCGCCGGCCTTCACTTCACCGGGGCCCGTTGCCGAGAGCTGCAGACGCTTCGGGCCTTCGCCCTGCATCTTCAGCGCGATCTGCTTCACGTTGAGCACGATGTCGGTCACGTCCTCACGAACGCCGGCCAGCGAGCTGAACTCGTGCAGCACGTTCTCGATCTTGATCGACGTCACTGCCGCGCCCTGCAGCGACGACAGCAATACGCGGCGCAAGGCGTTGCCGAGCGTCAGGCCAAAGCCACGCTCCAGCGGCTCGGCGACGAAGGTCGCCTTGCGCTTACCGTCACCGCTCGTCTTGCGCTCGAGCGAGTTCGGCTTCTTCAGTTCCTGCCAGTTCTTTGCATTGACGGACACAGGCTTCCCCTAATTAGGCGCGGCGCCGGGCGAAAGCGCCGCCGGGTGGAGGACTCGCCGCAGCCGGTCCCGGACGGGCCGGCGCGCGAGCGCCGAAATCAGACGCGGCGACGCTTCGACGGCCGCACGCCATTGTGCGGGATCGAGGTGACGTCACGGATCGAGGTGATCTGGAAACCGACCGCCTGCAGCGCGCGCAGCGCCGATTCACGGCCCGAGCCGGGGCCCTTGACCTCGACCTCAAGCGTGCGCACGCCGTGCTCGGCCGCCTTGCGACCAGCGTCCTCGGCGGCGACCTGCGCGGCGTAAGGCGTCGACTTGCGCGAGCCCTTGAAGCCCATCATGCCCGCCGACGACCACGAAATCGCGTTGCCCTGGGCATCGGTGATCGTGATCATCGTGTTGTTGAAGCTGGCGTTCACATGCGCGACGCCGGAAGTGATGTTCTTGCGTTCCCTGCGCCGGATGCGCTGCGGTTCACGTGCCATGAATTTCGTCCTGACCTGAAATCGTTTTGCCTATGAAGGGGCTGCCTGCTGCGGCGAAATCGTCCCCCGGACGATTTACTTCTTCTTGCCGGCGATCGGCTTGGCCTTGCCCTTGCGGGTGCGCGCATTGGTATGCGTACGCTGGCCGCGGACCGGCAGGCCCTTGCGATGGCGCAGGCCGCGATAGCAGGCAAGATCCATCAGACGCTTGATGTTGACCGACGTCTCGCGGCGAAGGTCACCCTCCACCGTGTGGTCGGCGTCGATCGTCTCGCGAATCTGCAGCACTTCCTGGTCGGAAAGGTCCTGCACGCGGCGTGCCGCGTCGATGCCGAGCTTCTCGGTGATCTGCTTGGCCTTGTGCGGGCCGATGCCGTGAATGTAGGTCAGCGCGATGACGACGCGCTTGTTGGTCGGGATGTTGACGCCCGCGATACGTGCCATGTAAGTTTGTCTCCTGCTCCACGGTCCGGGGCATGGCTGCACCCGGTCCATCTCATCGCGTCCAAAAATTCCAAAACGCACGATACCGGCGCGCGCAACGAAGCGCCGCCGGTCCCCGGAGTCTCGGAAGAGCGGTCATCTAGGGCTACCCAACCGGGGTGTCAAGCGAGTCGGCGGCCCATTTCCGGTCTGCCCGGTCGGACAGCGCTATTTCGCGTCCGGCCTGTCGCCTGGCGGGTCGGACGCCGCCCCAGTCTCTGCCGCGTCCTTCAGATGGGCGATCTGGATGCCCATCACCTTGTCGACCAGCGGCGCGATCGCGTCCGCCCCGCCGCGGATATAGCCGCCGACGACGTAGCGCATCGTCAGCTTCGTTGCCTTGTCGCCATCGGGCTCAAGGGTGAAGGTCAACGCGCCGACCGCCCCTTCCGCCTGCAACGGACCGAGGGCGGCATGAAGCCGGAGCGCGCGCGGCGCCTCCACATAGACGATATGGCCATGCTCGACGCTGCCCTTGCCCGGCAGCTTTTCGCAGAAACAGCCCGTTGCCTGCGCGTCGAGATACAGATTGGCGCTGTCGCCCGAATAAGTATGCTCCTTGTCCCACCATTTCTGGGGGCTGCGCAGCGTCTGCCAGACCTGGTCGATGGGCTTGTCGACCGTCACCGTCTGGGCGATTTCGAATCCGGCCGGCGACGACTGCACGACTTCGGCCGATAAGGGCATGGCCGCGCCCACGCCCAACATCCCGATCGCCAATGCCCCGATGATCTGCTGCAGGCCCATGTCACGCTCCCTCCCCTGGAACAGGCAGCCTAATCGAGCCGTACCGCAGCGCCAAGCGCTCAGCGCTATTCGCGCGCCGACTCCACGGCTCTCCGGATCCATTGCATGAAGTCGCGACCCGCAGCCTGCACCGCATCCGACGACGCGACATAGGCAGCATCATCGCTGTCGATGGTCACCGCCGACCAACGCGCCTGGTGATCGGCGATTGCCGCGCGCAATTGGTTCAGGCGCTGGCGAAGCTCGGCATATAAAGCTTCGTCGCGACGGATCGGCGGATAGTGCTCGCCGATCGTCATCACCGTCACGACATGCGCCGCCAGTTCGCGACGAGCGACGATCAGGTCTTGCTTGCGCTCGGCATCGCGCCGCGTTGCGATCGCCGCCAGCCGCCGCGCGATCGCATCGATCGTATCGAATTCGGCCAGCATCTGCGCCCGCGACGTCAGCTGCATTGGCTCCACCCCGCCGACCGCTTAGGCCTTAGGTGCCAGGATCGCTTCGATCGCGTCGTTGACCTGCTCGATATCGGCCATGCCGTCGACATGGCGGACGAGCCCGCGCGCGTCATAGATCGGCAGGATCGGCGCGGTCTTGGCGCGATATTCGGCCATGCGGGTGCGCACCGTTTCCGCATTGTCGTCGGCACGGCGCTTGAACTCGGTCGAGCCGCAGACGTCACACACGCCGTCGACGCGCGGCCGGTTGAAAGTCTCGTGATAATTGGTGCCGCAAGTCGCACAGGAAAAGCGGCCGACAATCCGCTCGACGAGCGCGTCCTCGTCCACGTCGAGCTCGATGACATAGTCGAGATGCCGACCATGGTCGCCGAGCAGCTGATCGAGCGCCACCGCCTGCGCCGCCGTACGGGGATAGCCGTCGAAGATCACGCCCTGATCGGCGCCGAGCGTGCCGAGCTTCTCGTCGATCAATGCCGAGACGATCTCGTCCGAGACCAGCGCGCCCGAATCCATCACGGCAGCAACCTGGTGGCCGAGCGGCGTCTGCGCCTTGCGTGCCTCGCGCAGCATGTCGCCGGTCGACAGCTGGACCATGCCGTGTTCGGCCTGCAACCGGCCCGCCTGGGTGCCCTTGCCCGCCCCGGGCGGCCCCAGCAAGATGATGTTCAAGCCCCGCTTCCTCTCGTTTCGCCGCTGCCGCTTAGCGCAGTCGACCGCCCTTCAGCTTCGCTTTCTTGATCAGATCGCCATATTGATGCGCAAGCAAGTGGCTTTGTATCTGCGTCACCGTGTCCATCGTCACATTGACGACGATCAGCAGGCTGGTCCCGCCGAGATAGAAGGGGATGCCGAGCGCCGAGGTGAGATATTCCGGCACCAGGCAGATGATCGTCAGATAGCCGGCACCGAGCACGGTGATGCGCGTCAGCACATAGTCGAAATAGAGCTCGGTGTTCTTGCCGGGACGGATGCCGGGAATGAACCCGCCATAGCGCTTGAGATTCTCGGCCGTCTCCTCGGGATTGAACACGATCGCCGTGTAGAAGAACGAGAAGAAGATGATGCCGAGCCCGTAAAGCGCCAGGAACAGCGGCGAGCCGTGCGACAGATACTGGTTGAGCGCGATCACGACATCGCCCCATCCCGTGCCCGCCTTCACATTGCTGCCTGCGAACTGGGTGATCGTCAGCGGGATCGTCAGGATCGTCGAGGCGAAGATCGGCGGGATGACGCCGGCGGTATTGATCTTCAGCGGCAAGTGGCTGCGATCGGCCTGCATGCCGGTGCGCGTCTGACGCTTCGGATACTGGATCAGGATGCGGCGCTGGGCGCGTTCCATGAAGCAGATGAACAGCACGAGCAGCACGACCGCGCCGATGATGCCGATCAGCCGCCCCGCGTCGAGCGAGCCGGTGCGGCCGCTCTCGAACAGATTGTACAGCGTCGTCGGCAGGTTCGCGACGATACCCGCCATGATGATCAGCGAAACGCCGTTGCCGATGCCGCGGCTGGTGATCTGCTCGCCCAGCCACATCAGGAACATCGTGCCGCCGAGCAGCGAGATGACCGCACCGATGCGGAACATGATGCCGGGCTCGATCACCGCGGCGACGCCCTGCGACGCGCCAAAGGTCTCAAGGCCGACGGCCATGAAATAGCCCTGGATGATCGTCAGCGCGACCGTGCCGTAGCGGGTGTACTGGTTCAGCCGCTTGCGCCCGCTCTCGCCTTCCTTCTTGATCGCCGCGAGCGTCGGCGACAGC
>PKED01000124.1 GCA_002863155.1 Sphingomonadaceae bacterium | reverse complement strand
GGCGCGCAGTTCCACATGGATGTCTTGCCGGCCTTGCCCGATGCGCAGCGCTATCAGGCGCAATTGCGGGCCAAGGGCTTTGGCATCCTCGCCGCTGACGGCGATCTCAGTGGCCACGCGATCGCGATTACCGACAACCAGCGCAGCGACTATGCGGTGATCTCGGACGACTGGCTGCAGAGCAATCCTTACGGCTACGCCGCCTGGTTCCGGAGCCGGATGCGGGTGCGGCTGACCGAGGCCAAGCGGTCGTTCGCAGAACGCGAGCGCATCTCCGCCAGCGTCGACGAGATTCCCGACTACAAGGTGCGCACGCCGCTTCAGCAGGCCATCCAGCTTCTCAAGCGTCACCGCGACTGCATGTTTGCCGAAGACGGCGAACACAAGCCGATCTCGATCATCATCACGACGCTGGCTGCCCATGCCTATAACGAGGAAGCCTCGCTGTCGGCAGCGCTGCAGTCCATCTTGATGAACATGGATCGTTACATCGAGGAGCGTGACGGCATTGCCTGGGTCTCCAACCCCGTTAATCCGGCCGAGAACTTTGCCGACAAATGGCCGGAAGAGCCGTGCAAGCGCGACAACTTCTTCCGCTGGCTCGCACAGGCCCGGCAGGATTTCGCGCAGTATCTGCGCGCCAGCCCCTACGATACCATTCCGGACGAACTGGAGCGGCGGCTTGGTCCCGCCCTGGTAAAGCGCGCGCTCAACAGCGTTATGCCGGACGATGGTGCCATCGGGGCTCCTGCCCTGCTTCTGGGGGGCGGCCATGATGCCGAACTCGAGCGTGCCCGCCACGCAGTTGACGCCATTCAGAGCAGCGGATCCCAGTCCCGCCCCTGGGTGCGCTGAGGCGGCCACTTTGCTCACTTTGCTCGAGGTTCAAGCCGCGATCGCGTTTGAACAGCCCGGTCTCCGGGCAACGGAGATAGACGGCAAGATCGTCGTTGAAGGGGCGTTCGTGGTCACAGCCGGCAGTGCCGTTTGTGATCCGGCAGGTCCATTGGCGCGCTACGCTGTCAGAATCGAGCTGACCCATGCCTATCCGCGCATCGAACCGCGCGTGTTCGAGACCGGTGGGCGCATCAAGCGCGACCCCGATCACCACATCAACGGTGATGGCGATTGCTGCGTGACGGTCTGGGAAAACTGGTTGGCGACAGCAGCCGACACCGGCATTGCGGCCTATCTCGGCGGGCCCCTGCGCGAGTATTTTCTGGGTCAGTTCTGGTTCGAAAAGACCGGCAACTGGCCATTCGGTGAACGAGCGCATGGGATGGAGGGCATGGAGGAGGCCTATGCCGATGCGCTCGGCATTGCGAACCGGCGCAAGGACATTCTCTATTACCTGCGGATATTGAGACTGCCGCGGCCGAGAGGGCATTGGCCCTGTCCCTGCGGCAGTACCAGGCGTCTGCGCGACTGCCACACTGCCGACCTGTGGTCGATGCATCACCGCATTCCGCCGCATCTTGCACGCGCCATGCTGGTACGATTGCAGCCTCGCAAAGGCGAGTTGTTCAAGGCAGGCTTCTAGCTAGCGTTGGGGAAGGCCTTCCCCTGCCGCCATGCCCGTTCCGGTCTTGCCGGACCCCTTCGAGCGGGGCGGCTGCCCCGCAACGCCCCGCCAGAGTGAGAGTGCCTCCACCAGTCCGTGACGGATGAAGAGCGGCGAGAGAGGCTTGTCGCGGTCCGTCGCGGAGCTTCATGCAATGGCATCTCGAACCAAACCGCGCTCGCCCACCGGACGCGCCAACCTATACCAGCAGATCACCGACCGGATCATTGCCGACCTCGAAGCTGGTCGAGTGCCTTGGGTCCAGCCGTGGACCAGCGCCCAGACGGGCGTCGGCATGCCGCACAATGCCGTCAGCCAGCGGGCCTACAGCGGTATCAATATCCTGACTTTGTGGGATGCGATCGTCTCCAACGGATATTCGGGCCACGCCTTTCTCACTTTCCGGCAAGCATCGATGCTCGGCGGTACGGTACGGCGCGGCGAGCACGGCGTACCCATCATCTACACGCGCCGGTTCGTGCCCGGGGAAGAGCAACGCCGAGCCGCCACTGAGGGGCGCGATCCGGTCGGGGGTATCCCGTTCCTGCGTACCTTCACGGTGTTTTCGGTCGATCAATGCGAAGGACTGCCCGAACATGTCTGCGCCCCGCCACCGCCCATACCTGCAGGTCTGATCCTGCCGCAGGCGGATGCTCTAATCCGCGCAACGGGTGCCGATTTCCGGATCGGTGGCGCATCGGCCTATTACAGCCCGGCACACGATTTCGTGGCCGTGCCCCGGCCGGACGATTTTCACGACCCCGTCAATTGGCATCGCACAGCCTTTCACGAGCTGGGGCACTGGACCGGGCATCGCAGCCGCCTTGATCGTGACCAGACAGGTGCATTCGGATCGAAGGACTATGGGCGCGAAGAGTTGGTCGCGGAGATGACCGGTGCCTTTGTCTGCGCCGCGTTGGGGATCACCCCGACCGTCCGTCACGCTGATTATATCGGGTCGTGGCTCGAGATCATCCGGGAGGACAATCGCGCCATTCTCCGTGCTGCCAGCGCCGCATCAAAGGCGGCCAACTACTTGCTCGAGCATGGCCCGTCGGCTGCGAGCGGCAAAGCCGCCAACGATCCCGGGGAGCCAGACGAGCCTGATGCGGGAGGTGCTCCCACCTCGAGGGCGGTGGCGTGACCCCGCGGCTGCGCACGGCCCCGCCTGCGGCGGGCCAGAGGAAGAGGAGGGCCGGGAAATTCGTGATGGGCCCGGGAGCCGGGAGAGAGTCTCGCGGCGGCCTGTCATGGAGAAACCACATGGGCAAACAGCCTGCGAAAATCACCCTCAGCCCGTCGCGCGACATCCCGTTCGACAAGCTTGTCCTGTCCCAGTCCAACGTCCGCCGGATCAAGGCGGGGGTATCCATTCCCGAGCTTGCCGAAGACATCGCCCGGCGCACTCTTCTGCAAAGCCTCAATGTCCGGCCTGTTCTGGACGGGAATGGTGCCGAAACCGGCATGTTCGAGGTTCCGGCCGGCGGCCGGCGTTACCGTGCGCTCGAACTGCTGGTGAAGCAAAGGCGGTTGGCAAGCACCGCTCTCATACCCTGCATCGTCAAGGCGGCCACTACCGACATATCTGCCGAGGAGGACAGCTATGCGGAGAATGCGGTGCGCGAGCAGCTCCATCCCCTCGACCAGTTTCGCGCCATGCAGGCCATGGTCGATAAAGGCAGCGCGGTCGAGGACATCGCCGCCCACTTCGGCGTGACGCCCGCCGTGGTGCGCCAGCGCCTCAAACTGGCATCGGTCTCGCCGCGTCTGTGCGAAATCTATGCCGATGACGGCATGACCCTCGAACAGTTGATGGCGTTCACCGTGTCGGACGACCATGCCCGCCAGGAGCAGGTGTGGGAGATGCTGGCCCATAGCTACAACAAGTCGGGGGCATATATTCGGCAGCGCCTCACCGAAAACAGCGTGCGGGTTGCCGACAAGCGTGTCCGCTTCGTCACTATCGATGCCTATGTCGCTGCCGGTGGCGGGGTCATGCGCGACCTGTTCGAGGACGACGATGGAGGGTGGCTGACCGACCCCGGATTGCTCGACACGCTCGTTGCGGACAAGCTGCGCCGGGCGGGGGAAGACGTCGCCGCCGAAGGCTGGAAGTGGGTGGCGACGGCCGTCGACATGCCCTGGGCGGTCACCAACGGCCATCGCGAAATCAGCGGGACCGAAGTCGCCATGACCGAGGCTGAGCAAGCCCGCTTTGTCGCGCTGCAAGGGGAATCGGACGAGATCGAAGCGCAATGGGCGGACGAGCATGATGTGCCGCAGGACGTCTATGACCGGCTCGACGCCATCAACGCTGAGATCGGCAAACTCGCGGATCGACCGCTGGTTTTCGAACCCGCCGATGTGGCAATCGCTGGCGTCTTTGTTTCGATCGAGCGCGACGGCTCCCTATGTGTCGAACGCGGCTATGTCCGTCCCGAAGACGAGCCGGCAGCAGATCCGGTGCCGGATGGCACTGAGCACGAGCTGGTATCGGTTGACGGCGACACGGGCAGCGCCAGACCTGTCGGCACGGATGACGATGGCCGCACTGGGGGCGAGGATGACGAGGAAGCCGACGAGGGGCTCAAGCCGCTGCCGGATCGTCTCGTTGCCGATCTGACCGCCTGGCGCACACTCGCCTTGCAGGATGCGCTGGCGCAGAATCCGGCAACCGCGTTCGCCGCGGTGCTGCATGCACTGGTTCTGCAGACCTGCTATTTCGCGAGCCGGGAAAGCTGCCTCCAGCTTACTGTACAGGACGTGAGCTTCGCCAATCCGCCCTCCGGCCTGCGTGACAGCGCGCCTGCCCGCAGCCTCGCCGAGCGCGCCCGTTACTGGGAGGAGCGGCTTCCCGAGTCAGACGCTGATCTGTGGGATGCGTTGCTCGCCCTCAACGGCGACGAGCAGGCGGCCTTGTTCGCTCATTGTGCTTCGCGCAGCGTGAATGCCCAGTGCGAGATTGTGCCCAAGTACGACAATGGCCGTGTATCGAAGCACAGCATCGAGCGCCGTCTTGCCCATAGCCACGTCCTCGCGCGGGCCGTTGGTCTTGATCCTGTAGCCGCAGGCTGGCGACCGACCGTCGACGGCTACTTCCGGAGCGTCACCAAGCCGCGGATTCTCGCCGACGTCACCGAAGCGCGCGGCGAGCAGTTCGCAGGCATGATCGATCACCTCAAAAAGGCAGACATGGCGCGCGAGGCCGAACGTCTGCTCGAGGACGCCCAATGGCTGCCCGAGCCGCTCCGCACGCCGCCAGCCTGCGAAGCAGAGCCCGGCGACATGGACAGCGATGCTCTGCCTGCCTTCCTCGAAAACGAGGACGGCGCTTACGCGATCGCTGCCGAATGAAACCGGCAGGGCGGCAAGAGCCGCCTTGCTCTTTCCCTTTTCCCGCAAGGCCCGGCCACTGCGTCGGGCTTTCGCATTTCTTGAGGAATATCCCGTGTCAGCCCAGCATATCTACACCAGCGCTCCGCTCGGCAGCCTGATCCGCTACTCCAATGGCAAACCCCGTCCTCCGGCCCGTTTCAGGCGCAAGCTGAGGGCATGGGAGCATGAAAACGGCGTGGGTCGCCTGGTCGAGCGCTATCCGGGTTACGTCAGCGCAAGTTTCAACTCGCCGCCCCACTTCATGCTCCACCTGGGCGATTATGGCAGTCAGGGCACGATCGTCCTGACTGTGCGGCGCGCCTATGGCCTCGATAGCAGTCTGCATTTTGAGATTGTCGAGACCCCGCGAGCGGGTTCCGTGCGCATCCTGACCAGTGTCGATGGTCGCGATGAGCTGCGTCATCTCGCCAGCAACCTGGCTGCCGCCGAGAGCTGGATGCAAGTCAATCGTTACTCGAACATGCGGACGGAGATTGTCAGCGATCCGGACCCGGTCATCCTCCCGCCAACGACGAGGAGGGCGGCATGAGCGCCATCATGGTCGAATTTGGTACCACGCGCGATGGCGATATGGCCGCGCGCGTGGGTGATCTCGCCTATATCGCCATTCCGATAGACGCCGGCTTTTCGGTCGCATCGGCTTGGCGTCTCAGTCGCCCCTTACACGAGTGGAACCGCGCAGATGTTTACGGTGCTGAATGCTCGGTCAGCGACCACCAAGCCTTCCGGGCCTATGTCGGAGACATCGCGCTTCATGTGCGCCAGCGCGAGGCGCTCGGGCGGATCGAGACGGTCCATCCCATTTCGACGCCTTGGGGCAAATCGCAGACCGCCACGGTCTATGCCCCGGGGATCGTTTTTCACTCCACTGCGGGGCATGGCGGGTTCAAGCTCGATCGTATGCGCAACAAGGCCATGCCAGAAGCGCTGCGCATCGCTGGCGGATGGTATGAGGAGGATGGAGACTGGGCGAGGGTTGCAGCCGGTTATCCTGACCTCTTCACCTACCGTGAGCAGGCCTCAGCTGACCGGATATTGCGCGACTGGTGCCCCGACGCCTGGGAAGCGATCCACGGACGGGCACTGGCGCCAGGTGAATCCTTTTCCCGTGAGCGCGACGAATTTTCCCGCAGGCATACCCAAGACTGGGTCGTCATTTCCGCCAGGACAACAGCATCGCCCCCCGGTTACGTCGAGGTAATCGCGTCGCTGGGTGGTCGGCGCGACGCCTCGCCAAAGCGAGCATTCCTCGTTCCCGGTGAAGACTATGCACACCGTGGCCGCCACGGTTTCGTCATCGACCCGGACAGGCACGGCGAGATCGAACTTTCGCCTCGATGACCTGCCCGTTGCCCATGACCGCGCCATAGCATCGAAAGAGCCTTGGGCGCGGGCTTTCCTTTCTCCATTCTCCCGGAGTCCTCATCATGTCCGACACTCTAGCCGATGCGGCCTGCGCCGCGTCGCCCACTTCCATGCGCCTTACCAGCCCCCGCTCGGCTGCACTGTTCGCCGCAGCAAATGCGCTGCTTCCTTTGCTGGAAACAGGCTCGCCCATCAGCAGCACTCAATTGCGCGATGTCATGACCGGTGCCTTTACCCGGAGCGATGCCGAAGGGGCATGGGACTGGAAGATGGCGTATGACGCCTGCGAAGCCGCCCAGATTCTGCTTCTTCGTCGCTATGGCAGAGCGCTGGCCCGCCGCAATCCTGAACCCCAGCGCATGCTCACGGCTTTGGAGCGGATCGCGGCACGCGTGCCTACGCACACGCGCCGTTCGGAGGTCGGGCAGGCCCTTCAGCAATTCTCGACCCCGCTTGGGCTCGCCTTTGTTGCTGCGACCGCTGCAATGATCGAGCCTGGCGATGTAGTACTCGAGCCATCAGCCGGCACCGGGATGCTGGCGGTGCACGCCGAGCTAATGCGGGCAAACCTCGTTCTCAACGAACTGAGCGAGACCCGCGCTGAACTGCTGAGCAAAATCATGGATGCGCCCGTCAGTAAGCATGATGCGGCATCGATCGACGACAGGCTACCCGTGGGCCATCGCCCGACAGTTGTTCTGATGAACCCGCCTTTTTCGGCCATTGCGCACGTCGATCGCGCGATGAAGGATGCCGCGCTCCGGCACATCGCGTCAGCGCTGGCACGGCTTGAACCGGGCGGGCGACTAGTCGCGATTACTTCAGCGACATGCTGCCCGGAGAATGGGAATTGGCGTGCTGCGTTCGAAGCCTTGCAGCGCAGCGGCCGGATTGTTTTCACCGCCGCCATCGACGGCCGCATTTATCGCAAGCACGGAACGACAATCGAGACCCGGCTCACCGTGATCGACAAGGTGCCGGCGGAAGATCCTGCCCAATTTGTGCCCAGTGCTGGCATCGCGCCTGATGCTGCGACCCTGCTGCAATGGGTGGAATGCCTTGTGCCACCGCGGCCACCGGTTGCACCGATGCCGCCGGCAGAGCTTGCGGTTTTACCATCGAGGCCGACCGATCGGCCCCGACAAGTGGTTGCACCATCGGAGACCGTCATTGCGGTCGAGGCAGACGAGCTCGCCTACCAGACCGTGGATTGGGCGCCCGCTTCAGAGCGGCTCGGCGACACGATCTACGAAGCCTATGGGTTGCAA
>PKED01000032.1 GCA_002863155.1 Sphingomonadaceae bacterium | reverse complement strand
GATCGTGCTGTTTCACCGGCTGGGACAGAGCGAGATGGCGCCGATCGTCGACCTGCAGGTCGCGCGCGTCGGCAAGCTGCTCGCGGATCGCAAGATCACCGTCGATCTGAGCGAGGGTGCGCGCGCGTGGCTCGGGCGGGTCGGCTACGACCCTGTCTATGGCGCGCGGCCGCTGAAACGCGCGGTGCAGCGCTACCTGCAGGACCCGCTCGCCGATCTGATCCTGTCCGGCGCGGTGAAGGACGGCGCGACCGTCACGGTCGACGACGGCGAAGGGGCGCTGAAGCTGAGCATTTCCTGATAAAACGAAAAGGGCGGCGCTGCCATCGCAGCGCCGCCCCAATGCGTGTTTCAGATCAACTGGTTGAAAGGATCAGAAACCGACCTTCACACCGGCGCGGAAGTAGCGCCCGTTGATCCCGGTGCCACCCTGAACCGAGTTGTAGAGGTGGGCGCCGTAGGTCACCGGATCGATCGGCGGCAGATCGCCGAGAACGTTCAGGATGTTGATGTAGAAGTTGAACTTGTCGTTCACCTTCACATTGCCGACCAGGTCGAGCGTGACGTAGGCGGGCACATTGTCGGGAACATAACCCGGGTTGAGTCCGCCCGATCCGGCGGGCACGCCCTGGTCTTCGGCCGAGAGGTTGTAGCCGCCGTAATAGTTGGCGGTCGCGGTCAGCGAGAACTTCTGGTCGAACACGAAGTTGTTGCTCCAGTAGCCACGCAGGCGCGACGTACCGTTGCCCGAGGTCAGGTTGAAGTTACCAAGCGTGCCAGCATATTGCTCGGTCCGGCCGCCGGGGAACGTCGTGCTCAGCTCGAGGATGTAGCTCGCATTGACGTTGGTCGTCCACTGAACCCCGAACAGCGAGATCTTGCCGGTCAGGTCGAAGTCCAGACCCGAAGACTGCTGCGAGTTTGCGTTGACGAAGCCCGACTGCACGAACGCAACGCGCGGTTGCAGGTTCGGGTTGTTCACGTCGGGCGCATCGGCAATGACCGTGTAACCGGGCGGGATCGGCTGGTTATTGTAATAGGCCGCGAGCGCTACCGACGAGTCGGCGAAGGTGATCGCGTCGGTCTTGCGGATGTTGTAGTAATCCACCGAGAAGGTCCAGTTGCGGACCGGCTCGATCAGGATACCGCCGGTGAAGCTCCGCGACCGCTCAGGCCGCAGATTGGGCGTGCCCAGCGTGGTCAGGCCGTAGCTGCTAGTGCGGATATAGGCCGGGCAGGCCGCAAAGGTTGCCTGCGAGCAGCCATAGGTTTGCAGATAGGCATCGGGGAACGTGCCTGCAGAGTTCGTAACGAAGCCCGTCGTTGGCAAAGCGTTTGCCTCGGCGAAGGCCGGGATGCGGAAGCCCCGCGACCAGGTGCCGCGCAGCTTGATCTGCCGGATCGGGGTGACGAGCACGCCGACCTTGGGCGAGAAAGCGCTCTGACCCGACGAGTAGGTGTCGTACCGACCCGAAGCGGTCACCTCTAGCTGGGTGAGGATCGGCGCACGAATTTCGCCGAAGCCCGACACGACCGAACGCGAACCAACCGCACCGAACGCATTCAGGCGGAAGTAGCGCTGGGTCGGCCCGTTGAAGTCCGGGTTGCCACTGGGGTTGTTGATCGCCTCGTAACGATAGGACGCGCCGGCGCCGATGCCGAGCGGGCCGCCGGGCAGGTCGAACAGCTTGCCGGCAATGGTGCCTTGAACCTGATAGAGCTCCGACGACGAGTTGTTGTCGCTGCGCGGTGCGACATAGTCGCGCACGGCCTGGGTATTCTGGCTGGGGTCTAGGAAATTGTAGCTGCCATCGGCAATCACGTCGAGCAGGCGCTGGATGTAGACATAGCCGTCGCGCCGGCTGAGCAGATCGCTCCGCATGCCGGTGGCTTCAAGGGTGTAATCCCAACCCTTGAGCAATTCACCGCGCAGACCAATTGCACCACGGAAAGAGCGGTTCGACTGCGAGTTGAACTCCTGGACGTCCTGCAGACGACCGAGGACGCGTGCGACCTGGCCTGCGGCGGCGAACGGGTTGTTCGGGTTGAGTCGACGCTGCGGCGAGGTGTCGCAGTTCACGCGCTCGGGGCACACAAAGATCGGCAGCGTCAGCGGGCCCGACCCCGGGGCCACTGCGCCTGCCGCCGTCGACGTGCTGTAGCGCAGGTTGACGATACCAGCCGGCGCGTTCGCGCGGATCGTCGCGGGCAAGCCGTTATAGGCGCTGATCGACTGGATAAAGTTGAACTCGGCATAGGCTTCGTTGCCGCGGCCGATGTCCGCCGTAAAGCGGCCCGAGAAGCCATAACGCTCCTGCTGTGCGGTAATATTGCCGTAGTTGAGCGTGAAGTCTTCCTGGCACACGCTGGTCGGCGTTGCGGTATTTTGCGGAAGCGCCAGTTCGGCCGCGGTCAGATTGTACCGGGTGCCGCGATAGCAGTTGCCGAACTGCTGAAAACGACCCTGCGGCGTCGTGTTGGTCGCATCATAGGGACGCAGATAAAGCGACGCGCCTGTCTGGGCGAAATTGCCGTTGGGGAAAGTGTTGTTTTCATCAAGGCCGTTCAGGATATTATTGGGACCGACATTGCCGTTGAAGCTGATGCCGCGCTGATCGTCGGTATTGAACGGATAGGGGCGATCCGCGTTGCGGACGCCTTCGCTGCGATAGTAGAAGCCGCTGATATACGCGTTATAGCCCTTTTCGGCGAGATCGCCGACACCGGCCGTCAGCGCCAGGCGGTACTGCGAACCGTCGCCGAATTCGGAAACGCCCGCTTCGACGCGACCCGACACGCCCTTGAACTGCTTCTTGGTGATGATGTTGACCACGCCCGCGATGGCGTCGGCGCCGTAGGTCGACGACGCACCGTCACGAAGCGTCTCGATGCGCTCGATGATGTCGTCGGGGATGGTGTTGAGGTCGACGAAGTTACGCGAGCCGTCATCGGCCAGCGGATAATAGGCGGCGCGCAGGCCGTCGAACAGGACGAGCGTCGAGTTGGTCGACAGGCCGCGCAGCGAGACTGCCGATGCACCGCCGGCGAACGCGCCGTTGGCGGTGAACGAGTTGGTCAGGGCAGGGCCGCTGTTCGACGGAATCTGCTGAATCGCATCCTGAATCGTGTTGATGCCGCGCTGTTCGATCTGCGCGGTGCCAAGGACAGAGACGGGCGACGCCGTGATGGGTGCACGCAGCAGGGTACCGGTCACCACGACCTCGGTTGCCTGTTCCTCGGTGTCTTCGCCTTGCGGCGCGGGCGCAGGTGCGGTCTGCGCGAAGGCGGGCGTCGCGGCCATTGCGAGCAGCATGGCGGCGGGAGCGATCCCGGCGCGCAGCGACGCGCGGATCATGTTCTGACGAGAATACTTCATAGAGAGCCCCTCTACTGGTTGATCGAATGCGCCCTTGGAAGCGCGATGTCCCGGTGCCACGCCGGTTGACGCGGAGGCGTGGCGTCCATGCCTCACCGGGTACGCAAGAAGTCAAACCAGTTAAAGTGGCGACCTAGCAAAACGCAATTTTCTGTTGGGCAGTGTCGCTCTGCGGCAACAGTCATGCGTCCCAAGGGGCCGCAAGTCCAGGTTATATTGGCGTTCCGTAATCTGCCGAACCGGTTTTACCGCAAATTGCGCGGGGCCAGCTGACATGATATTGCGGTGTCGCAACGAAAGAGCGCCGTGCCATTGCGCTCGACTTGGCTCAATCGGTCGCGGAACGTCGCGACCGATCGGGCCGCCCTCCGCTCGCCAACGCCCCCCTCGTCAGCCGCCTGCCGGCATCGGTCCTGCAAGCAGCAGCGGATCGATGCGCCGGTCGCGCCATTTCAGGCTCCAGTGCAGATGCGGCCCGGTGGCGCGTCCGGTCATGCCGATCGCGCCGATCTGTTCGCCCTGCCGGATATGCTCGCCGACATGCACGTCGATCCGCGACAGATGCAGGAACGAGCTGTTCAGGCCCATCCCATGGTCGAGCATCAACAGATTGCCTTCGAGCGTGAAGGGGTGGTCGGCGGCGAGGATGACCACGCCGTCGGCCGGCGCCAGCACCGGCGTGCCGGCCGGGCGGGCGATGTCGGTGCCCGAATGATAGGCGCCCGCCTCGCCGTTCTTGTAGATGCGCTGCGACCCGAACAGCCCCGATATCCGCCCGGTGACGGGCCAGGCGAAGCGTTGCCGCCAGCCGTCGCTGGCCGCGTTGGCGGCGCGTGCCGCCGCGATTGCGGCAAGTTCGGGCGGGCGCAACCGCTCGAACTCCGCGTTCGGCTGGGCGAAGCGCGGCAGGCTGTCGAGTCGCTCGATCCGCCAGGCGCGGGGTGCGATCGTAAGCGATCGGGTCACCGCCGATCCGTCGCCGAGCGTCGCCACCAGCGTGGCGGCTGTGGGCGCATCGCGATCGAACGCGATCAGGAAGGCACCGTCGCCGGTGAGCGCGACCGGCACGCCGTCGAGCGCGAGCGCGACGGTGCCGGTCGGGGCAAGGCCACGGATCGCGCCGCCCTGGATCATCGGGCCGTCGAGCGCGAAGTCGCGGCGAACCTGGCTTGGCCCGGGCTCGGGCCGGGCTTCGAACGGCGTTGCCGGTGTGGCGTGGCCGCCGGCGGCAAGCGGGGCGAGGCAGCTGCTCTGCAGCACCAAGATCGCCGCGCCTGCGGCGACCCGCCGGCCGAGGGCGCCGCCGATCGTCATCGTGCCGTCAACGGCCCATCGCCTGCATCGCTGCCACGGCATCGGCATAGGCTTCCTGCCGGGCGACGCTCCAATAGCGCAGCATGTCGAGCGCGATCCGTTCGCCGGTGACGGCGCAGACGACATGATCGCCCGGCGTCAGCACGCGGAAGCCATTGGCCATGTAATGAAGGCGGGCGACGCGGTTGCTGTTGGAGACGAGCATGGGGACGGAAGTTCCGGCTGGGCGCTGGCGCGCGGCAAATGTCAGAGCAGCGAGGGCTGCTCGGCTTGGCCCTTGTCATAGGACCTGGACTCGCTGCGCTCAACCCGCGCGTGGACCGTTCCGTCACCGAAATGGAGCGTCAGGCTCCCGGCGGCGCGCGCGGCGGCGGCGCTCGTCACCACCGCGCCGGTCCGGCTCGACACGCGAACATAGCCGCGTTTGAGCAGGCCGTCGGGATTGACCGCCTCGATCAGCCTTTCGGTCCGCGCCAGCCGGTCGCGGGCGACGCTCAGCTGGCGGTCGAGCATTGCCGGACGCAGCACGGCGCTGGCTCTGTCGAGCGGCTGGCGGGCGCGGGCGATCCGATCGGCGAGCGCCCGGTCGAGCCGGACGCCGAGATCGTCGGCGCGCTGGCGCTGCGGCCCGAGCAGCGTGTCGCGCCGGGGCAGCAGCCGCGCCAGCGCGTCGAGCCGCTCGCGACCGCGTTCGTGATAGCGCCGCGCGCATCGCTCCGCCCGCGCGGTCAGGCTGGCGAGCGCGGCGACCAGATCCGCGCGCACCGGCACGGCATATTCGGCGGCCGCCGTCGGCGTCGGCGCGCGGCGATCGGCGGCGTGATCGGCGAGGGTCGTGTCGGTTTCGTGCCCGACTGCGGAGATGATCGGGATCGAGCAGGCGGCGATGGCGCGCACCACGACTTCCTCGTTGAACGCCCACAGATCCTCGATCGATCCGCCGCCGCGCGCGACGATAATCAGGTCGGGGCGCGCGACCGGGCCGCCGGGCGCGAGCGCGTCGAACCCAGCGATCGCGCGCGCGACCTGTGCGGCCGCGCCGTCGCCCTGGACCGCGACCGGCCAGACGATGACATGGCTCGGAAAGCGATCGGCGAGCCGGTGAAGCATGTCGCGGATCACCGCGCCGGTCGGCGACGTGACGATGCCGATCGTGCGCGGCAGGAACGGCAGCGGGCGTTTGCGGCTCGCGTCGAACAGCCCTTCGCCCGCCAGCTTCGCCTTCAGCTTTTCGAGCAGCGCCATCAACGCGCCTTCGCCCGCGAGTTCGAGCCGTTCGATCGCGATCTGATATTTCGACCGCCCCGGATAGGTCGTCAGCCGCCCGGTGGCGATCACTTCGATCCCGTCCTGCGGGGCGAAGGCGATGCCGCCGAAGCTGCCTTTCCAGATAACGCCGTCGATCACTGCGCCATCGTCCTTCAGCGCGAGATAGGCATGGCCCGAGGCGACGCGCTTGTACCCCGAAATCTCGCCGCGCAGCCGGACATGGCCGAACGCGCCCTCGACCGTCCGCTTCAGCGCCTGCGACAGTTCGGACACCGACAGCGGCGCCGCGTTGTCGCCGGGCGGGCTCTCGGCTACCAGCCGTCCGGAGCCGGCGATGGGATCGGAAGAAGGGGTATTCATGAACGTCCTGCTGATCGGATCGGGCGGCCGCGAGCATGCGCTGGCGTGGAAGCTTGCGCAATCGCCGGGGCTCAGCCAACTCTATGCCGCACCCGGCAATCCGGGGATAGCCCGCCATGCGAGCTGCGTCGCGCTGGATATAGGCGATCACGATGCGGTGACCCGATTCTGCGCCGAACACGCCATCGCCCTGGTCGTGATCGGGCCCGAGGTGCCGCTGGTCGACGGCCTTGCCGACGCGCTGCGCGTCGCCGCCGTGCCGGTGTTCGGGCCAAGCGCCGCCGCGGCCCGGCTCGAAGGGTCGAAGGGGTTCACCAAGCGGCTGTGCGCGCGGGTCGGCATCCCGACCGCACGGTTCGTGGCGGTCGGCTCGCGTATCGAGGGGACGATCGCGCTCGATGGGTTCGGCCTGCCGGTCGTCATCAAGGCCGATGGGCTGGCGGCGGGCAAGGGGGTGACGATCGCCACCACCCGCGCCGAGGCGGAAGACGCGCTGGCGGCGATCTTTGCCGGGCCCGGCAGCGCGGTGATCGAGGAATTTCTGGAAGGCGAGGAAGCGAGCCTGTTCGTGCTGGCCGACGGCACCCATCACGTCGCCTTCGGATCGGCGCAGGATCACAAGCGCGTCGGCGACGGCGACACCGGCCCCAACACCGGCGGCATGGGCGCCTATAGCCCGGCGGCGGTGCTGACGCCTGCGCTGGAACGCGCCGCGATCGACACGATCGTCGCACCCACGCTGGCGGCGATGGCGGCCGAGGGCACGCCCTTTTCCGGCGTGCTCTATGCCGGGCTGATGCTGACCGCCGAGGGGCCGAAGCTGATCGAATATAATGTCCGCTTCGGCGATCCCGAATGCCAGGTGCTGATGATGCGGTTCGACGGCGATCTGCTGGCGCTGATGCACGCGGTGGCGCAGGGGCACCTCGCTGATGCAGCGCCGCCGCGCTTTGCCGACGCGGTCGCGCTCACCGTCGTGGTGGCGGCGCGTGGCTATCCCGGCACGCCCGCCACAGGTGGCGCAATAGCGGGGATAGAGGCAGCGGAGCAGGACGGCGCGGTCGTGTTCCACGCAGGCACGCGCCGCGACGGCGAACGGATCGTCGCGTCGGGCGGGCGGGTGCTGACGGTCACCGCGCGCGGCGGCGATGTCGCGAGCGCGCAGGCCCGCG
The DNA here is from genome assembly GCA_002863155.1 of Sphingomonadaceae bacterium. Lineage (GTDB taxonomy): Bacteria > Pseudomonadota > Alphaproteobacteria > Sphingomonadales > Sphingomonadaceae > Sphingomonas. Next base: position 136 of record PKED01000032.1, on the reverse strand, counting down.
CCTATGCCGCGGTGGATCGAATCGACTTTGCCGACGGTTTCTGCCGGAGCGACATTGGCTGGCGCGAAATCGCGCGGGGAGAAAAAAGGGCATGACCAACAGCGCCGCAAATTATTTCGGGCTCAATATCGGCACG
>PKED01000177.1 GCA_002863155.1 Sphingomonadaceae bacterium | reverse complement strand
TATAGCGTTCGGCGATGTAGTTCACTTCCCACGCCGATTTCGCCATGAACACCGGATTGCCGTCGCGGTCCTTGGCCATCGCGCCGCGGTTCAGGTCCATGAAGCTTTTGAGCTCGGCCGGGTCGCTCGCCGACACCCAGCGCGCGGTTTCGAAGGGCGCCATTTCGAGCCCCGCATCGACCTTATATTCGGCCTCGAGCCGGCTCAGCAGCACTTCCAATTGGAGCTGCCCGACTACGCCGATGATCCAGTTCGATCCGATGTCGGGATAGAAGACCTGCGTCACGCCTTCCTCGGCCATGTCGTCGAGCGCCTTGCGCAGCTGCTTGGTCTTGGTCGGGTCTTTCAGCGCCACGCGCCGCAGGATCTCGGGCGCGAAATTGGGCAGGCCGGTGAAGCGCACATCGGCGCGTTCGCTCAGCGTGTCGCCGACGCGCAGCGTGCCGTGGTTGGGGATGCCGATGATGTCGCCCGGAAACGCCTCATCCGCCAGCTCGCGGTTCTGCGCAAAGAACAGGATCGGCGAATGGATCGCAATCGGCTTGCCATGGCCCGTCGGGGTCAGTTTCATGCCGCGTTTGAACGTCCCCGAGCACAGCCGCATGAAGGCGATCCGGTCGCGGTGCTGGGGGTCCATGTTCGCCTGCACCTTGAACACGAAGCCGGTGACTTCGGCACCGTCCGGCGAGACGGGGGCGGGTTCGGCAGGCTGCGGGCGCGGGCCCGGGGCGTGGCGGGCCAGCGCGTCGATCAGCTCGCCGACGCCGAAATCCTTGAGCGCCGAGCCGAAATAGACAGGCGTCTGGTCGCCGTGGCGATAGGCGGCGGGATCGAACGCGCCATAGCCGCCAAGCGCGAGTTCGGCATCTTCGCGCAGCTTCTCGAGTCCTTGCAGAGACAGGACGGATGCCAGCGCCGGGTCGTCGAGCCCGGTAAAAGCGGCCGCTTTGCCCTGAAATTCGCGGCTGCCGCCCTCGGGCTGCATCAGCCGGTTGGCGTGGAGATCGTAAATCCCCTCGAACTCGCCGCCCATCCCGACCGGCCAGCTCATCGGCGTCACGTCGAGCGCGAGCAGATCCGCGATCTCGTCAAGCAGCGCGAAGGGATCGCGGCCCTCGCGGTCAACCTTGTTGACGAAAGTGATGATCGGCACCGAACGCAGGCGGCACACTTCGAACAGCTTGCGCGTCTGCGCTTCGATCCCGCGCGCGGCGTCGATCACCATCACGGCGGAATCGACCGCGGTCAGCGTGCGATAGGTATCCTCGCTGAAATCCTCGTGCCCCGGGGTGTCGAGCAGGTTGAAGGTGATGCCGTCCTTCTCGAACGTCATCACCGACGAAGTGACCGAGATGCCGCGCTGCTGCTCGATCTTCATCCAGTCGCTGCGCGCGCGCCGGTTCGCCCCGCGTGCCTTCACTTCGCCCGCCAGATGGATCGCGCCGCCGAAATAGAGCAGCTTTTCAGTGAGCGTGGTCTTGCCGGCGTCGGGGTGCGAGATGATCGCGAACGTGCGGCGGGGGGAAATATTGGTCATCGGCGCGCCCTAGCGGCTCAGGCAGTCAGCGTCACGCGCATCTCGCAAGCCCAGGTCGCGCCGGGGGCGATCTCGAACACGCCTGGCTTGTCGCGGAAGTCGCCCGTGTAGCCGACGCTGTCGGCGATGCCGTGCCAAGGCTCGACGCAGACGAAGCGCGCGCCGGGCTTGGTCCAGATGCCGAGCCGGGGCGTGTCGCGAAAGGCGATGTCGAGCTGCGGGCCGCTCGTCCCGCCGTAGCGGAGCCGCTGCGAGCGGATCGGGTTCCAGATCAGCGCGTCGTGTTCGAACAGTGCGTCCGCCAGCGGCAGCACGTCACCGACCACCGGCGTCGGCCGGTCCTCGGCGATCAGCCCGCCGGGTTCGAGCCCGCGGACCATGTCGGGCTCGGGCCGTTCGAAAACGATGCGGTGGTCCTCGCGCGGCGCGCCATAGGGCAGCGGCCAGGCAAAGGCGGGATGCCAGCCGAAACTCGCGGGCATCGGTTCGTCGCCGGGATTGCCGATTTTCGCCGTCATCAAAAGCGTGGTGCCGGCGATTTCGAAGCCGATCTCGAGCAGGAAGGGGAAGGGATACATCGCCTGCGTTTCCGCCGAATCGGTCGTGCGGAAGATCGCATGAGCAGGCCCTGAATCGGCGAGATCGAATACCGACCGCCGCGCGAAACCGTGCTTTTCCATGCGGTAGGACTCGCTGTCGATCCACAGCACATCATCGTTCAGCCGCCCGACGATCGGGAACAGGATCGGCGCCCGCCCGCGCCAGAAGGCGGGATCGGCATCGGTCATCAGCTCATTGCCATCGGCATCGCGAAGCGACGACAGCTCGGCGCCGAGCGGGTTGATCGCGGCGTAAAGCTCGCCCGACCCGATCCTGATCCAGTCATCCATAACCAAGGCTCACTCCGTTCAGCCGTTCGTGTCGAGCGAAGTCGAGACACGGGTGTTTCGCTTGCGGCCCGCCGCTCGACTTCGCTCGGGACGAACGGTTGCTTGATCAACCTCTTAGCGTCGCTCCCAGCTTGGCCGCCGCCGCCACGATCTTGTCGGCGATCGCCTTCAGCTCGTCTTCGGTGAAGCTCTTGTCGATCGGCTGCAGCGTCACTTCGATCGCGAAGGATTTCTGCCCGTCGCGCTCGAACCGGTCGAACAGCCGGGCGCTTGTGATCACCTTCTTGTCGACGCCGCGCACGCTGCGCACCAGCGAATCGGCCGCGAGATCGGCGGGCACCAGGAAAGCGAAATCGCGCGTCACCGCCTGCAAGGCGGGCGGCGCATAGGCGGGGCGCATGAAGCCGCTACTGCCGCGCTTGGCGGGAATCGCATCGAGGTACAATTCGACCGCCGCGACCGCGCCGTCGAGGTCGAATGCCTTGAGCGTCAGCGGGTGGAGCATGCCGAAGCTTGCCAGCACCGTCTTCGGCCCCAGCCGTAGCGTGCCCGACTGGCCGGGGTGCCAGGCGTCGCCGGCCTCTCCCAACACCTGCAGGTTGTCGACCGGCACGCCAGCTTCGGCAAGCAGTGCCAGCGCCTCCGCCTTGGCGTCGAACGCGTCAAAGGGTTGCGCCTTGCCGCTCTGCCAGCCGCGCGGCGCCTTGTTGCCTGCGAGTACCGCGCCCAGCGTCATCCGCTCGGCATCGCTCAGATAGCGGCGACCGAGTTCGAAGAGCCGAACGCTGTTCGCGCCGCGCTTCAGATTGCGCGCGGTCGCCGCGAGCAGCCCCGGCAGCAGCGATGGCCGCATCACCTTCAGCTCTTCGCTGATCGGGTTGGCAAGCGTCCAGGCGAAGTTGCCCGTGCCCCGGAAGACCGCCGCCTGCGCCTCGGGCAGGAAGCTCCAGGTCACCGCTTCGTTCAGGCCGCGCGCGGCGGCGGCGCGGCGGACCCGGCGCTCGAGCTTCTGCTCGGGGGTGGCTGTCGGGCGCGCGACGCCGGGGGTGCGCGGCAGTGGCACCGCCGGCACCTTGTCGATCCCCTCGATCCGGATGACTTCCTCGACCACGTCAGCAGTGCCCTCGACGTCGCGGCGCCAGCTCGGTGGCGTGACCTGCCAGTCGGCCGTGACGGTGAAGCCGAGCGATTCGAGGATCGCGCGCTGCCGTTCGGGCGCGATCGCAAGGCCGCCAAGCGTCTCCGCGCGCGCGGGGTCATAGGCGATATGGCGATCGTTCAGCGGCGGCGTGCCCGCGCGCGTGACGTCGCTCGGCGTCCCGCCGCACAGCTCGACCACCAGTGCCGCCGCGATCGCGAGTCCCTCGTCGAGAAAGGCCGGGTCGACGCCGCGTTCGAAGCGGGTGCGTGCGTCGCTGGTCAGCAGCAGCTTCTGGCCCGTCCGCGCGATCGATTCGGGGTCGAAATAGGCGCATTCGATCAGGACGTCGGTCGTCGTTTCCGACACGCCCGTTTCCTCGCCGCCCATGATCCCGCCGATGTCGTGCACCTTCGCGTCATCGGCGATGACCGTCATCGTCTCGTCGAGCGCGTAGCTCTTGCCGTTGAGCGCGACCACGCTTTCGCCCGCCCGGCCCTTGCGCGCGACCAGCCCGCCGTCGAGCTTCGCCACGTCATAGACGTGCAGCGGGCGGCCGAGATCGAACATCACATAATTGGTGATGTCGACCAGCGCCGAAATCGGCTTTTGCCCGATCGCTTTCAATCGGCGCTGCATCCACGTCGGGGAGGGTCCATTGGTCACACCCCGCACCAATTGCCCGTAGAAGGCCGGGCAGCCCTCCGGATCGTCGGTGGCTATCGACGGCCCGGGTCCGGAAACGGACAACGAGACGGGCTTGAGCGGGCGCAGATGGCCCATGCCGCCTGCCGCCAGGTCGCGTGCGATGCCGCGCACCCCCATGCAATCCTGCTTGTTGGGCGTCACCGACACGTCGATCACCGGGTCGGTCAGCCCGGCATAGTCGGGATAGGCGGCGCCGACCGGCGCATCCCCGGGCAGCTCGATGATGCCGTCATGGTCGTCGCCAACCTCAAGCTCGCGCGCCGAACACATCATGCCGTTCGATTCGACGCCGCGGATCGCCGCGACCTTCAGCTCAAAGCCGCCGCCGGGCACGACCGCGCCCGCCGGGCCGAACACGCCGATCATCCCGGCGCGCGCATTGGGGGCGCCGCACACGACCTGGACCGGACCGTCGCCAGCATCGATCCGCAGCACCTGCAGCTTGTCGGCCTGCGGATGGCGCTCCGCCGTCAGCACCCGCGCGACCCGGAACGGCGCGAGCGCCGCGCCGGGATCTTCGACGCCCTCGACCTCCAGCCCGATACGGGTGAGCGCCAACACGATCTCGTCGAGCGACGCCGTGGTGTCGAGATGCTCCTTGAGCCACGAAAGGGTGAATTTCATGCGCCGACTCCCCCGCTGAGCGTCGGCACGTCGAGCACGCCGAAGCCGTAATGCCGCAGCCAGCGGATATCGCCGTCGAAGAAGGCGCGCAGATCGTCCATCCCGTATTTCAGCATCGCCAGCCGGTCGATCCCGCAGCCGAAGGCGAAGCCCTGCCATTCGGCGGGGTCATAGCCGCCGGCTTCGATCACCTTGGGGTGGACCATGCCCGATCCGAGCACTTCCATCCAATGGTCGCTGCCGCCGATCACGCGCTTGCCGTTCTGGATGGTGTAGCCGACATCGACCTCCGCCGAGGGTTCGGTGAAGGGGAAATAGCTCGGGCGCAGGCGCAGCACGATGTCGTCGCGTTCGAAATAGGCTTTCAGGAAGGTCTCGAGCGTCCATTTGAGATGGCCGAGGGTGATCCCCTTGTCGATCACGAGACCCTCGACCTGATGGAACATCGGCGTGTGGGTGGCATCGCTGTCGGAGCGATAGGTGCGCCCCGGCGCGATGATGTAAACCGGCTTGTCGCCGCCCGCCGCCTGCATCGCGCGGATTTGCACCGGCGACGTGTGGGTACGCAGTACCATCGGCGTTTCGTGCTCGCCCGCGAGGTAAAAGGTATCGTGCATGGCGCGCGCTGGATGAGTCTCCGGGATGTTGAGCGCGGTGAAATTATACCAGTCGGTTTCGATTTCCGGGCCCGTCGCAACCGCGAAGCCCAGATCGGCGAAGATTTCGGCGAGCTCGTCCATCACCTGGCTCACCGGGTGGATCGTGCCCATCGGCAGCGGCTCGGCCGGGAGCGTCATGTCGAGTGTCTCGGCGGCGAGCCGGGCGTCGAGTGCGGCACGGTCGAGCGCCGCCTTGCGGGTAGCAAGCGCCACGGTTACCGCTTCGCGAAGCGCGTGGATGCGCGGCCCCTCGCTCTGGCGCTGTTCAGGCGACATCCCGCCGAGCGTCTTGAGCAGCGCGGTGACGCTGCCCGATTTGCCGAGCGCGGCGACGCGGATCGCCTCCACCGCATCGGGGGTCTGTGCGTCCGCGATCCGGCTGAGCAGGTCGGCTTCCAGGCTTTGGATATCGGTCATGATTGTCTTTCCGGTTGCATCGGCTCGAACCCCAAGCCGATCGCAAGGTCAAGCCATTCCGGGTTGTCCGCCTCGATCAGGTTGAGCTTCCAGTCGCGGTTCCATTTCTTGAGCGCCTTTTCGCGGGCGATGGCCGCTGCCATCGTGTCATGGCCTTCGAACCAGACAAGGCGGTGGACCCCATATCGGGACGTGAAGCCGGGCATCGTCCCGGCGCGGTGATGATAGAGGCGCGCGGAAAGGTCCGACGTGACGCCGATGTAGAGCGTCCCGCATTTGCCGCTGGCGAGGATGTAGACAATGGGTTGTTTGTCCATCCAACTTTCCTCCCGTCATTCCCGCGAAGGCGGGAATCGATATGGGCAACGGTATCGATCGTCTCTCCAGCTTCGCCATTATGGATTCCCGCCTTCGCGGGAATGACGGCGAAACATGTCCGACCGGAACGAAAAAGGGCGCCGGTGTCGCCACCGACGCCCCATATTCGGGATCGCGCCAGAACCGCTCAGGCGGCCTGGGGCAGAGCCGCCTTTGCTTGCGCGATGATGCCGCTAAACGCCGCACCTTCGTGCATGGCGATGTCGGCGAGCACCTTCCGGTCGAGTTCGATGCCGGCGAGCTTCAGCCCGTGCATGAACTGCGAATAGGTCAGGCCCTCGGCGCGGACGCCGGCGTTGATGCGCTGGATCCACAGCGCGCGGAAATTGCGCTTCTTAACCTTGCGGTCGCGATAGGCGTACTGCCCGGCCTTTTCGACGGCCTGGCGGGCGATGCGGATCGTGTTCTTGCGACGGCCATAATAGCCCTTCGCCGATTCGAGGATCCGCTTGTGCTTGGCGCGGGTGGTTACACCCCGTTTGACGCGTGCCATTTACCGATGCTCCCTCAGCTCAGGCCGTACGGCGCCCACGCCTTGACGGTCGCGGTGTCGGCCTTGGACAGCACCGACGTGCGGCGGTTCTGGCGGATATATTTGGCATTGTGGCTGATCAGCCGGTGGCGCTTGCCCGCGACCCCGTGCTTCAGCTTGCCCGTCGCGGTGACGGTGAAGCGCTTCTTCACCCCGCTCTTGGTCTTGAGTTTGGGCATTTTCGTCTCCTTCATTTGCGCGACGATTTATGAACAGCCACGGCAGCCCATACCGGCCGGACCATTCCTCTTACTCGCGGAAAAGCGGGCGCATAGAGCAAGCGCGCTCGCTTTGCAACCATCGGCTGCGGGCGCCGGCCGGTGCCGGGGAACGCCGACGGGCGCGGAGGGTTAACCCCTTGATGAATGAACACGCCACCATGACCGTGCCGGCCGATGGCGACCCGGTGCCGCCGCCGCCACGCCGCGTCGGGCCGGTGCAATGGGCAGTGCGGATCGTCCTGACGCTGATCGCGCTGATCGTGGGTGCCTGGCTGATACTCTACATCACCAAGGGGCGTTTCCTCAAACATCCGTTCGAAAACTATGCCTCGCGGACGAGCGGTCGCACGGTGAAGGTCGCGGGCGACTTCAACTTCTATTTCGATATCATCGACGCGAAGTTCCTGGCCGAGGGGATGACCGTGTCGAACCCCGGCTTTGCCAGCCGCGCCAATCTGTTCGCGGCCAAGCGTATCGAATCGCGCTTCGACACGCTCAGCTTCATCTTCGGCGGGCGCCGTGCCCGGTTCGTGACCCTCGACGGCGGTGCGATCGACCTGGAATGGAATGCCGACCGCAGCCAGAACAGCTGGACATTTGCGGGCCCCGCCAAGCCGCTCGAACTGCCCAATATCGTTCGCGCGGTCGTCGACGGCACCACCGTCCGCTACCGCGACCCCAAAATGCGGTTGGCGACCGACATC
>PKED01000025.1 GCA_002863155.1 Sphingomonadaceae bacterium | reverse complement strand
CCGCTCGAGCCGCGATAGTTCATCCAGCGCACCCCGCCGAAATCGACCGTGGTCCAAGCGTTCGGCGCGGCGAGCGGATTGGCGGCCCGCGCGAGCACGCGACCCTGCTGCTCGAGCTTGTAGATCTCGCGGAAAGCCTTGTTCCGCATCAGCTTGCCCCAATAGTCATCGCCGACAAGCGCGCCGACGCTGCTGTTGGGCATCCAGCGCTTTTCGAGCACCTTGGCGATCGGCAGGAAGATGTTCTCCTGGAAGTACATCATCGCTTCGTCTTCGCCGAGATCGGGCGACGTGAAATCGGTGTTGATCACCGGCGCCTGGGCGACACCGAACACGTCGAAGAAGTCGAACACGACCGAACCATCGGCATCGAGCAGCTTGCCCTGCAGCGCGGCGAGCCGGTGATACTCCTTGGTCGCCTCCATGTCGGTCCGGAGCTGCGAGGTCCGGTCGGCCACTTCCTGCGCCGCATTGCGCAACTGGAGGCTCTCGGGGAGCGCCATGTTGGCGAAACCCTGAAGCTCGCCGGCGTAGAGCGTGTCTTTCTTCGACAAGCGGACCGTGACCAGCCCGTACAGCCGACCCTGGCGGCGAAGCTGCTGAATATCGGGGGCGCCGCGCTCGGTGATCGGGATGATGGCGAAGCCACCGTCCTTTTCATAGATCAGCACCTCGACCGTATCGATCGGCTTGGGATCGAAAATCCCCATGTCGCCAAGCGCCTGCGGGACGAACGGCGCATTGTCGACGACACGCTGCAGCGACGTGTAGCTGAAAGCGTCGTTCCGGAAGATGTCGAGTACGGTTTCCATTGTCGCTGCTCCCTCGAGCTTTCAAAAGTTCAAGCCCTCCCCCGCATCAGCGGCGGATCATTACCCCGACCAGCGCGGCCTGCGCTTCGATCGCCTTCTTCTGCGCGTCGTTCATGGCGACGGCATAAGTGATGAGGTTGCCGTTCACGACGACGGGCCCGCGAACCACGCCGACCCCGCGCTGCGTCGCCGCGGAGACGGGGCGACCCTCGTAGAGGATCGCTGCAAAATTCTGCGACCCGTCGAGCGCGGCGGGGTCGATCGGCTTGTATTGACCCGATCCAGCCGCATAGCTGACCGTTATCTTGAAGCCGTCGCCGGCGATGAAATCTACCGCGCCATCGTTCAGCGTGAAATTGACCGCGCCGTTATAGGCGACGCCGATCCGCGCGATACCATCCTCGGTGCCGTCGGGACGCTGGACCTGGATCGTGCCGCCGTTCGCGGCGGGTTCGATCACGGTCAGCGTGTAATCGCCGGGCGCGACCCCGGCATCGGCGGTCGGCGCGGCGGCGAAGACGCCGTTGCCGGTGTTGCCCGCATTGGCGACGGCCGCAACGGCCTGGTTGCCGCGACTGACCTGACCCAGCATCGTGCCCGACAGCAGCAGGGCTGCGGTGGCGGACAAGGTGATCTGTTCCGCCGACTGGTTCGGCTCAAAATCACCCGAGATGAAGTGACCCGCACCCTTGGGTTCGCTGGTGGTCTTCAAAACGCCCATGTTCGTCGCTCCCGCAAGAGGTTGATCAGTTGCCGGTCCGCTGGCCGTAAACCATGCCACCGCGTGCCACCGAGGCCTGGTTCTCGGGCTTCTGGATCGAATCCCAGAGTTTGTCGGGATCTTCGGCGCCCGACCCGCCGTCGTTCGCGTTGGCGCCGGGCTTGCCGCCGTTCAGGTCGACCAGCGGTGCCGTTGCGAGCTGCTGCTGCATTTCCTGTTGCTGCTGTGAGGTCGTTTCGGCGGTGGCCGGTGCAGTCATCGCTGCTTGCGCCGGCATCGTCTTGAGCTGTGCGATTATCGAGTCCGCCGATGCGGCGGGGTTCGCGCCGAGCATCCATGCCGCCATCGTCATGTTCGCCTTGCCCTCGTTGCTGGCGAAAACGGCGGCGCTGCGTTCGCGCTCGGCCTGCGCCCCCTCGGCGACACCCTCGGCCTTCGCCGACTGCAGCGCCGCCTCGACGCGGTCGGCGCTCAGCTCGATCGCACCGGCCTCAGCGCCGGGCGCCACACCAGATGGCAGCGTGACTGCGGCGGGAGCGGCAGCGGAACTGAGCATCTTTGCGAACAGCGACATATCCAAGGCCCTTCCTCATTGAGCGATCAATCGCTCGAATTCTGACCACGCGTCCTGCTCGCGCAGGATGTCGTCGATCAAGCCGATGGCCTTGGCTTGGCGAGCCGTATAATCATTTCCTCTCGTTTCGGAAATAGCCGATTTTGAGACACCGCGATAAAGCGCGGCGCGCTCCTGGAAATAGTCCGTTGCTTCCTCGATCTGCGCCTGAATCTTCTCCATCTCTGGGTCATCAAGCGGTTCAAGCCCTCCCAACCCGATCGCCTTGCGGTCGGGCGCCCGGAAAATCGTCGCCTTGATTCCCTCGACGTCGAGCATGGCGGTATAGTCGATGAAGATTGCAAGCGTGCCAATCGAGCCGACGCCGCCCAGTGCCGACGTCATGAACCGATCGCACGCCATGCCGAGCGCGTATGCGGCAGAATAGGCATAATCGCCGGCAAATGCCCAGATCGGCTTGCCGCCGTTGCGCAGGCTGCACCGCCAGAGCGCATCGACCAGATCATACAGGCCGTCGACCGCACCGCCGCCAGAATTGATCCTGAGCCAGATGCCCTTTACGACGGGATCATCCATCGCATAGGCCAGCTTAGTCCAGATGCCGTCATAACCCGTCGATCCGGAATAGGGATCGCAGCCCCATGTCCGGGTCAGCGTGCCGAGCACGTCGATGATCGCGATACCGCTGGCGCTGACCGCATAGGGTTTGCCGCGATACTGCGACTCCCAACTCCATTCGGACGGTGGGACGATCATCGGCCCATCGGGGCCAGTCTGCATGCGCTCGGCACGGAGCATTCGCTCTTCCCGCGCCTCGGCCCGGCCCCGCGCCGCCATATCATTGAGCGCCGACCGGTCGAATGTGACCGTATCGCTTGTCAGCGACGCGATATCGAGACGCCCCGCCAGCGCGGCGACGATCATCTGCGCATTGCGCTCGCTGATCGCGATCGGCCGATTGAACAGGTTCTGCATCACTAGCGGCAGGTGCGTCGCCATGGTCAGTCTCCTTGTGGCGGCTCGCCGGGCGTGCCGGGGCTATCGTCGGGATTGGCGGGATCGACCGTTTGGAGCCCCGGCATCGCGACCGTCAGATCGAGCCCGCGCGCTTCGGCTTCGTCGGCTTCGATCGCGAGTTCGTCGAAAATCTCCATGGCGTCGTCGCCGCGTTCCGCCGCGATGCGCTGACGGCTCGTTACCTTAATGTCGAGCAGCGTCTGGTACGCATTCGCTTCCTTCTGCGGATCGATCCAGCCCATGCCCGGGCCAGTCCACGTACACGCGCAATAGGCGGCACGGTTTTCCTGGAAACTGGGCCAGGATGGATCGAACTCGATCCAACCCTCGGCAATGGCTTCCTCGATCACGGCCGAATAGATGAGCGTGGGCGGCGATGCGCTGAAATGGACTCGCTGGCGCGTCACCCCGAGCCAGGAGTCGAGCTTTGACGCGCGCTCCGACGAATAATTCGCTTCGCTGTAATCCTGCGCCGTCATCGCGAAAGGGGTGCCGACCGACGACGCGATGTCGCGGATCTGGCTCTTGCGGAACGGCATCGGATCGCCGATCGCGCGGTTGACCGCGGTCATCATGATTTCGTCGTCTGGCGGCAACACGGCAAGGCGCTGCCCGGCACGACCAATCCGGAACTTGGCCTTGCCGTAATAGCCGACCTTGTTCTCGAACATCGACCATGTCGCAGCAGGATCGCTTGCGGCAGGGGCAAGACTTTCAGCCACGGCCGCCGACGACGACTTGGTACGGATATAGGTCGCAAGCTCGGCATTGACGGCCGCCGCTGCGACATAACTCGTGTCGAACGCATCGAGCATGCCGGTACGCTTGATGATCGTGACCAGGTTCGTGATGCCGCGCTGCTGCCCGCCCCGCGTTTTCACGAAATGGTGCCATGCCATCGGTCGGCCCCATGGCGTCTCGCGTGGCACGAACTGGTAGTCGTTGAAGTCGGTCCCGCCCTCGGACGGATGCCTGATCCGGACCCACATCCCGATCATGCGGCCGTCGCGGTCGAGCAGCTTGCCTTCGAAAACGCGATCGTTGCCGGCATACTCCGGCGGCGATTCGATCCGGTCCGGGTCGACGACGGTGACATAGGTCGCCCAGCGGGTCCGATACCGCTTGCGCCGGGCCTTGTCGAAATGGATCACCCCGCCGGTCTCGCCGTCGGGTCCCTCCATGTTCCGATAAGCCATCCACATCATGCCGCCAAAATCGTAATGCCCCTCGCCGTCGCAGAGCTTGCGATCGTCATAGGCCCAGTTGTTGAACCAGCGCTTGCACTGCTGGATGAACTTCTTGCGTGCCTCTGGGTCGTCGATGCCCAGCAGATCGAAATCGGGCTGGGGATGGACCCGCAGCCGTGGCCCCACGACCATATCGGTCTTGCGGTCCAGCCCGCCCCGGACCAGCTCGCTATAGCGTTCCAGATCGCGCGCCTGCCGCACGATCTTGTCGCGCGCCAACCGGACTTCCTGGTTCTTCGACATCGTCGGCGGGCGATAGAAGACGTCGCCGCCAAAACTTTCCATGTTCTTGAACAGGCTCGCGGCAAGCGTCGTGACATTGCCGATGCTGATGATCTCACCCTGCTGCAGCCCGTCCATTACCCGATCTCCACGCTGATCGCGCCGCCTTGGCCCGCCCAGGTCAAGCCGCGCTCCCGCGCTTCGACACCGATCTCGCGCAGCTCACGATCGATCTCACCGAGCTGCGTCGGAGCATATTCGAGACGACGTCCCTCACCCGCGATCACCGCGATCTGACCCGACAGCGCCGACTTGCGCGCGGCACGATAGGACTGAAATTCGGCGAGCAGCGCGGCATCGTCGTAAAGCTCGGGTGGATAGGGCCGCATCGACGCCTCCGCTGTCTAGTTCAGCCAGCCCCTTCATTGAGCGCGGCGAGACGGTCAAATATCGAAATTGGCGCTTCAAGCATAGTCTCGATTGTTTCGCCGCGGGGCCGGGCCGTCGCCCAGTCGGGCGAATTGCCGTCGGCCCACAGCTCGCGCCGCTCCGGCCGCAGCGTGGCGCGGCCCACCTCACAAGCGACCCAGCCGTCCCATGTCTCGTTGAACCGGCTGATCTTGACCCAGTCGCCGTTGACCAGCCGCTCCGACACCAGTTCGCGCACCGTGCGGGCCGGCAGGCCTGCGGGGAGGTTCATCCGACCCGGTCCGGGCTCGGCGATCTTCATCCGCGTCGCGATGATGCGCTTCAGTTCATGGACATTGGGGAGCCGTTCATAGATCGGTATTTTCAGCTTCGATCCACGATCATCATATTCGTAGAATTTCGGCTTGCCGTAAACCTCGCCCTTCTTGTTCGCGGCGCCCTGCATCAGCAGTACGCGATAGGGGGGGATCAACCTGCCCTCGCCAGGCTGGCGCGCCAGGGTATTGGCGAGCCAGACACGAGCATTGTTCGTGACGCCCGGCTCGCCCGCCGAGTTGATCACGGTACGGGCGATCGGCAGGAACAACTCGGGCAGGCCGGCCGATACCCGCTCCGGATTGGACGCAAGCGGATAGGACGCGGCGAGCACGGCCTCCTCGATCACGTCCCAGTCGCTTAGGCGCGTCGCCGGCGCGATGTTCTCGAACGCGGACCGGCCCCGCATCGCGGGCCATTGCTTGATCGGGTACGCGTCGATCAGCCAGGATTGGAGCGTCAGGTCCCAACCGATCACACGAACCTCGAATCGGTCGCCCTGCACGTCGACAAAGGCAGTGAGGAAACGGACCCCTGCCGGGACGGTCTTGAGCGCATAGGGTGCTGCCAGCCTGGCCTGCACGACCTTCCAGTCGTCCGCCTTTTCCTCGGCTCGCGTGCCTCGGAACGTCTCGCCAAGCTTCTTGACCACGACTTCTTTCAAGCGGGTCGAGTCGCCCAGTTCCGCCGTGAGCGCCGCGCTGGCCCAATCCCGCGCCGTTTCGCACAGATCGAAAAACGGCGACATGAAGCCGTGAATGACAAAGCCCATGCCCTTGGAGACTTTGCGCTCACCCTCGACCGTACCATCGGGCAACCAGCGCTGGTGCTTTTGAAGCCAACGGCCCCCGTTCGTCACGGCAAGCCGTTCCTCCGGGCCGAATGTTGCATGGCAGCCGTCATGGGGGCAGCACAGCACGACATTGGCAGCGACGTGATCGAGGAACGCCTCGCGTTCCAGATCCTCGACCCGCTTCATCAGCTCGGGGACGTTCCAGTCCAGCACGGGAACGCCCCAATCCTCGGCTTCGCGCGCGACCGCTGAGACGCCGTGACAATGCGGGCAGCGGACATGCCAGAGATGCAGCGTGGAGTCGGCCAAGACTTGGTCGATCCCTTCCTGCGGTCCGGCGTCGGGGTGGCTCGCGAGATAGGCCTTGGCATCCGATCCGAACTCGGCCTGCCGGGTGGTGATCAACTGCAGGATCGCCTTGCGAATCTTCTTGGTATAGGCGTCGATTTCGTCGGCGACGATGCGCGGCGCGGCCTTGGCGCGGGTGTGTCGCTCCGTTGCCGGGCGATAGGTCAGCAGCGAACTGCCAATGCGTTTCTTGAAACGGCCGGAGCGGCGGTCGCCCCAGTGGACGCGCTCATTTACCCCGTCGTGGATGCGCAGCATTTCCTCGCCGCGCTCGTCGATGTAATCGGTGATCGAGTCCGCGTCCTGCATGAACCAGATCACGTTCTTCTTCGCGTGGCTGTCCCAGTCGCGAAGACACATGCTTTCGGCTGCAACGGTTTTCGCCGACCGGCCCGGCCCCTTGACCGCGACCCATTGCACTCCGAGCGTGTCGATCGCGTCGCACATACCGGGGACGTAGGGCGTCTTGGTCTTGTCGAAGCGGAACGGCTCGCCGCCGGGATTGACCATGTACCGCTTCGTATCGTTGAAGTGGTTGATGGTGAGCGAGCCCTGCGGCAACAGGTTATCGAGGCGTCTGGCGAACGCTTCCCTTGCGCGGCCGTCGTGCGCGTGGTTGCCCAGCGCGATCAGCCTGGTCTCGATTTGTTTTTGCGACAGCATCGGCGCGTAGCATATCCTTCAACCGGCGGTGCAGAAGCAACAGCGCTTCCTTGCCCTGGTCCGCGATCAACAGGCGCACATCGGGTGCTAGGCTGCCGTGCGGATCGATCCGGTTGGCAAGCTCGGACACGAATTCCGAGAGTTCAGAGAACAACTCCCCCGCAACCGCTGCGACGTCCGCGACGGGGATGTAGAGCCCCTGGGCCCGCTCGCGCTCTTCGATCTCGGCGGCAAGGCGATTGACGGTCTGAAGCTCGTTGACGTTGTGCAGCGGTGCTGCATCGCCCTCGACGCGGCGCTGGCCCAGCATCGCTGCGGTGCGTTCCGCTTTGGCCCGGTCGATATCTTCGTGCCGCGTCGCATGCGCCAGCATCGCCTCGATCGCGGCGCGTGCCGGATAGACATAGGCTTTGGGCGCGAGACCCATTTCCTTGGGTGCGGGCTGCGGCGCCGGAAAGGTCGCCATCTGGTCGCGCACCGTGACGAACCGGCTCTTCGACGTGCCCCAGAGCAGGGCGACATCGTCGAGCGAGAACAGTTCGTTCGGCTTGGCCCGCTTCAACGCGGCCCGCAAATCATGGAGGCGCCGGGCGTCGTCGACGTTCATACCGGATTGGGTTCCGACTGATCCGCGATTGCCGCAAGCCGGTTCAGCGTTTCGCGTTCGGCGCGCAGCTTCGCGACGTCGTCAGCGACATGGGAAATGGAAACTGACGAATAGTTGCTGCAGAAATCCCTGTCTGCAAGGGTGTGCACAGCTCGTGTGCGCACCGCCATGGAAGGCTATCCCACTGTTCCATGAGGGACCGAGTGGTGCTGCAGCCAAGGGTATGTGTGAG
>PKED01000162.1 GCA_002863155.1 Sphingomonadaceae bacterium | reverse complement strand
CCTGGGACGACTCCGGCGGACATCGCCGCCGCGATCGGCCCCGGCCTCGCCAAGGCGGCGATTGCGGCGCGCGTCGATGGCGAGCTGCGCGACATCGGCCGCCCGTTCGAGGGCGATGCGCAGCTCGCGCTCGTCACCAGCCGCGACGAGAAGGACGCGCTCGAAATGGCGCGGCACGATTATGCGCACGTGCTGGCCGAAGCCGTGCAACAACTGTTTCCGGGCACGCAGATCACCTTCGGCCCCTCGACCGACGACGGCTTCTATTACGATTTCGCGCCGAGCGCCGAGCATGGCCCCTTCACCGAGGAAGACCTGCCCGCGATCGAGGAGGCGATGCGCCAGGTCATCCGTGCCGACAAGCCGCTCCGCCGCGAAGTATGGGACCGCGCGACGCTGATCAGCCGTTGGAAGCAGCAGGGCGAGACCTTCAAGGCCGAATGGGCCGCCGAACTGCCCGGCGACGAGCCGCTGACGGTCTATTGGTCGGGCGACGACTGGCTCGACATGTGCCGGGGGCCGCATCTTGCCTCGACGGGCAAGCTCGATCCCGATGCGTTCAAGCTGACGCGCGTGTCGGGCGCCTATTGGCGCGGCGACCAGAACAACGCGATGCTCAGCCGAATCTACGGCACCGGCTGGCTCAACAAGAAGCAGCTCGCCGAGCATCTGATCCGGCTCGAGGAAGCCGCCAAGCGCGATCACCGCAAGATCGGGCAGGAGATGGACCTGTTCCACCTCCAGGCCGAAGCGCATGGCTCGGTCTTCTGGCATCCCAAGGGCTATCGCATCTATCGCGAGCTGGAGGCCTATATGCGCCGCCGGATCGACGCGGCGGGCTATGCCGAGGTCAAGACGCCGCAGATCATGGATGCGCGGCAATGGGAACAGTCCGGCCATTGGGGCAAATACCGCGAGAACATGTTCGTCATCCCAGACGAAGTGCCCAATGTCGACGATGACGGCCCGGTCGTGTCGGATAAGGCCGAGTGGATGGCGCTCAAGCCGATGAACTGCCCCGCGCATGTCCTGATCTTCCGCCAGGGGATCAAATCCTATCGCGATCTGCCGCTGCGGATGGCGGAGATGGGCTGCTGCCACCGCAACGAGCCGCATGGCGCTTTGCACGGGATCATGCGGGTGCGGCAATTCACCCAGGACGACGGCCATATCTTCTGCCGCGAGGACCAGATCGTCGAGGAGGTGCAGCAATTCTGCGACCTGCTCGACAGCGTCTACAAGGATCTCGGCTTCGATTCCTACGCGATCAAGCTCGCGCTGCGCCCCGACAAGCGCTTCGGCAGCGATGCGATGTGGGACCAGGCCGAGGCTGAGCTGCGCGACGCGGTGGTCGCCTCCGGCCGCGCGACCGAGGCTTATGGCTGGGAGGAACTGCCCGGCGAGGGTGCCTTCTATGCGCCCAAGCTCGAATTCCACCTGACCGACGCGATCGGGCGGACCTGGCAGTGCGGCACGATCCAGTCCGACCGCGTGCTGCCCGAGCGGCTCGATGCGACCTATGTCGGCGCGGATGGCGAGCGGCACCGCCCGGTGATGCTCCACCGCGCGATCCTCGGCACCTATGAACGCTTCATCGGCATCCTGATCGAGCATTATGCCGGCCGCTTCCCGCTCTGGCTCGCGCCGGTGCAGGCGGTGGTCGCGACCATCGTGTCGGACGCTGATGACTATGCGTATCGGGTCGCGGCGCGACTGGCGGCGGCGGGCATCCGCGTCGAAACCGATCTGCGTAACGAGAAGATCAACTACAAGGTGCGCGAGCACTCGCTGGCCAAAGTTCCCAACCTGATCGTTGTCGGCAAGCGCGAGGCGGAGGAGGGGACCGTCGCGCTGCGCCAATTGGGCAGTGAGCGGCAGCAGATGATCTCGCTCGATGATCTGGTGGCGATGCTCGAGCGGGAGGCGACCCCGCCCGATCTGGCGCGAAGCTGATTCCGCGCCGCGCGACCGACCGAACTTCCCAAATCGCGCAATCTCGCGTAAGATAGACCATTACGAAATCACAGGAGCAATACTCATACGTCCTCCCATGACCCGGCGCCCGCTCGCGCCTCCGCCGATCAACGGTCCGCGGTTCAACGAATTCATTGTGTCGCCAAAAGTTCGCGTGATCGATCAGGACGGCGAAAATCTGGGCGTGATGTACACGCGCGAAGCGATGGAGCAGGCGCTGGCCGTCGGGCTCGATCTGGTCGAGGTCTCGCCGAACGCCGACCCGCCGGTCGCGAAATTCCTCGATGTCGGCAAGTTCAAATACGAGGCCCAGAAAAAGGCCAACGCCGCGCGCAAGTCGCAGAAGACGCAGGAGATCAAGGAGATCAAGATGCGTCCGAACATCGACGACCATGATTACGACACCAAGATGAAAAAGGTGGCGGAATTCATCGAAGAGGGCGACAAGGTGAAGATCACGCTCCGCTTCCGGGGTCGTGAGCTCAGCCATGGCCAGCTCGGCATGGCGCTGCTCCAGCGCGTCCAGGCCGATGTCGCCGAACACGCGAAGGTCGAGGCCTATCCGCGAATGGAGGGGCGCCAGATGTTGATGGTGCTCGCCCCGAAATAAGCCGCCCGGTCCCTGCCGCGCGACGATGGTTGCGACTTGATATGTTGACGAAGGTACAGCGGCGCTGCACGCGGGATTATCATGCGTAAAATCGTTCTCACCACGATTGGCACGCGGGGTGATCTCCATCCGTTCATTGCGATTGCGCTGGCGCTGAAGGCGCGGGGCTTCCACCCCGTGATGGCGGTTGGCCACGATCACCTCGCCGAATGCCGCGCCGCCGGTCTCGAAGCCGAACCAGTGCTGCCGGCGTTTGACGAAATACGCGCGCGGATGGGCCTGGATGAGGCAGAGGCCGTGCGCCAGATCATGGACGACCAGCGCGAAATGCTGGACCAGGTGCTGTTGCCGTCGCTCGGCTCGTCGACCCGCGCGCTGGGCGACGTGGCACAGGGCGCGTGCGCGATTGTTGCCTCGATCTTCGCGCTCGCCGCACCGATTGTGTGCGAGCGCGATTCGATCCCGCTGGTGTCGATCGTCTTGCAGCCGATGGCGATGCTGTCGGCCTATGATCCGCCCAAGACCCCCGATTTCTGGATGATGAAGCAGGCGCCGGTCGGTCCCGTCGGGCGCCTTTGGAACCGCAGCGTCTATGCGACGATGCGGCACATCGTCGATCTTTTGTACCGGCGCGAAGTCAATCGCGTGCGGGTGTCGAGCGGTGTCGATGCCCGGCGCGCGCGGCGGCTGCTCGAACCGCAGAACCAGGCGCTGCTGGTGCTCGGCACCTATTCCGAACAGCTTGGCGCGCTCCCGCCCGATGCGTCACCCAAGGCACAGGTCGTCGGCTTTCCGCTGTTCGACGGCAATGCGGTGGCGGGCGAAGGGCTTGACGCCGAGCTGGAAGCATTTCTGGCGGCGGGGCTGCCGCCCATCGTCTTCACGCTTGGCACCTTCGCGGTCCATGGCGCGGGTTCATTCTACGAAGAGGCGGCCGAAGTCGCCCGGCGGCTCGGGTGTCGCGCGGTGATGTTGACCGGGCGCGAGACGTCCGATCGCGGCGATTCGCAGCTGCACTGGTGCCCCTATGCTCGTCACTCGGTGCTGTTCCCGCGCAGCGTCGCGATCGTCCATCACGGAGGCGTTGGCACGACCGGGCAGGCGATGCGCGCCGGCAAGCCGCAGCTTGTCGTGCCGCATATGGGCGATCAGTTCGATCATGGCGCCCGGATCACCCGGCGGGGCCTTGGATATGCGCTGTGCGGCAGCCGCTTCACTGCCGATCGGGCGACGCCGCTCTTGCGCGCGTTGCTCGACGATGAGCGTTTCACCCAGCGCGCGGGGGTGGTTGCCGACGCGATCGCGAGCGAATCGGGCGCATCGGCAGCGGCGGACGCCATCGCCGCCGCGCTGAACGCTCAGCCGCGGCCGGATGCCTGGTCGCGCGATCCAGCAGAGTCGGTGTTGCCTACTGAGATGCCACGAAGCCAGGAACGCGGCCTGCCCATTGCAGCGACGGTCGCAGCGACCTGATCGCGGGCGCTGCCGTCATTCAGCCGCCCGGCATTTGCCAAAGCTCGATCGCATTCCCCTCGGGATCATGCAGCCGCGCAAATTTCCCGATCTCGGCCGAATCCCATTCGGCGCGGGTCTCGACCGCAATGCCGGCGGCGGTCAGCGCTTCGATCATGCCGTCAATGTCGTCGACGCGCAGGTTGAGCATATATTGCTTGTCGGCGGCGAAATAATCGCTGTCGGCCTTGAACGGCGCGAACACGACCGGGCCGCCTTGCGTCTTCCAAGACCATTCTTCAGCCGGACCTGTGTCGGCGGCGGCACAGCCTGCGCCGATGCCGAGATGCGTGCGATACCAGGACGATAGCCCGTCCGGGTCCTTCGACCGAAAAAACAAGCCGCCAATCGCCAATACAGCCATTGTCCCTCTCCTCTTTCGTATCCGCGCCTGTCAGGCCGCCTCGGCCCAGCCCTGTTCATTCGCGGCCGCGGCCAGCAGGCGCCGTTCGATTGCGCGCAACCGCTGGCCGTTGCCGATTTTCTCACCGAGCAGGTCGGTGAGGTAGAATGTGTCGACCGCGCGTTCGCCATAGGTCGCGACATGGGCCGAATGGATCGTGACCTTTGACTGGAACAGCGCCTGCGCCAGCCGGTTGAGCAGCGCCGGGCCGTCGCGCGCGTTCACCTCGACCACGGTGAAGCGATTGGAGGCGTTGTTGTCGATCAGCACCACCGGCGCGATGTCGAATGCCTCGGCGCGCATGCGCGGCAACGGCTTTGCCTTCAGCCGCTCGGCAAGCCGGTTTCGGTTGGCGAGCGCATCCTCGATCGTCGCCTTAAGCCGGGCGAGCTGTTCGGGCCGGTCAAACGGACGGCCGAACGGATCCTGCACGAGGAAATTGTCCAGCGCCATGCCGTCCCGGGTGGTGTGGATGCGCGCATCGATGATGTTGCCGCCGGCCAGATGGATGGCGCCGGCCGCACGATAGAACAGACCGGGATGGTCGGCGGCGTAAAGCGTGACGAGCGTCGCGCCGCGATCGGGATAGACTTTCGCCTCGATCGACAGTTCGGCTTCGTCCGCCATCGCGATCAGCCGCGCATTGCTGGCAAGCACGTCGTCGGGCTCGGCGATCCAATAGGCTTCGGGCAGGCGCGCGACAAACTTGTCGAAGGCCAACGCGCTCCAGCCAAGTGTGGCGGCGAGCGATTCCTGCTTGGCCGCAATCCGCTCACCCCGGCCTTTTTCCTTATGGCCCAGCCGCAGCAACTCCTCGGCCAATTCATAAAGGTCGGTCAGCAACTGCCGCTTCCAGCTGTTCCACACGCCCGGTCCGACCGCGCGAATATCGACGACGGTCAGCGCGAGCAGCAAGCGCAATCGCTCGGGACTCTGTACGGCCGCGGCGAAATCGATGATCGTCTTGTAATCGGCGAGATCGCGCTTGAACGCGGTCGCCGACATCAGCAGGTGCCAGCGAACCAGCCACGCCACCGTTTCGGTTTCCGCCTTGGAAAGCCCCAGGCGCGGGCATAGCCGCATCGCGACTTCGGCGCCCAGCACCGAATGGTCGCCGCCGCGCCCCTTGGCGATATCGTGCAGCAATACCGCAACATAAAGGACGCGGCGCGAGACGATGTTGCGCAATATATTCGCAGCAAGCGGGTGGTCGTCCTGCAACTCGCCACGCTCGATCCGGGCGAGCAGCCCGATCGCGCGGATCGAATGCTCGTCGACCGTATAATGGTGATACATGTCGAACTGCATCTGTGCGACGACGCGGCCGAAATCGGGCACGAAGCGGCCGAACACGCCGGCCTCGTTCATCCAGCGCAACACCGTCTCGGGATCGCGCCTCGAGGTGAGCACATCGAGGAACAGCGCATTTGCGCGGGGATCGTCGCGCACATCGTCCGCCAGTTTCGCGTCGCGAGCGGCGGCGCGCATGGTGAGCGGATGGATTTCGAGCCCATGTTTGTCGGCCAGCGCGAACAGGTCGATCAGCCGCACCGGATCGGCGGCGAAGAAATCGTCCGACGGCATCGCCAGCCGCCCGCGATCGAGGACGAAGCCGTTCAGCTTGCGCGGGCGCCGCATCAGCATCGGCAGCCCGAACCGGCGACCCCGCGCGGCAAAGGCATCGTCAAGCTGTGACAGGAACACGCCGGTCAGGTCGCCGACGATCTTCGCCTGCAGGAAATAGTGCCGCATGAACCGTTCGACCCGCGACGCGCCGGGGCGATCGGCATAGCGCATGCGCTCGGCAATCTCGCGTTGAACGTCGAAGGTCAGCCGATCCTCGGCGCGTCCGGTGATGCAGTGGAGATGGCAGCGGACTGCCCACAGGAAATTCTCCGCGCGGTGGAACTGGCGGTATTCGGCGGCAGTCAGCAACCCGGCATCGACGAGTCCTGCCGCGCTGTCGACATTGTGGACATATTTGCCGATCCAGAACAGCGTATGCAGGTCGCGCAGGCCGCCCTTGCCCTCCTTGACATTGGGCTCAACGACATAGCGGCTGTCGCCCATCTTCTTGTGGCGTTCGTTGCGCTCGGCAAGCTTGTCGGTGATATAGGTTCGCGCGCTCCCCGCCTGCACTTCGCTGCGAAACCGGCGTGCGGCTTCGTCATAGAGCGCCGTGTCGCCCCAGACATAGCGCGCCTCGAGCAGCGCCGTGCGGATCGTCACATCGGCCCGGGCCTGGCGCACCATCTCATCGAGCGAACGGGCGCTATGACCGATCTTCAGGCCGAGGTCCCACAAGGCATAAAGCATCGATTCGATGATCTGTTCGGCCCATCCGGTCTGCTTCCACGGTGTGAGGAAAGCGATGTCGACATCCGAATGCGGCGCCATTTCGCCCCGGCCATAGCCGCCGACCGCCATCAGCACGAGCCGTTCGCCCGTCGTCGCAATGCTGCGCGGGTACAGCCTTTCGGTGGTGAAATCATAAAGCAGCCGCAGGATCTGATCGATCAGAAACGCCTGAGCATGCGCTGCCTCCAGCCCGCGCGATGGGTGCTCGACCAGCCGCTTCGCGATCTCCGCCCGGCCGTTCGCCAGAGCGTTCTTCAGCAAATCGGTCGCGGCCACGCGCAGCCTGATCGGATCCTTGCCTTCGAGCGCCTTCAGCCGATCGGCGAGAACCCGCCGATCGATGATCATACGGCGGTTGGGAAGACCGGCGAAGCGATTGCTCATGGTCGCGATATAGGGCGGGGCGGCGGCAACGTCACGCCAGCATCGGCGGCAACATCTTACCGGTTCATTTACCAGTTCGCGCTAAGCGCAACCGATGCGGGAGAGAAGCGGTCAAAGCCGGGTGATCAAGCTTTGGGAAATGTGCGGGTCGCTGAACGACCTGTTACGGCTCGTCGGTATCGATTCTTTGAGCCGCCCGGATCGCGTCCGGGCGACCGTCGACACACTGATCGGTTTTGGCAGCACCAACATCTTCGTGCCGCTCGCCATGTGCACCGTTTATGCGCTGCGCTTCGGTCAGCCCTGGATGATTCTTGCGACGCTGCCGATGTTCGCGGTTATTGCTTCGATTCGGGCCTTTTTCGGCCCAAACCGCGATTATCGAGCCGCAATGCCGATCGCGACGCTGAACCGCCGCGTGTATATCTATGCGGCGTTGAACGCGTGTGCCTGGTTCTTCGTGATTTCCGCGCTCGACATGGCGCCGCTTGCCGAAGACCGGATCGGCATTGCCTGCATGACGGTCGCGGTGATGTGCGTCGGGGGCATGATGCTGACGCTGATGCCCGGCGCGATCCTTTTTTTCATGGGTATATTGGGGTTGCGGCTGTGGCTCAACCTGCTGCCATCAGTCGCCGTGCCATGGATCTACGCCGTCGCGATCGTGACGTTCGTCATCATTCAGACCATTCTGAATTCGGGCCAGACGCGCCTGTTCAGCGACCGGCACCGCGCCGCGCTCGAGCTTGCCGCGCTCGAACGCCGCCGAGCGGAAGAATCAGCAACGGCGGCCGAAGGGCAGCGCGCGCTCGAACGCCGTCATGCCGAAGCGCGCGCGCAGGAAGAAGCACGGATCGCCGCA
>PKED01000067.1 GCA_002863155.1 Sphingomonadaceae bacterium | reverse complement strand
GGCTACCCTGGTCGTCAACAAGCTGCGCGGCGGGCTCCAGGTCGCGGCCGTCAAGGCGCCGGGCTTCGGCGATCGGCGCAAGGCGATGCTCGAGGACATCGCCGTCCTCACCGGCGGCAATGTCGTCAGCGAGGACCTCGGCATCAAGCTCGAGAACGTCACCGTCAACATGCTCGGTCGCGCCAAGAAGGTGGTGATCGACAAGGACGACACGACGATCATCGATGGCGCCGGCCAGAAGTCGGACATCGACGGCCGCGCCGCGCAGATCCGCCAGCAGATCGAGACGACCACCTCCGACTATGATCGCGAGAAGCTGCAGGAGCGGCTCGCCAAGCTCGCCGGCGGCGTCGCCGTGATCCGTGTCGGCGGCGCCACCGAGGTCGAGGTGAAGGAGAAGAAGGACCGGGTAGACGATGCGTTCCACGCCACGCGCGCTGCGGTCGAGGAGGGCATCCTGCCCGGAGGCGGCATCCCGTTGCTGCGCGCGGTCAAAGCGCTGGAAAGCCTCTCCGCGGCCAACGACGACCAGAAGGCCGGGATCGAGATCGTCCGCCGCGCCTTGAAGGCGCCGGCGCGCCAGATCGTCGACAATGCCGGCGAGGACGGCGCCTACGTGGTCGGGAAGCTCGGCGAGGGATCGGACTACAACTGGGGCTTCAACGCTGCCACAGGCGAGTATGAAGATCTCGTCCGCGCCGGCGTGATCGACCCTGCCAAGGTCGTGCGCACCGCTCTTCAGGATGCGGCGTCGGTTGCAGGGTTGCTCATCACGACCGAGGCGCTCGTCGCGGAGCTGCCGAAGGACGAAAAGCCGGCGCCGGTTCCCGCGATGGACTATTAAAGGATTGGGGGCCGCAAGGCCCCCATCCGAACACCCAGTGCCTTTCGTCTAGGCGGTGTCACCGCTCGCGCTCGCCGCCGCCCGGATTTCGGCAAGTTTCGCGGCCAGTTCGTCCTGCCGAAAGGGCTTCATGAGGCGCGGAAAGTCCGGAGTGATCTCGCTGCTCTCGGCATAGCCCGAGACGATCAGGACGGGTGTGCGCGCCCGCAGCGCGCGGCCGAGGGCAACGCCCGACATCCCTGTCATCAGATGATCGGTGACCACGACGCTCGGGTTCATGCCGCACTTCACCAGCTCCAGGGCGTCCTCCGCCGATTTCGCCTCGGTCACCTCATAGCCGATCGCGGAAAGCATCTGGCTGATGCTCGAGCGGACGAGATCGTCATCGTCGACAAGAAGGGCGGTTCCCTCCTGGGGCAGCACTCCCTCGATCTTTGGCGCCGCGCGCTGCGGGGTCTCCGTCGACACGGGAAGGAGAATCTCCACCCGGGTCCCTGCATCGGGAGCGGTCGTGATCGTGAGGGTTCCGCCGAGTTGCCGCGCAAGGCCATGCGCCATCGAAAGGCCAAGCCCTGTCCCCTTGCCCAGCCCCTTGGTCGAAAAGAACGGCTCCACGGCTCGCTTGGCCGTCTCCTCATCCATACCGATCCCGGTATCCGAGACCGCGAGGCTGATATAGCTGCCGGCGCTCAGGCCCTCATCATTTTCCGCGCTGAGATGCCGGGCAGATGCCGAGATGCGGAGCGTGCCCCCTTCGGGCATCGCGTCCCTCGCGTTCACGCAAAGGTTGAGGAGCGCCATCTCGACCTGGTTGTGATCGGCGCGTGCGGAAGGCAGCCCTTCCGGCATCTCGATCACCAGGCTGATTCTTGGCCCGATCGTCGATCCGACCAGTTCGGCCATGCCGCGCACCAGCGTGCCGATATCGACCGCGCGGAGCTGCAACGGCTGCTGCCGCGCGAAGGCCAGCAGCCGCTGCACGAGCGCCCTCGCCCGCTCGGCCGACTGTATGGCACCCTCGATGAGGCGGCGCTGGCGCTCCGTGCCAACTCCGCTGCGACTCAGGATGTCTAGCCCGCCCACCATCGGCGTCAGCAGGTTGTTAAAGTCGTGGGCGACGCCGCCGGTAAGCTGACCCATCGCCTCGAGCTTCTGCGCCTGACGGAGCGCCTCCTCGGCACGCTTGCGGTCGGTGATGTCGAGCGCTTCCACGATGAGTGCCAGCGTATCGCCTTGCGGACCACGCATCGGCCGCATGCCCACGTCGAACGAGCGCGGGCCGATCGGAAGATGGATGGTCAATTCTTTTTGCAAACTCACGCCCGCTGCGACGCGCAGCACACCAGCCTTCACGGCGTTGTGGAGGTCGGGCGAATGCGCGAACCACGGGGTCTCCCAGAGGAGCTTGCCGACCACATCCTCGAGCCGCGCTTCGATCCCCGCCAGCGCCGTGGCGTTCGCGTCGAGGACGGTCCCATCGAGATCGATGAGCAGCTGATATTGATTGTTGGTCTGGAAAATCGCCCGCATCCGCGCTTCGCCCAACGTTAGCTCGGCGGTCCGCTCCTCGACCTTGCGCTCAAGGGAGCCGGCGAGGCTACGCAGCTCCTCGAGGCGCGCGCGTGCCTCATATTGCCGGCGGCGGGCGCGCAGCGCCGCGCGCGCCAGGCTCATGAGGGTAGTCGGATGGAAGGGGCGTTCGAGGAAGCTGACGTTCCCGAGCCGCTCCAGCAAGCGGGAAGCCTCGGGGTTGCGTTCGAGCCCGCTGCCCTGGTGCACGAGCAGAACGAACGGAAAATCGGACCATTCTGGCTGGTCCGCGATCCATGCCTGTAGCGACCCGGTGTCGGCACCGATCAGCGCCTCCGAGGTGACCACCGCGAGGCCTGCGCCTGCCCGGATCTCCTCGACCAGCCGGGCGACCGAGGGACATTCGAGCGCGGTGATGCCCGCGTTCGCCAAAACGGATGCGGCGACGTCTGCATCCCGGCCGAAAGGCGCGAGGATCAGCGCGCGCTCGGAATGTTCGGGCATCAATGGCGTTCTTCGATCAGCTCAGGTGCATCCCCGAAGAGGCTGCACACGCCGCGCGCCATTCCCTGGAACGAGACCAGCGCTTCGCCGATCCGGACCCCTTCGGCGCCAATGCTATATTCGCGAATGGTGTCTTCATGCGCACCGGTTCGCTTCTTCACGACCGAAATCGCCCGGCGAAGACGGCCGCGGGCCTCGAAGTAGCGCAGCATGATCACCGTGTCGGCGAGATAGGTGACATCGACGGGAGATTGCGTATTGCCGACCAGCCCGCGCTGCGCGATGGTGACGAACGTCGTTGCGCCCTGGCGGTTCAGATACTGCAGCAGCTCGTGCATGTGCAGCACCAGGGCGTTCTCGCCCGGCATCGCGGCCTGGTAACCATTAAGGCTATCCACCACCACCGTCCTCGCGCCATTCTCCTCGACGCATTTCCGGACCCGCGCTGAAAGCTCTCCGGGGGTGAGCTCGGCGGCGTCGATCTGCTCGACCTGCAAGGCACCGGCGTCCATCATCGCGATGATGTCGATTCCAAGCCCTCTTGCCCGTTCGGCCAGGAGTCCGACCTCCTCGTCGAACACGAACAACGCCGCCTTCTCTCCTTTCTTCACGGCCGCAGCGACGAACGTCAGCACGAGCAGAGACTTCCCCGTTCCTGCAGGGCCCAGGATCAGCACGCTCGATCCACGCTCCAGACCACCCCCCGTCAGCGCGTCCAGTTCGGCGATCTCGGTCGTGACCTTGTCGCGCTCGAAGCTGGACCGGTGCTCGGCCGAGATCAGGCGCGGAAATACGCGGGCGCCGCCTCGTTCGATGACGAAGTCGTGATAGCCGCCGCGAAAGCCTCGCCCGCGATATTTGGCGACCCTGATCCGCCGGCGCTCCGGACCGTATTCTCTTGCGAGCTCCTCCAGGCAGACCACACCATGCGCGACGCTGTGAACGGTCTTGTCTTCGGTCTCCGTCGTCATGTCGTCGAGCATCAGCACGATCGTACCCTGGCCCGCGAAATAGTGCTTCAACGCGAGGACCTGTCGCCGGTAGCGAAGCGAGCTCTGCGACAGCAGTCTGATTTCCGAGAGGCTGTCGAGGACCAGCCGGTCGGGCTTCGATCGCGTGAAGGCTTCGAATATTCTCCGGGTCGTCTCCACCAGCTCGAGGTCCGACGAGTAGAGCAAGCTCTGCTGCTGCTTCTCGTCAACGAGGCTATCGGGGGAGATCAACTCGACGATCTCGACGCCGTCGAGCGCCCACCCGTGCGCTGCGGCGGCGGCGCGCAGCTCTTCCTCGCTTTCGGAGAGCGTCAGATACAGCACCTTCTCTCCGTTCCGGGCCCCTTCGAGCAGGAACTGCATCGCGACCGTGGTCTTGCCCGTTCCCGGCAGGCCCTCGAGGAGAAAGACTCTGCCGCGGCTCAACCCTCCACCGAGGATGTCATCAAGGCCCGGCACTCCCGTTCCAGCAGGTTCTTCGCTATTCATCGTACAACTTGCCCCCTTCGAGCATGGGTTCCCCCGACCGTTCTGCGCGACCCGCGCCGCCTGACGATGTATCGCGGGGATGGAGCAACCCTCGTCGGACATGCCGACAAAGCACCCAGCAAAGCCTGGATTGCTGCCCCACGGCGCCCCGCCAGAAAGGGTGCCGGATAAAACATGTATTCGTCGCTGAGCTAGATCAGTCAATCATGCAGGTGCCGGTCAGCCGCTACCCTGCTCGAGGAGCCTGGCGAGCGTTACCCGCCCGCCTGTTCCCCACTGCGCCGATCACCTCCCCCACAGTTTCTCGCCGCGAAGACAACCGCTCGTGGCACTTTACCCCGCCGGTAAAGTGCCACAGCTGTTCATCCCCGGGCTTCTCGCATCGGGAAATTGTCGGATCTAGTCGTCAGAAGACGCACGACGGGCGGCTCACCTTGCCAAATTTTGCCAAACTGCGTATCTAGAACGCCATGAGCACGATGAACATCTCGCTGCCCGACACCCTCAAGGCATTCGTGGACGAGCAGGTCGCGGGCCGCGGCTACGGCACAAGCAGCGAGTATGTCCGCGAACTCATCCGCAAGGACCAGGATCGCCAGCGGTTGCGCCGGCTGCTGCTCGACGGTGCCGAATCTGCCCCGGGCGATCCAGCGGACGACCCGTATTTCGAGGGGCTGCGCGCGCGGGCTCGCCGCACGGCATGACCGCCAAGCGGGTCGTTCCGCGCGAACAGGCTCATCGCGACGTCGAAAACGCTATTGACCATTATGCGCGCGAGGCCGGGCCGGAGATCGCGCTTCGCTTCGTGAATACGCTCGAAGCAGCTTACCGCATGATAGGCGAGCAACCCGGGATCGGTTCCCCGCGCTACGCACATGAACTGGCCCTGCCCGGTCTGCGACATCGCCGGCTCGCCCGCTTTCCGTGGCTCGTCTTCTACGTTGAGCGGGACGATCACATCGATGTCTGGCGCGTGCTCGACGCGCACCGCGACATCCCGGCCTGGCTTGACGATCCCGAAGGCGATGACCGCACATCGCGCTGAGGTCGAGCACGCCAGGCGCTTTCTGAAGACTCCGCAGTCGCGAAACTCGATGCGCGAAACCTCGGAAAGTCCGACCTACCGCAAGAAGGGGGATTCACATGGGAATCAAGATGTGCTTGATTCGTTCTCATGTTCCAGCCGGACTTCTTCGCCGCCGCCACCGATGCGGATCGATCAGCATCGCAGGACGCACCCGCGCTGGACCTGCCGGCTCTTCTCGATCGCCTGACGGCGGTTTGCGAACGCCCACGCTATAGCTTCATGGTGCTCAATCTGATCGCGCAGGCGAGCACACAAAGCGGCT
Source organism: Sphingomonadaceae bacterium (assembly GCA_002863155.1). Classification (GTDB taxonomy): domain Bacteria; phylum Pseudomonadota; class Alphaproteobacteria; order Sphingomonadales; family Sphingomonadaceae; genus Sphingomonas. Next base: position 2,401 of record PKED01000067.1, on the reverse strand, counting down.
CGGCCGGCCCCTACGTCCGTGACGGGGACCGCCAGGTGCCGGTGCGGGACTGGCTCTGCGATGCCCTCGCTCCGGTCGCCCGGCGGGATCCCCGCCGTCTTGCGATCGCAAGGAAAGTTCGATCGGAGCTCGAGCAGCGCAATGAGCTTCCATCCGACATAGCCGCCGCCGAACAGCTGATCGCCGCGGAGGTTCAGAAGCGAATCCGTCTCTCCGGGCGCACGAACGTGAGCCGAGCGGTTTCGGAACTCGTCAGGGCCGGCTTCGTGCGGCGGCACTATCAGGGCTACCGCGTCGACCATCACAACCGCGGTGCCCAGCGCCAGGCTGTCTACACGGTCACCGACGAGGTGCGGCGCGCGCTTCATCCGCGGTAATGAGCTTGGCGAAAGACTATCCGGCGGCTGCCTGAAGCCCTTGGACAAGCAGCCACAATCGCCGTCAGGGCCCGACGTCAGCCGCACGTGTCTTCACCCGAAGGCCCGTGCTTGCCGGGAAGCCGAGCGCGCTCGCCACGCGATCATTCCATCCATAGGGATCGGAGCGCACCACCGGCTCGCCTGAATCGTCGAAGAGCACCGTCTGGTAGAGCATGCGGACCGGTACGGGTTGCGGCAGCGCGACGTAGCTCTCCTTGCCCGTGGCGCGGGCCCGGTGCCATTCGGCATCAACGCCCTGATCGCGTGCGAGCATCTCGGCGAAGCCAAGAGCGTCCTCGACGCGCACGCAGCCATGGCTGCGCTGCCGCTGCACTTCGGAGAACAGCGCCTTGGCGGGCGTGTCATGCAGATAGATGGACTGCTCGTTCTGCATGTCGAATTTCACAAGCCCAAGCGCGTTCTTCGGACCCGGCTGCTGGACGATCCAGCCATCCTTCCACACCATGTTGTTGCGACGGAGATAGCCGGCGCCCTTGCCGGCGAGCTCCTTGCGCTGGATCGAGCGCGGCACGGTCCAGGTGGGGTTCGCAACCAGCCGCAGGATCGGCGATCCAAGCTGCGGGGTCGCGGTCTCCGGTTCGCCGACAACCACTTTGCGCGTGTCGACGAGCTTGCCGTCGCGCCAGTAGGCCAATCGGGCGGCGGCGAGATTGACATCGATGCGGGTCGCCGGCGGGTTTCTCTCGAGCCACCGCAGCCGCTCCATGTTGACTGCGATCGCACGCGCTCGGTCCGCGTCCGAGAGATTCAGGATCTCCAGCGCATCGGTTCCGATCATCCCATCGGGATCGATGCCATAGTCAGCCTGCATCCGCTTGACCGCAGCCACCATCGGCGGCGTATAGACAGCGCCGGCGGCGGCCTTGTCGAGATAATCGAAGGCTACGAGCTGCGCGGCGATAGCCGGTATGCGCGGATCGCTCTTGCCCGGTTCGATGGGCTTGCCCGCGTCCGGTATCGGCGTGGGAGGCGCGTTGCTCGACTTTCGAAGCGCAACATAGGCCTGCGACAGCCTGCGGTAATTCTCGTCCCCCGGCGCCAAGCTCTCCAGCCACTCGTCCAGCTTTCCTTCCTGCATCGCGCGCGCAAGACCCGCCCGAAGATCAACTTGCGGGCGTGGGACGGTGTAGATGTCGAAGAGCTTTGTCGGATCGGCCGCCCCGCGAGCCAACGTGCCCGCATATGCGAGCGCGGCCTTCGTCAACGCCGCGTCGCGACCCGCTGTGCCCGATCGCTGCTCGAGCGGAAACGGCAGGCGGTCGAGACCGTGAGCCGCACGGGCCTCCATGGCTTTCCTGAGCTGGCCCACCAAAGCCTCGGTCCAGGCTGGTTGGGAAACCGTTCCCCCAGCCTCATGCTGACTCGATGGATTGGTGCGAACCTCGCATGCAGACAGGCCCAGCGAGCCGGCCAGCAACAATGGAACGGCCACATTCACGCGCACTATCATCCCCTTCTAATCGAACCGCAACGCGGCAAAGGCGGTTCCGCTCCGAAGTCCGTCGACCGGCATCCAGGTTCACGAAACGCGCCTCGGCTATGGGCGACCCCTGACAGTTTCACCCCCTCCCCCCCACTGCCATGATTTCGTCTCCGTCGATGCGGTCGTGGCACATCAGCAGCCAGTGCGCGACACGGGTCTCGACCTGGTGATGCACATGGCAGACAATGCCGTGCGCCAGCTAGACTATGAACGTCGGCACATAGAGCTTGAGAAGCGCACGCAGGGGAGGACTCTGCTCCATCAGCTCGATAAGCGTCGATGTATCAATGCGGAGGCCAGTTGCCCCATCGACCTGTACGATCGTGTCGTGCCGAGAACATTCGGCCCCCATCAGCGCGCAAAAGCCTGACAGACCATCACGTCCAAAGATGCCGACTTCCGTGCTGCCGCTCTCCGGCAACGTCGAGACGACGGTCGCAACCCCTCCCTCGGGAAAGTAGATGTGTTCGATCGGTTC
>PKED01000073.1 GCA_002863155.1 Sphingomonadaceae bacterium | reverse complement strand
AGATAGCCGATGAAGTAATTCTCCATCACCAGGTCGCGCTTGTAGATCGGCGACACGAACGGCAGCTGGTCCATGTCCATCAGGACTTCGCGGTCCTCGTTATGGATCACGACGCCGTCCGAATTGCGGAAGCTGATGCCCTTGATGTCAGCGAGCGGCTTGTCCTGCGCGACGTCGAGGATGGTGAAGTCGAATTCGTTGCGGGCGACGAAGTCGACGGTCGGCGCGTTCGCCATTGCCCAGGCGGCATCGACCGCGACGGTCGCGCCGATGAAGCCGACCTTCAGATTGGGGTTCAGCTCCTTCAGCATTCCCGCAACCTTGACGTCCTGCTTGAAGCCCGGCGTCGAGGTGTGGATGACGACCAGGTCGCGCTCGGTCGCTTCGTGCTTGATGTCATCAAAGCTCAGGTCATGCGCGGGCGCGTCGATCAGCTTCGATCCTTCGACCAGCGCGGCTGGCTGCGCCAGCCAGGTAGGATACCAGAAGGATTTGATCTCGCGCTTGGCCTGATAGCGCGATCCGGCGCCGCCGTCGTAACCGTCGAAAGAGGGCGCCTGGAGGAAGAGCGTGCGCATGACCATTGAGCGTAGAACCTTATCGCAACTGTAACCGTCCGTCGCGCGTTACCCGGAATTCGCTGCCGCGCCAATCGACTTTGTCGATGAAGAAGGTTGCGCAGAATATCGCGCACGACAGCAGGTCCCGCAAGGGCAGCAGCAGGGCGGGGCCGGTCGCCATGCCGGTCGCCCGGTCCATCCGTGCCTTCACCGCCAGCCGCGACAGGGCCGCCGCCGCCAGCACCCATAGCGACACCGCCGAAGCACCCGCCGCGACAACGCCGAGCAGCGCCAATGGCAGCGCATGCGTCAACAGGCTGCCAGCGAACCCGACAGGATCGATCCGGAACACCGTCAACGACCAGCGAAGCTCGTGGCTGGTCAGCGCAGCCAGGCTCGGTTCGCCGCATCCCTGGACGATGAAGAAGTTCGACAATTCGGTCTTCAAGCCATGCCGCCGCACCGCGCGGCCGATTTCATAGTCGTCGGCGAGCAGATCGGCGAATGCGGGAAAGCCGCCGATCGCCGCCAGCGTTTCGGCGCGCAGGGCCATGGTGGGCCCCAGCACCGGTTGCGCCAGCCCGATCGCGCGGCCGAGAACCACGCTCGGCATGAAGCGATAGGCGATGTCCATGGCCGCGACCCGCGACCAGAAACCCGCATCGCCGCGACCGACATGACGGCAGCTGACCAGCCCGACGCCGGGGCAATCGAGTGCCGCGACGACGCGCGCCAGCGTATCCGGTGCCCAGGCGACGTCGCTGTCGGCGATCACCACGACATCGTGCGCAAGCAGCGCGGCCATGTTGCTGAGGTTCGACAGTTTCTTGTTGGCGCCGATCAGTGCCGGGTTGCTCACCGTCGCGACATCGGCCTGCGGATGCGCCGCGCGCAGCCCCGCGACGATGCCGAGCGCAGGGTCGGCGTTGCTCGACGTCCCGAAGATGATCTGCAGCGGCCCGGGATAGCGTTGCTCGAACAGCGTCCGCAGATTGTCCTCAAGCGCCGGCTCCAGCCCGTGCAGCGGCTTCAGGACCGTGACCGACGGCCATTCCTCACGCGCGCGCATCGACCCGGCCGGCCGCAGCAGTGCCGCGGCAGCAAGGTTGAACAGTGCGCCGATGCCTGCCATCCCCAGCAGGACAATCGCAACGATGGTCGTCATGGGCTTGTCTCCAAGCCCCTCCCCGGCTCAAGCTTCCCACGAAGGGCGGGCCGTGCCTAGTGTCAAGATATCGAATTCGGAGCGCAGATGCATTTTTCCGGCGAGAAGGTTCTGGTCACCGGCGCCAGTGGATTCGTCGGAGCGGCGGTCGCACGCGCGGTTGCAGCGGAAGGGGGGCAATTGCGGCTGCTCGTCCGTGCGACGAGCGACCGCACCAATCTGGGTGGAATCGATGCCGAAATCATCGAGGGCGACCTGCGCGATGCGGCATCGGTCCGCCGCGCCGCCAACGGCGTGCGGTATCTGTTCCATGTCGCCGCCGATTACCGGCTTTGGGCACGCGACCCGGAGGATATCGTTCGCAACAACCGCGTCTCGACCGAGATCGTGATGGGCGCCGCACGCGACGCCGGGGTCGAGCGGATCGTCTACACCTCCAGCGTCGCGACGCTGAAGCCGATCGACGGCGGCGCAGCGGACGAAACCCGCGCCGCGACGCCGGAACAGGCGGTCGGCGCCTATAAACGGTCGAAGGTCGTTGCCGAACGGCTGGTCGAGGCCATGGCCGCCGACGGCCTGCCTGTCGTGATCGTCAATCCGTCGACACCGATCGGCCCGCGCGACGTCAAGCCGACGCCGACCGGGCGCATCCTCGTCGAGGCGGCGAATGGCCGCATGCCGGCCTATGTCGAAAGCGGGCTCAACCTCGTCCATGTCGACGATGTCGCGGCCGGGCATCTGCTGGCAATGGAGAAGGGGGAAATCGGCAGGCGCTACATTCTGGGCGGGCAGGATGTGTCGCTCGGCGCCATGCTGGGCGAGATTGCCCGGCTGGTCGGGCGCAGGCCGCCGACGGTGGCGATCCCGCGCGCGGCGCTGTTCCCGCTGGCTTATGCCAACGAAGCCTGGTGCCGCCTGATGCACAAGGACGACCCGTTCCTGACGGTCGATTCGCTCAAGATGGCCGCGCACAACATGTATTTTTCGTCCGCCAGGGCAGAGGTTGAGCTCGGCTATCGCGCGCGTCCCTATGTCGAGGCGCTTGGCGATGCGATCGCATGGTTCCGCAGCACGGGCAGGATCGCGTGATCTGGCTTGGCGCGCTCGTCCTGGCGATCTGGCTGGTGCTCGCGCTCGGGCGGGACGGCTTCTGGCTGACGCGCGAGCGCGACACGGCCGACATGCCGCCGCCTCCGGCAAGCTGGCCCTCGGTCGTCGCAGTGGTGCCCGCGCGCGACGAGGCCGAGGTCATCGCGCGTTCGATCGGCAGCCTGATCGCGCAGAACTATCCGGGCGATTTCCGAATCATCCTGGTCGACGACAATTCGAGCGACGGCACGGCGGACGCGGCGCGGGCCGTGATCGGCGATTCGAACCGGCTCACCATCCTGAACGGCGCCCCGCTCGCCCGCGGCTGGACCGGCAAGCTCTGGGCAGTCCATCAGGGCATCGCCGCCGCCGGCGACACGGATTACCTCTGGCTGACCGATGCCGACATCGCCCATGCCCCTGATACGCTTGCAAGCCTCGTCACGCGCGCGGTCGGCGACGATCGGGTGCTGGTGACGCTGATGGCGCGGCTGCGCTGCGAAAGCCTGGCCGAACGCGCGCTGATCCCGGCGTTCGTGTGGTTCTTCGCCATGCTCTACCCGTTTGCGGCGGTGAACCGCGCGACCGGCATCGGCGGTGCGGCGGGCGGCTGCATGCTCGCCCGGCGGACCGCGATCGAAGCGGCAGGCGGCATCGCGGCGGTGCGCGACGCGCTGATCGACGATTGCGCCTTCGGGGCGCTGATGAAGCGGCAGGGCCGCGTCTGGCTCGGCCTCACCGAGCGGTCGGTCAGCATCCGGCGCTATGACAGCTGGGCCTCGGTCGGGGCGATGATTTCGCGCTCGGCCTATGCGCAGCTTCGATACTCGCCGATCCTGCTGGCGGGGACATTGATCGGTCTTGCGTTAATTTACCTCGCCCCGGTCTTGCTCACCCTGTTCGGCGAAGGCTATGCGCGCGGCCTTGGGATGGCCGCGTGGATAGTGATGACGATCCTCTTCCAGCCGATGTTGCGCTTCTATCGCCGATCGCCCTTGTGGGGCGTGGCGTTGCCGGGCATCGCCTTATTCTATGCCGCGCAGACATTTGTGTCGGCGTGGGCGCACTGGCGCGGGCGCGGCGGCATGTGGAAGGGCCGCGCGCAGGCGGCGATCGGCGCATGACCACGATTACCGCCGACGCCGCCACGCTCGCATCGGGCAAGGGCCATCGTGACGAGAATTTCCCCGTCGCCTCGTTCCTGCTGAAGCCCGCGCACCGTGCACCGGTGATGGCCTTCTACCACTTCGCGCGCGCCGCCGACGACGTTGCTGACAATGCCGCCGCCAGCGCCGAGGAAAAGCTCGCGCTGCTCGGTGCGATGCGCGCGACGCTTGGCGGCACCGGTAATGCCAGTCCCGAGGCGGCGGCATTGCGCGCGGTGCTCGACGCGCATGGGCTGACACCGCAGCACGGGCTCGACCTGCTGACTGCGTTCGAGCGCGACTGCACCATCGATCGCTACGCGACATGGGAAGATCTGATGGATTATTGCCGCTATTCGGCGGCGCCGGTCGGCCGCTACGTGCTCGACGTGCATGGCGAGGACCGGGCGACCTGGCCAGCCTCCGACGCGCTGTGCGCCGCGCTGCAGGTGATCAACCATCTCCAGGATTGCGCCAAGGATTACCGCGCGATCGACCGCGTCTATATCCCGACCGACATGCTCGCCGAAGCGGGCGCGCAGGTCGAGGAGCTGGGCGCGGCGAAGGCAAGCCCCGCACTGCAATCGGTGATCGTGGCGACGGCGCGAAAGACACAAGGCTTGCTGGCGCAGTCGGCGGTATTTTCCGGCATGATCCGCGACAAGAGGCTCGCGGTAGAGGTCGCCGTCATCCAGCGCCTCGCCGAAAGCCTGACGCGGCGGCTGATCACGCACGATCCGCTCAGCGAGCGCGTCCACCACGGCAAGCTGGAGATGGCGGGCCTCGCCGCCCGGGCAGCGATCGGGCGGCTGGTCGCATGAACCCGAAGAACACGCCCGCCGCGCTCCAGGCCCAGGTGTCTGGCAGCAGCTTCTACGCCGGCATGCGCGTGCTGCCCAAGGCCGAGCGCGAGGCGATGTACGCGGTCTATGCCTTTTGCCGCGCGGTCGACGACATTGCCGACGACCAACAGGGCGACCGGGCGAGCCGCGCCGAGGCGCTCGAGGCATGGCGGCACGACATCGACGCGCTCTATGCCGGCGGCCATCCGGGCCGCGCCGAGCTGGTCGCCGAGGCGGTTTCGCGGTTCCAGCTCGACAAGGCCGATTTCCACGCGGTCATCGACGGCATGGCGACCGATGTCGCGGGCGACGTCCGCTGGCCCGACTTCGCGACGCTCGACCTTTATTGCGACCGGGTCGCGTCGGCGGTCGGCCGCCTGTCGGTCAAGATTTTCGGGATGGAGCATGACGAGGGCGTGATGCTCGCGCATCATCTGGGCCGGGCGCTTCAATTCACCAACATCCTGCGCGACATCGACGAGGATGCGTCGATCGGCCGCGTCTACCTCGCGCGTGAGCATCTGGAGCAGGCGGGCGTCGACCTGTCGTCCCCGGCAAGTGTCGCCGCCGACCCTCATCTCGACAAGCCGGCGCGCGACCTCGCTCTGCTTGCGCACGACCATTATGCGGCAGCCCACGCCATTCTCGCGCGGCGGCCAAAGGGGCATCTTATCGCACCGCGGCTGATGGGTGCCGTCTATGAGAAGATCCTGTCGCGGATGGAGGAAGTCGGCTGGGGGCCGCCGCGCACGCGGATCAAGGTCAACAAGGCAGCGCTGTTGTTCACTGTCGCGCGGTTGTGGCTGCTGCGTTGATTCGACGCGCGACGATCATCGGGGCGGGTATGGCGGGGCTGTCGGCAGCGGTCGAACTCGCGCGCGACGGCTGGAAGGTCGAACTGTCCGACAGCGCGGCACAGGCCGGCGGGCGGTGCCGAAGCTACCACGACCCGCAGCTGGGCCGCGTCATCGACAATGGCAACCACCTTGTGCTTGCGGGCAACGATGCGGTGATGCGCTACCTCCGGACGATCGGCGCAAGTGACCGCGTGGTCGGTCCTGACAAGGCCGTATTCGAATTTGTCGACATGGCCGACGATGCACGCTGGACGATTCGCCCGAATGACGGGCCGGTTCCATGGTGGCTCCTTTTCGCTGGGCGGCGCGTCCCCGGCACCGGGGTCGCCGCCTATACCGCGCTGGCGCGCCTGCTCGCAGGCCGGAAGTCAGACCGGGTAGTCGACCGCATCGACCTTTCCGGACAGCTAGCGCGGCGCCTGATCGACCCGGTGCTGCTATCCGCGCTCAACACCGATCCGCGCGAAGGCTCGGCGCGGCTGGCAGCTGCCGTCGTCAGAGGGTCGCTCGCACGCGGTGGGCGGGCAAGCGCGCCCCGCATCGCCGAGCCAACACTGGCCGCTGCCTTTGTCGAACCGGCGCTGGCATGGCTGGCACTACGCGGCGGCAAGCTCTCGACCGGCACGCGGCTGCGCACGCTGGCGATCGAGGGGGATCGCGTGACGGGCCTCGACTTCGGAAGCGGTATCGAGCCGGTGCATGGCCCAGTGATCCTCGCGGTGCCACCTTGGGTCGCGCAGAGCCTGCTGCCCGATCTCTCCGCCCCCACCGAATTCCGCGCGATCGTGAACGCGCATTTCGCCTATGTCCCGCCACCCGGCACGCCGGCGATGATCGGCGTCATCGGCGCAACGGCGGAGTGGATTTTCGCCTTCGATGACCGGCTGTCTGTTACGGTCAGTGGCGCCGACCGGCTGATCGACACCGACCGCGAGGTGCTCGCGCGCATCTTTTGGGCAGAAATTGCGGCGATCCACAAGCTTCCGCCAGAGCTGCCGCCTTGGCAGATCGTCAAGGAAAAACGCGCCACTTTTGCCGCCACGCCGCAGCAGGATGCACTGCGTCCGGGCGCCGCGACGCGCTATCGAAACCTGTTCCTCGCGGGCGATTGGACTCAGACCGGATTGCCCGCAACGATCGAAGGCGCAATTCGTTCCGGCGTGACTGCCGCAAAACTGGCACAATCGGCACGCTTAAGCTAAACGCAATCATTCCGTTCGTCCCGAGCGAAGTCGAGGGACGGGCGCCAGGCGGACAGGCAGGTGTCTCGACGGCGCTCGACACGAACGGTTGGGGGATCAACAAGAGATTGCATTTCGACGCATGCTGACTGTCGCCGATACCAAGCCGGACCTGATCGCTGCCGCCGATGCCGCCACCACCCGGGCGGCGGCTGCCCTTCGCGACGTTCAGCGCGACGACGGCCACTGGGTCTTCGAACTCGAAGCCGATTGCACAATCCCGGCGGAGTATGTCCTGCTGCGCCATTATCTGGGTGAGCCGGTCGACGTCGATTTGGAGGCGAAGATCAGCCGCTATCTGCGCCGTATCCAGTCGGCCGAGCATGATGGCTGGTCGCTGTTCCATGCCGGGGCGTTCGACATTTCGGCGAGCGTTAAGGCCTATTACGCGCTGAAGATGATCGGCGACGACATCGACGCGCCGCACATGGCGCGCGCCCGGGCCGCGATCCATGCGCATGGTGGCGCCGCGGCGGTGAATGTCTTCACCCGCATCCAGCTCGCGCTGTTCGGCGCAGGGCCATGGAGCGTCATCCCGACGATGCCGGCCGAGCTGATCCTGCTGCCGCGCTGGTTCCCGGTGCATCTGTCGAAGATGTCGTACTGGGCGCGCACCGTCATCGTGCCGCTGCTCGTGCTCGGCGTGAAGAAGCCGATCGCGAAGAACCCGCGCGGCATCAAGGTCGACGAACTCTACACCGTCAAGGCCGCCCCTCTGAAAAGCAATGTCGCAGGCGCGAAGCGGCACTGGCAGCTGTTCTTCGGCGCGATCGACAAGGTGCTGAAGGCGGCCGAGCCGGTCTGGCCCAAGCGCAGCCGCGACCGCGCGATCAGGGCGTGCGTCGACTTCGTCGTCGAGCGGCTGAACGGCGAGGACGGGCTCGGCGCAATCTATCCGGCGATGGCGAACAGCGTGATGATGTTCGACTGCCTGGGCTATGCCGAGGATCATCCGCACCGCGCGATCGCGCGCCAATCGGTCGAGAAGCTGCTCGTGATCAAGGACGACGAGGCCTATTGCCAGCCCTGCGTCTCGCCTGTCTGGGACACCGCGCTCGCCGCGCATGCGATGCTGGAAGCGGGCGGCGAGGAGAATGAGGCGCGAGCCAAGGCTGGAATTGAATGGCTGAAGCCGCTCCAGGTGCTCGACGTGAAGGGCGACTGGGCCGAGGAAAAGCCGAACGTCCGCCCCGGCGGCTGGGCTTTCCAATACAACAACGCGCATTATCCCGATCTCGACGATACCGCCGTCGTCGTGATGGCGAT
>PKED01000029.1 GCA_002863155.1 Sphingomonadaceae bacterium | reverse complement strand
GCAAGCATGGACCTGTACCGCGAACGCCTATTGCAGCGCCAGCAGCCGAGACAACGCCGCCAGTCCGTAGAAAGAGCCTGGAAAGGCAGGTTCGGATTGACCGCAAGTGTGAACCTTCACCGCAAGTCCCGGCGCTCGCTTCCGGCACCATTCTTACCGCGCTCTGCAGCGCCTATGTGGCGGCGATCGGGATCAACACGACCATTGTCTATCAGGTGGCGGCGAAGCTTGGTGCAGCGGGGGCATTGCTGCTCTGCTGCGGAGGGGGTTGCCTCGCGCTTGGCCTCGCACTTGCGTTGCTGACCACGCTAGGCGACTACCCGGTCAATCCCGAACGCATCAAACGAGGCGGCGGCCTCATCTATATCTTCCTCGTCGCGTTGGTTGGTGTGACCGGCCTGAGCGATCCGGTTCAGACCTTCCTGCACGGCCTGGTAGTGGCAACGCCGCCCCGTTTCCAGAACGGGACGCCAGAGATAGTTCGCTGGTTCTCTGGCCTCATCCTGCTGTTCTGCCCCTTCTACTTGTGGAGTTACCACCAGCGGGAGCATAGACTCCGCCGGTTGCAGCGGTGACATCGAAATCCGAGGACAGCATACAATCTGAAAAATGGCGGGACGTGGATGCTTTCCTTGCTATTGGGGGTTTTCTTGATTCCACGCTAGGAGCGCATGGTTTCCGATCGGGGTGCGGATCAACAATTTCACCAAATTGGATGATTAAGCTAAAATTGATGAACCAAAATCGCCGCCTTTCAACCAACACGATCGTCGGCACCATCGAGCATGGTCCTCGCGGCCCGATTCTGCGTGACGATGACGGTGTGCGCTGGCGGCTCGGATTTGCTGACGGTCAAGTTCCCGATGGCCTCACGGGGCGGGTCAATGTGCGTGGACGCATCGTCGAGATCGACCGGATCGATGTCGACTATCTGGTAGCTGAAACATAACTTCCATGCTGCGACCAAATGGACGATGTTCGATTGGGCCAGCAGCCTGTATTTCGAACTGTCTGTCTCATTGAACTATGGACAACTACGCAGGTCTCACCATTCCCGACACATTATTCTGGCAATTTACATGTTGAGGCGTTGACAGAAAGTCCCGTCTCAACAAAGACTTGTGTGAACAGGGGATTTCGGGGCACGGCCATGGCGATTGAGCGGCTTCCGATCAGCCGGAACGCGCTGGAAATCATCATCAGCGATGCAAGGGACTTGCTCGATACGCTTGAAGCCGCCGGTCTGGAACAGGCGGCAACAATCATGGCGAGCGTCTTGGACCAGCTTGTGTGTGACAGAACGGGACTGTCCGGAACGTCTGGCTTCATGTTCAAGGCGGTTGATCCACCGGCAAGCTAGGCGCGGCTAGGACAGTGGCGCACCAAACGCGATCGTCCGGCCATCGGCTGCGGGCTCGCGCGTTCCCTGCCCGAAAGTGCGGCCATTGATCGCGATCGTCTGGTCCATTCGATGGATATTGGCGACCGGAGGCGCGTCGCGCGCCGCGAGACTGTCGATCGCGGCGAGAACCGCCTCGCGCGAGGAATAAACGTCCTCGCGCATCAGCAGCCGAGCCATCGATGAAGAGCGTTCGGCAATCGCTGCGGCAATCTTGCGGTGAGTGCGCGCCGAATGTTCGCCGTCTTCGCCATGCTGTGACCAGACGATCAGCCGGTGGAGCGCATTGGGCAGGACGAGGCAGATCATCTCCGCAAGCCGCGGTATCCTCGCCATTTTCCTGACCTCAAGATGGAACGCGAGATTTGAAAGCGTGACGCGCTCGAGATCGTCGGGATCGGTCGCGGATACATCCCCCGCATTACCCACCACGCTTTGGAGCCAGGAAATCTGCGCCTCGCTCGCGCGTTCGGCGGCGCGGGCCGCTGCGATCGCCTCGAGCGAGGCGCGCATGTCATATAGGTCTATGATTTCGGCTCTTGTCCAGGTCCGTACCGTGAATTCACCGCGTCCGCGCCGGGACAGGTAACCTTCCGCGACAAGCGCGCCGAGCGCGTCGGCGGCCATGACGGGGCGGCAGTCGTATACCTTGCACACCTGGTCCTTGCTGATAATTTGACCAGGCAGGTAGTGGGCAGCAAGCACCCCGAACCTCAGTTCGAGGAAAATCCTTTCGACAAGAGATTGCGCCTTCGCCAATCGATCGTCCCCAAGGGGAAAGCAGTCCCGCCCCGTTGCATGTTGGCTCCATAGCACAAACCCTTTAGAATTTTCCAATCAGGATGGTTCGGACTATCCGAAGGATGCGGTGTCGGAGGGCGGACAAGAGGTGACAAGGTCAAAGCCAAGGCCACTTGGAAGGATTACTTGCCCTGCACCGCGCGTCTTTGCCGTGCTGCGCGAGCCCCGCAAACGGCGCAGATTCGACCAGGCAAACCAGATACCCGGTCTTGACGATTTGCAGGAGACGGGTGCGCTTTCGCTCGCTGAGGAACTTCTCGAGCTTGGCCTTCTGGCCAGGGATCATGGCCGTTACACGATCATCGACTGGACGATTGATCGCATTGTCGAACATCTGGCGCTCGCCGGGGCAATCCATGCGATGGCGGCGGCAGAGGCCGCATTGCGTGCCAATACTAGCGACTTCAGCCATCTCGCCGCGATCCACGCGGCACTGCGCGGCCTCGATGCCGATGAGCCTGCGAACCTGCTCTGCGGCGCATATCTCGACTACCAGTTCCACCTCGAACTGGTCCGCCTTGGCGGCAATCAGACGGCCTGGGCGAGCTATGCCAAGGCCATCCCGCCCGCTGTGTGGATCGCCGGCGCCAATTACTTCGAGCTCGACGAGGCGCGCAGTTCGCTCGCTGAGCACGAGAGGCTCATCGACTACATGAAGGCGGGCGACACCGTGCGCGCGCGCGATGCGGCGGCGTTCCACCTCGAGGAAGCCGCGTCCCAGATCCGGCGAACTGGAGAAGCGCGGATCGAGAGCTATCCTGATTTGCCCGTTACCTAGCAGCGTCCAATTGAACTTCTGACACGTCAGACTGCCACTTTTGGTCTCAAGTTTACCCGATCGACTGACTTTATGTGCCGCGCAAGCAGTATAGCTGCTTCCTCGAGTTTTCCGGATGCATAGGCTTCGAAGATGTGCCAGTGATCGAAGTTGTAGCGCGGCTTCCACTCCTGGCCCGCCGCAGAGGCGAACACATGGCGCGAATAGGCCAGGTTCAGCTCGGTGATCGTGGCAATCAGGCGGGGCATGGCGCAGGGCCGGGCCAGCGCAATGTGAAAGTCGCGGTTGGCCGATTCGGAATCGAACAGGTTTTCTGCCGCGTCACCCCGCTTCAGGATTTCGCGCAGGTCCTTGAGGTGGGCGGCGGACGGAGCGCGGGCAATGCTGCGCACGGCCAGCGGTTCCAGCGCCCCGCGCATCGAGGCGATTTCGCGCTCGCCTGCCGCGTCGATCAACGTGGCGCGCACTCCGCGACGGGGCAGGGCCTCGACCAGTTTGATCGCCTCCAGCTTGCGGAACGCCTCGCGCACGGTCCCCTGGCTGACCCCGAATTCATAGGCCAGTCCATCCTGGCGCAGGCGCTCGCCGCCCGGGATCTCGCCGGCCAAGATGCGCGCGGCCAGCGCGTCCGCAATCCGGCTAACCAGTCCTTCGCTGTCGATCTGGGTCGTTGGAGTCGGCATTATCGATAATCGGTCCTGATTCCGGGTGCCATGCGGACGTGCATCGCCATACACGCCGAGCGAGCGGTCGGCCATGACCGTTTTTATCGATAAAATGGAGCAGGACATGACCGCCACCCAACAGACAGTTCCCCGGACTGACCAGCCCCGTACCGACTGGACCCGCGCGGAGGTGACGGCGCTGTTCGACCTGCCGTTCGACGAACTGATGTTCCGCGCGCAGAGCACCCACCGTGCCTGGCACCGTGCGGGTGAGGTGCAGATGTGCACGCTGCTGTCGATCAAGACCGGCGGCTGCCCCGAGGATTGCGGCTATTGCAGCCAGTCGGCCGGGGCCGAAACCGGGGTCAAGGCCGAGAAGCTGATGGATATCGATGCCGTGCTGGTTTCGGCCGCCGAGGCGCGCGCGGCCGGATCGCAGCGGTTCTGCATGGGCGCCGCGTGGCGCAACCCCAAGGACCGCGACATGCCCGCGCTGGAAGCCATGATCGAGGGCGTGCGCGCGATGGGCATGGAAACCTGCATGACCCTGGGCATGCTGAACGGCGATCAGGCCCGCCGCCTCAAGGCAGCCGGGCTCGATTACTACAACCACAACATCGACACCTCGCCCGAGAACTACGGCAACGTCATCACCACCCGCACCTTCCAGGACCGGCTCGACACGCTGGAGGAAGTGCGCGCGGCGGGCATTTCGGTGTGCTGCGGCGGGATCGTGGGCATGGGCGAAACGCGCGAGGACCGGATCGGCTTCATCCACGCGCTGGCGACCCTGCCGCGCCACCCGGAAAGCGTCCCGGTCAACGCGCTGATCCCTATTCCCGGCACGGTGCTGGGCGACATGCTGGCAGGAACGCCGCTGGCGCGAATCGACGAGATCGAGTTTGTCCGCACCGTCGCCGTCGCCCGGATCACCATGCCGCAGAGCATGGTGCGGCTTTCGGCGGGGCGCGAATCGATGTCGGATGCGGGGCAGGCGCTGGCTTTCCTGGCCGGGGCGAACTCGATCTTCACCGGTGACAAGCTGCTGACCACCGCCAACGCCGGGGACAGCCGCGATGCGGCGCTGTTCGCGCGGCTGGGCATCGTGCCGCTGGCAGGCGAAGAACCGATGCGCGCGGACGAAGTACTGGTGGCTGCGGAGTGAACGGGGGGGGCTTTGCAGCCCACGCCGCCGATCTGGATCGGCTGGGGGCGGCATCGCGGCGGCGCAGGCTCAGCCCGCAGACCGGCACGGACTTTGCCTCGAACGACTACCTCGGCCTCGCCCGCTCGCCCCTGCTGGCCGATGCCGCGCACGCGGCGCTGGAGCGCGGGGTGCCGATCGGCTCGAGCGGATCGCGCCTGCTGCGCGGCAACGACCCCGAGCACGAGGCGCTGGAGGCCGAGGCCGCCGCGTTCTTTGACTGCGAGCGGGCGCTATGGTTCTCCAGCGGGTTCGCTGCCAACGAGGCGCTGTTCTCAACCCTGCCGCAGCGCGGCGATCTGGTCGTCCACGACGAACTGATCCACGCCAGCGCCCACGAAGGGATGCGCATTGGCCGGGCCGAATGCGTTGCCGTGGCCCACAACTGCGCCGATGCCTGCGAAGCGGCAATCCGGCGCTGGCGCGCGGGCGGCGGCACGGGGCAGGTGTGGATCGCGGCGGAAAGCCTCTACTCGATGGATGGCGACACGGCCCCGCTCGGCGATCTGGCCGCCATCGCCGATCGCTATGACGGCATCCTGCTGATCGACGAGGCCCATGCCACCGGCGTATTCGGGCCGGACGGGCGCGGCCTTGCCGCCCACCTTGACGGGCGCGGCAATGTCATCACCCTGCGCACCTGCGGCAAGGCGCTGGGCTGCGAGGGCGCACTGGTCTGCGGCCCGGCGGCGGCAATCGACTTTCTGGTCAACCGTGGGCGCGGCTTCATCTTCTCGACGGCGCCTTCGCCGCTGATCGCCGCGATCAACCGCGCCGCGCTGAACCTGCTGACCGCCGCGCCGCACTTGCGCGATGGGCTGTGGGAGCGGATCCGGCTGGCTGAGCGGGTCTTTGCCCCGCTGGGCGCGACTGTCACCGGATCGCAGATTCTGCCGCTGATCGTGGGCGACGATGCGCGGACGATGCAGCTGGCAGCCCAAGTGCAGGCCGCCGGGTTCGACGTGCGCGGAATCCGCCCGCCGACGGTGCCCGTCGGCACATCGCGCCTGCGCATCACGATCACCAACAACGCCAGCCTTGAGCAAATCGAGGCGCTGGGCGCACTGCTGGCGGAGCTGCAATGCGCGGCTATGTCGTAACCGGCACCGATACGGACGCGGGCAAGACCGTGTTCGCCGCTGCCCTCGCGGGCCACCTTGGCGCGGCTTACTGGAAGCCGGTGCAGGCCGGAACCGACGGCGGCACTGACAGCCAGCGCGTGGCTGCGCTGTCCGGCGGGCGGGCCCGGATCTTGCCCGAGGCCCACGTTCTCGCAACGCCCTGTTCACCGCACGAGGCTGCGCGGATCGACGGCGTTGCCATCGCGGCGGACCAGCTCGCACTGCCCTTGGTCGATGGGCCGCTGGTGGTCGAAGGGGCGGGCGGAGTGCTGGTGCCCTTTGCCGACGATCTGCTGGCGGCCGATCTGTTCGCGCGCTGGGGCCTACCGGTGATCCTGGTGGCGCGGACCGCGCTCGGCACGATCAACCACAGCCTGCTTTCGCTCGAGGCCCTGCGCGCGCGCGGCATCGCGGTGCACGGCGTGGCGTTCTGCGGCGAGGCCAATCCCGCCAGCGAAGCGGCGATCGAGCGGCTGGGCGCCGTGCGCCACCTCGGCCGCCTGCCGTGGCTCGATCCGCTTGATCCAGAGGGCCTGTCCGCCGCCTTCGCCGCCCATATCCGCACGGAGCTCCTATGAAATCGCCGGTCTGGCACCCATTCCACCAGCACGGGCTGGGCGAGGACATTCCGCTGGTCACCCACGCCGAGGGTGCGACCCTGTTCACCGCCGACGGGCGCAGGGTGATCGACGCGATTTCCAGCTGGTGGGTCACCACCCACGGCCATTGCCATCCCCGGCTGATGGCCGCGATCCGCGCGCAGAGCGAGCGGCTCGACCAGCTGATCTTCGCGGGCTGGACCCACCAGCCTGCCGAAGACCTCGCCCGCGAACTGGTGCGGATCATGCCGCGCCCGCTGGACCATGTGTTCTTTTCCGATTCCGGTTCGACCAGCGTCGAAGTCGCGCTGAAGATGGCGCTGGGCTATTTCGCGCATCGGGACGAGGATCGCCACCGCATCCTGGTGCTGGAGCACTCCTATCACGGCGATACCATCGGCGGGATGTCGGTCGGCGCGCGCGGGGTGTTCAACAAGCCCTATGCGCCGCTGCTGTTCGATGTGGAGACAATCCCCTTTCCCGCCGAGGGCCGCGAGCAGGCCGCACTGGACGCGCTGGAGCAGGCCTGCTCGCGCGGCGATGCGGCGGCCTTTATCGTCGAGCCGCTGCTGCTCGGCGCGGGGGGAATGCTGATCTATTCGCCCCGCGTGCTGACCGAAATGCGGCGCATCTGCGCGGCCCACGGCGTGCTGTTCATCGCCGACGAGGTGATGACCGCCTGGGGCCGCACCGGCACGCTGTTCGCCTCAGAGCAGGCCGGGATCGTGCCCGATATCCTGTGCCTGTCGAAGGGGCTGACCGGCGGGTCGCTGCCCCTTGCGGTGACCATGGCGACGCCGGAAATCTATGCGGCGCACTATTCGACCGACCGGTCGAAGCAGTTCTTCCATTCCTCCAGCTACACCGCCAACCCGATCGCCTGCGCGGCGGCCAATGCCAATCTGGCGATCTGGCGCGAGGAGCCGGTGCTGGACCGGATCGCGGACCTGACCCGGCGGCAGACCGCTGGTCTTGCTCGCCTTGCCGAGCACCCACGCCTGGCCAATACGCGCCAACTTGGCAGCGTGATCGCGCTCGATGTGGTGGTGGAAGATGGCGGCTATATGTCCGAACTCGCCCCGCGTCTGAAGGCGGACTTCACGGCCCGAAATGTCCTGCTGCGGCCCCTGGGCAACACGGTCTATGTCATGCCGCCCTATTGCATCGACGATGCGGATCTTGGCGCCGTCCACAACGCGATCATTGAGGTGGTGGATCTACTCTGAAGCTGTTTGGATCGAAGGCCTCCTTGCTTCTGAAGGCAAGGAGGCGGTTCCTTGGGCGGGTCAGCAGAAAGTGGAGATGGCTAGGCTAGTGAGGGGGCTCAGAAACATGGGCCATGATTGAAAAGACAGTACGTTCGGGGTAATCATGGCCAGGGCGAGGAGACCCTCGATGGACCATGATCACTACGGACTGGATGGGAGGCCGATTTATCCTCGGCCCGGCCACTTTGACCACGTAACGGGCCTGCAACTCCCGACTTTCAGGGGCAAATCTGGCGGCTTTGGCCGTGGTCCAACTATCTTCCTCGTGATCCTGATGATTGTTGCAGGATCTGGACTTGCTTTTGCATCGCGTCTGTTTGGCTAACATCTAGCTCCGGCGTTTCGCAACATGGAGGTGATCCCGTGCGGGATCATCAGGGAACCGCTCGAAGTCGACAGCATAGGCGCTTCCCAAACGACTTTTGACCTTTTCCGCCCACTGCTCGCCCTGCTCGTTCG
>PKED01000109.1 GCA_002863155.1 Sphingomonadaceae bacterium | reverse complement strand
GCGCTGGATCACGAACATCACGTCGGGCCGCCCCGCGTCATATTCGTCAAAGGTCAGCGCGACCGGGTGTTGGAGCGCCCAGGGCAGGATGCCTTCCTTGAACTCGGTGACCTGCAGACCGTCCTTAAGGACAATCGCGTCGCGTCCGACAAGGTCGATACGGCTGATGTGCGCATCGAGATTGACGCGGATGCTCGGCCAGTTGAGGCGCGCTGCGACCTGTTCGATATGGGTGGACTTACCCGTGCCGTGATAGCCCTGCACCATCACGCGGCGATTGTGCGCGAAACCGGCCAGGATCGCGAGCGTCGTGTCGGCATCGAAGACATAGGCCGGATCGAGATCGGGTACGCGCTCGTCCGCCTCGCTGAAGGCCGGGCATTCCATGTCGGTGTCGATCCCGAACAGCTCGCGCACGCTGACCATGCGATCGGGCGCTTCGAGCACGGTGGTTGCGCGGCTGTCGGGCTGAGTGTTGGGAATGTCGGTCATGGGCACGCCTTTCGTCGCTTCCCCCCTAGCCCGTCGCCGCGCGCGAAGTCGAGATGCGTTCGCAACGCCGCATCCGATCGGCTATGCCGATGACCGACCGAGTCGACGTCGAGCGACCGGTTCAGGAGGATGGCATGACCGACGCACCCCAGGGGCCCAGCACGGGCCTGACCCCGCACATCAACATCCGCGACGGCCGCGCGGCCGAGGCGATCGACTTCTACACCCGCGCATTCGGTGCGACCGAACAGCGCCGCATGATGGCTGACGACGGCAAGCGCATCATCCACGCGCATCTGCACATCAACGGCGCGTCGCTGATGCTCAATGACGATTTCCCGGAGATGCGCGGCGGCGGGCCGGCACCGGAGCCGCAGGGTGTCGTGCTGCACCTGCAGGTCGACGATGCCAACACATGGTGGAACCGCGCGACCGGCGCGGGCGCCGAAATCCGCTTTCCGATCCAGGACCAGTTCTGGGGCGACCGCTATGGCCATGTCGGCGATCCGTTCGGCTATACCTGGTCGATCGCCTCGCCGATCAAGCGCTGATCTTCGGCGGTAGCGGGAACAGCGTCACAAAGCGTTCGGCGAGCGCGCGGTCGCCGGAAATCCGCAGCGTGCCCGCACCTTCCGCATCGGCGATCGGCCGCCCGCCATAGACGACCGACGCGAGGGTCGTCGGGTCTGTGTCAAACACGACATCACCCGCCGGATGGCCGCGGCTGATCGTGATGCCGCCGCCGTCGACCACCGCCAGAAACTGGTCGTCGCCGAAGCGGAAGCCGACCGACGCGGCGAATGCGCCGCTGCGTGTCCGATCGATCATCGTGCGGAACGACAGCATCGCCGATGCCGCGCTGAACGGCAGCGTCGCGTCGTGCAGCGGCGATTGCGCCGCCCAGCGCCCCAACTCCTGAATCGCGACCTCCGCCGCATAGCCGAACTCGGTCAGCTCATAGACCTGGACCGAAGCGGGCGGGGGCAGCCGGTGGCGGCGCAGGATCCCCGCCGCCTCCAGGCCGGTCAGCCGCTGCGTTAGCACATTGGCGCTGATTCCGGGCATCCCGGCGCGGAGTTCTCCAAAGCGACGCGGGCCGAACATAAGCTCGCGCACGATCAGCAGCGACCAGCGTTCGCCGATCAGTTCGAGCGCAAGCGCAGTCCCGCAGGCATCGTCATACCAGCGCTTTTCCGGGCCTTTTCCCCTATCAGTTAGTTTTTGTGACTTCATGGTTGCTTTTTGTAACTCCGATGGGCATGCTTTGCAAATGCCGAGTCGAACAGAAAGGATTTGCCATGGCCAAGATGGTCTTCATCAACCTCCCCGTCACCGACCTCGCGCGGTCGACGCGTTTCTATGAAGCCATCGGCTGCGAACGGAACGCACAGTTCAGCAACGATCAGGCGGCGATGCTCGTCTGGTCGGACACGATCGCCTTCATGCTGCTGACCCATGATTTCTACGCGAGCTTCACCCCCAAGCCGATCGCTGATGCGCATGCGACGTCCGAAGTGCTGATCTGCCTGTCGCGCGACAGCCGCGCAGAAGTCGATGCGATCACCGAGGCGGCCGTCGCGGCGGGCGGGCGTGGCGATATCCGCCCGGCACAGGACATGCCCTTCATGTACGGACGCAGCTTCGAGGATCCCGACGGCCATATCTTCGAGCCGATGTGGATGGACGTTGCCGCCGCGACCGGCGCGATCCACGCCGACGACAGTGTCGCCGCCTGACCCCGCAACCAGGGAGAGCCCCATGTATATCGACGGTTTCGTCATCCCCGCCACGATCGCCAAGCGCGACGAGTTCCTGCACCACGCGCGCACGGTCGACGCGTTCTTCCTCGATTATGGCGCGACCCGCGTCGTCGAGGGGTGGGGCGACGACGTCCCGCTCGGCACCACCACCGATTTCGCGCGCTCGGTCGCGCTGCAGGAGGGCGAGGTCGTCGTCTTTTCCTGGATCGAATGGCCCGACAAGGCGACGCGCGACGCGGCGTTCGAAAAGATGCGCACCGACGAACGGATGATGGCGCTGCCGATGCCGTTCGACGGCAAGCGCATGATCTTCGGCGGGTTCGAGGCGGTGGTCGATATCCGTGTCTGAACTTGCACGATAATGAGGAGAGAGACGATGGCCGATCAGACCGGCAATTTCATCTGGTACGAACTGCTCACCACCGATGCCGCCTGCGCCAAGGCGTTTTACGACGATGTCATCGGCTGGAACATAGAACCGCAGCCTTCGGGGCCGATGGATTACCGAATGATCTCGGCCCCCGACGGGCTGGTCGGCGGGCTGATGCCGCTGACCGATGAGATGCAGGCCGGCGGCGCGCGACCGACCTGGCTGACCTATCTCAATGTCGCCGATGTCGATGCCAGCGTCGCGACGATCGTCGACGACGGCGGGCAGGTGATGCTGCCCGCTTTCGACATTCCGGGCACCGGCCGCGCCGCGATGGTCGCCGATCCGCAGGGCGCGCCCTTCTACATCATGGCGCCGATCCCGCCCGAGGGTGGCGGCGAAAGCTCCAGCTTTTCGCCCACCATGGCCGGGCGTTGTGCCTGGAACGAGCTGGCGACCAGCGACCAGCACGGCGCGATCGATTTCTACACCCGCCATTTCGGCTGGCGCACCAGTGGATCGATGCCGATGGGCGAGATGGGCGACTATGTCTTCCTGAGCCATGGCGACGTGCCGATCGGCGCGGCGATGCAGCGCCAGCCCGATGGCCCGCCGACCAGCTGGATCTTCTATTTCCGCGTCGGCGACGTGGCGGCGGCCGCCGCGCGCGTCACCCGCGGCGGCGGCACTGTCCATCACGGCCCCGCCGAGGTGCCGGGCGACGAACTGGTCATCGTCGCGAGCGACCCAATGGGCGCGATGTTCGGCCTGGTCGGCAAGTAAGGAGCAGACGCGATGAACGACAAGATCACCCCATGCCTGTGGTATGACGGCACCGCCGAGGAAGCGGCGACCTTCTACGCCGCGACCTTCCCCAATTCATCGGTCGACGCGGTCCACCGCGCGCCCGGCGATTACCCGAGCGGCAAGCAGGGCGATGTGCTGACGGTCGACTTCACCGTGCTGGGCATGAAGTTCATCGGGCTGAACGGTGGCCCGATCTTCAAGTTCAACGAGGCGGTCTCGTTCCAGGTCCATACCGACACGCAGGAGGAAACCGACCGCTATTGGAACGCGATCATCGACAATGGCGGCGCGGCGAGCATGTGCGGCTGGTGTCGCGACAAATGGGGCCTGTCATGGCAAATCACCCCGCGCGTGCTGACCCGGGCCACCACCCATGCCGACCCGGCCGCCGCGCATCGCGCCTTTGCCGCGATGATGACGATGCAGAAGATCGACATCGCCGCGATCGAAGCCGCCCTGGAAGGCTGAACCCATGGCGCTCGAACTCTTCGGCCACCCCTTTTCGTCCTATACCTGGAAGGCGCTGATCCCGCTGTACGAGACCGGCACCCCGTTCACCTTCCGCGATATTTCGGGCGATCAGCACCCGGAGAACGAGGCGGCTTTCCTGGCGCACTGGCCGGTCGGCAAGTTTCCGCTGCTCGTCGATGATGGCGTGCCGGTGATGGAATCGAGCGTGATCGTCGAACATGTCGCGCCCGGCCTGATCCCCGCCGACCGGGACGCGGCGCGCGAAGTGCGGATGCTCGACCGGATTTTCGACAATCATGTGATGGCGCCGATGCAGGCGGTGGTCGCCGAACATCTGCCGTTCCTGACGCCGGCGCCCGACGAAGCGCGGGTGGCTCGGGCGCGCGAGGCGCTTGCCAAGGCCTATCGCTGGCTCGATGCGCGGCTGACGGGGCGAGCGTGGGCGGCGGGCGACGACTTCACGCTCGCCGATTGCGCCGGGGCGCCCGCGCTGTTCTACGCCGACTGGGTGCTGCCGATCGAGGAGGGGCTGGCGACGCTCAAGGCTTATCGTGCCCGCGCGCTCGCCCGCCCCTCGGTCGCGCGCTGTGTCGAGGAAGCCCGGCCCTACCGCAATTTCTTCCCGCTCGGCGCCCCCGACCGCGATTGAGCCGGGCGCCGAGCGGCACGCGAAATTGCGGACGTATCGCTTCGCCGCAACCGGCGACGAAGCGCGCGCGCCGGATGGGGGGATGCGACGATGCGAAAGAACGGACAGGGGTCGGCGTAGAGTTTTTCCGACTTTGGACGGGCAGCTACTGGGCCGTGAGCTGTCAGGCAGTTCCCGCAGCAGATTTTAAAAATAGCTGATATTGCATATGCAGCTTCTCGCAGCGTCCCTCTTCATCCGACTTCGTTTTAGCCTGATGCTGCACTATGCCGCTCGAAGGCACTAGATACAGGATACGTCGATGGTGGGGCTGCTCATTCGGTCGCTTGTGCTCATGCTCATTACTCTTGGTGTTTCGGGGGCCACCGCGCCGCAGTCGCGGTGTACGAACGCGACACTTACCGGACGATACATTTTTGAAGGGCATGGCTTCATCGAGCCGATCGAGCCCGGCGTCGAGCGCCTCCACTACGGATATTTCTTTTTCGACGGGCACGGCGGCTTGACCGGCAGACAATCGTCCAGCCGTGGCGGGAGGATCGGGCGGGAGGAATTGGCGGGAACATATGCGCTCGGTGCGGATTGCGCGGGGACGTTGAATTTTCACCACGTAAAGCGCCCCGGCATCGAGTCGTACGGAACCGACGTCGAAACTCACTGGGATATCTATGTCACTGGCAGCGGGCGAAAAGGGCACATGATCAGAACGGACCCCGGCACAATGGCGGTCCGCACGTTTGAAAAGTGAGGCCGTGTCGCGGCCCGCTGGACTCAGGACGAATTCAGCAGAAAGGCTTTAATAACCGAGGCAAAGTGCTCCCGGTCTCCGTCCATCGCGTTGTGCTCCTGCCCATCGAGAACAACGAGTTCATCGTTCGGCAATGCCTGCGACAGTGCTCGTATCGAGTTCTGGAGTTCCGGCGACTGAGTGAGCCCGCCGCGCAGGAGCAGGACAGGTCGGCGCAACGTCGCGGCACGTTCGGCATTCCACCGGTACGCAGACAGCGCAAGATCCTGACGCACCGACGTGTCGATCGTCGCGACGAGTCCCGGCCAGGACGGCTGCGCCCTCATCCGCGCCAAGCCGGCGGACGACACCTGCACGATGTCGCGCATGAAGATTTCGGTTGCTAGATCGCGGTCGCCCCTATCGATCGCGGTCCGGACGGCTGCGATCGCCGCCGCGTGGTCGCCGACAATAATCGGCGGTTCGTACAGAACGAGGCGCGCGATCCTTGGCGAGCGGAGCGCAGCCTCATAAACGACGACTGCCCCGAAACTATGACCCAGCACAGCGACCGGATGCCTGCGCGACGCAACGACGGCGACGACATCGTCCGCCTCGGCCGCCAGGCTGTACGCAGTGCTATCGCCGCTTTGGCCGTGGGCGCGCCGGTCCATTGCGCAAACCGTGAAATCGTCTTGCAGGTACGGCATCATCGGAGTCCATCGTGTCCGGTCGCCGGCACCGCCATGGACGATCAACAACTCGGGCCCCTTGCCCGCGCACTCTACCTCGATGACCGTGCCGTCGCGCGACGTCACTCGGTAAATGTGATGGCTGGCAGGCGCCGCGGCGGTGGCTGTCAGGAACGCCGCGATAACGATGCCTGCGATCGCAACGCCAAGACGAGCCATCAACCCAGAGTCTGCCATCGCATTATGTCCTCGCCGACAGATCGCGCGCCATTTATCCCATCGTCAGGACGATATCCCACCGCGCGACGATCTCGGATCCCCGGGAATTCTCGACATGCGCGATCAGGGTTTCGGGTCGGCGAACGGATAGCAGGTGGCGATCCTGCGCGTTCAAGGGCTCATCCGGAAAGAATAGCTGCGTGACCTTTCGGTCAACGGAGCCGTCGATCTCAAAGTGAATATGCGGTGCGCGCATGTCGCCACGCGGCGTCGGATAACCGCCCGGCTTGATCGTCGTCAGCCGGTAGCGACCGTCACGGTCCGTCCGCAGCCTAGCATAGCCCTGGAAATTGGGGTCGAGTGGCGATTCGGTATTCGGGTCCGACGGGTGGCTGTATCGGCCAACCGCGTTCGCCTGCCACATCTCGATCGAGGCTTTTGGCACGGGCTGACCCCGGATAGTCAACACGCGCCCGCTCAGGTGGACGACCTGCCCTTCGGCCCGCGACCGGTGGCCGCGCACCCATGTCAGATCGGCGTCACTGTCAGCAGGCTTCACTTGGGGATAGAAGGGTCCGGTAATGAGGTCGGCCGTTTCCCGCAGCGTCGTGTCCTGCGCGGAGGCCAGCTTCGGCAGCCCAACAATACAAGCGCCGGTTGTCGTAGACGCCATCCCCACGAACCGTCGACGCGATAACTTGGGACCGAGCTCAGCCATAACCCTCCACGCGCCTGACTCAGCACGCTAGCACCGATTGCGCACACTTTCCAAGCGAGCGACCGTGGGCTCATACGGTGATTGCATGACCGCTTTCCGGCTTCATCATCCGCAGGCTGAACGACCAACGTTGGGGCGCTAAGGCGCCGTCATATCCCGCATGTCCGCACCACGTCTATGAACGCTCGCAGCTTGCGCGCCTCGGCAGCGCGGCGGGGGAAGTATAGAAACAGCCCCGGCTCTTCTATCGCGGCATCGGGGAGCAGCTCGACGAGCGATCCGGCAGCTAGGTCACCAGCGACCAGCGGTTCATAAATATAGGCAATGCCGATGCCAGCGAGCGCGAGGTCCCGTGCATAACTCGCATCCGATACCCGCACGGTCCCGCTGACCGGCACCGCCACGTCGCGCGTCTCGTCCTGCAGCTCCCAGTCGTAGATCGCGCCCGACGCCAATAGGCGAAAGCCGATGCAATTGTGTTGGGCCAAGTCATCTAGTGACGCGGGCGCGTCCCGGTCTGCGAGATAGGCTGGCGATGCGACCAGGATTGCACGGCAAGGGGGCGTCATGCGCACCGCCACCATGTCCTGCGCGATCATCTCGCCCAGCCGCACTCCGGCATCGAATCCCTGCGCCACGACGTCGACCAACGCGTCGTCGCTGACAACCTCAACGGTCAAGCGCGGGTGGCGGCGCGCCATTTCGGCAAGGATCGCGGTGAGTCCCATGCCAAAGGCGACCCTCGGCACATTGAGGCGGAGTACCCCAGTTACCTCGCGCTGGCCGGCAGCGACGCGCTCGGCGGCGGTATCGATGTCGTCAAAGGCACGCTGAGCGACCTCGATGAACAGTTCGCCGGCTTCTGTCAGCGAAACGCTGCGCGTCGTGCGCGCAAATAGCGGCGCGCCGAGCCGTTGCTCTGCAATCCGTACCGCGTGGCTCACTGCCGATGCGCCGAGCCCGAGTTCAGCGCCGGCGCGTGCAAAATTCCGCGTGCGGGCCACCGCGAGCACAACTGGCAGATGCGGCAGCAGAGCACGATCCATTACTGATTTATATCGCACAACGCATCCAATTGCAGCTCGATTGTTTGAGCAGCCATGACGATTGATTCTATAGCCATTAACCGCATGGCCAAGGAGACTGTCATGACCAATACTGCTCACCCCACTCGCACCTGGTTTATCACCGGCGCCACCTCCGGCTTCGGACTGGAGCTTACCAAGGCCGTGTTGGCGCGCGGCGAGCGGGCGGCGATTACCGGTCGTCGCGCTGACCGGCTGGCAGCCATCGCCGCCGACTTTGGCGACCGGGCGCTGCCCATCGCAGTCGACGTGACCGATGCCACCGCGCGCGACAATGCCGTTGCCCAAGCGCTTCAGCATTTCGGCCGCATCGACGTCCTCGCCAATATCGCCGGGCGTGGTTCGGTTGGTGGGGTCGTCTAATCGCGTGCTGTTTGGCAAGCAGTTTCTGAGCTGACCGTATGCCGGGTTCAGGGTCGTCTTCGCGGTCGGCATGCGCCGCCGCACGGTGGGTCTTCGCAGGACGGAGCCTTCC
>PKED01000022.1 GCA_002863155.1 Sphingomonadaceae bacterium | reverse complement strand
ATGCGACCACGCTGTTGCCGGTCAGCGCTGCCGGGTAAGCCCCCAGCCGCATGGTCCCGCCCAGGTCGCCGCCCGCCGCGCGCTTCTGCAAGCCCGCCGCCGACATCCATTCGGTGATCATGCCGACCACCGGCTCTTCGGTCGGGCCGAATTCGGTCGAGGATGCCTGGGGCAGATCGGCCAGGTTCCGCATCCCCTCGATGCAGGCCATCTGCATGCCGAAACAGATGCCGAAGAACGGCACCTGCCGCTCGCGCGCAAAGCGGACGCTGGCGATCTTGCCCTCCGCCCCGCGCTCACCGAACGCACCGGGGACGAGGATCGCGTGCATCGGCTCCAGCCGCGCGGCGATGTCGCTGTCGCTGTTCGCCCCTTCGAACAGTTCGGCGTCGATCCACTGGATGTTCACCTTGACCCGATTGGCGATGCCGCCATGGACCAGCGCTTCGTTGAGCGACTTATAGGCGTCGGGCAGGCCGACATATTTGCCGACGACGCCCACCGTCACTTCGCCCTCGGGATTGGCGAGCCGCTCCATGATATCGGACCAGCGCGACAGGTCGGGGGCATCGCCCTGCTCGATCGAAAAGGCGTTCAGCACCGCCTTGTCGAGTCCCTCGGCATGATATTGCAGCGGCACGCCATAGATCGACTGGGCATCGAGCGCGGGAATGACGGCATCTACGGCCACGTTGCAGAACAGCGCGATCTTGGCGCGGTCGCTAGCGGGCAGCTGCCGCTCGGCGCGGCAGACGAGCACGTCGGGCTGGATGCCGAGCGCGGTCAGCTCACGCACGCTGTGCTGGGTCGGCTTGGTCTTCAGTTCGCCCGCCGCCGCGATATAGGGCACGAGCGTAACGTGGATGAAGATCGAGCGCGCGCGGCCAAGGTCGCTGCGGAGCTGGCGGATCGCTTCGATGAACGGCAGCGATTCGATGTCGCCGACGGTGCCGCCGATCTCGCACAGTACGAAATCGACATCGTCGGTATCGGCGACCGCGAACGCCTTGATCGCATCGGTGACGTGCGGAATCACCTGCACCGTCGCGCCAAGATAATCGCCGCGGCGCTCGCGGTTGATGATCGTCTGATAGATGCGGCCCGAGGTCACATTGTCCGACTGGCGGCTCGGCACGCCGGTGAAGCGCTCATAATGGCCAAGGTCGAGATCCGTCTCGGCACCGTCGTCGGTCACATAGACTTCGCCGTGCTGGTACGGCGACATCGTGCCCGGATCGACGTTGAGATAGGGGTCGAACTTGCGAATTCGCACGCGGTAGCCGCGCGCTTGCAGCAAAGCGGCAAGGCTTGCCGCCATGAGACCCTTGCCAAGCGAGGAGACCACGCCGCCGGTGATGAAAATGAACCGCGTCATGGGAGGAAACGCCTAGCGTCGAACAAGCCGTGGGGGCAAGCGCCCGACTCCGGCTGGGGGTGCAAAAAACTTTTGGCGCAGCGCGTCGGCGCGGAGCGATCAGCGCTCGATCGGGACCGCGCTGTTGCCGGTCGCCGGTGCCGTGGTGTTGCCGGCAGGGGCGCCCGCCTTTGCCTCGGCCTCGGCCGCAATCTGCGCAGCGGTCTTCGGCTGCCCGAGCGGCGATGCCGTGCCGCCGAGCGGCGAGGCGCCGCCGGGGACCGAAGCGGGCGCGGCAGGGCTCGTCACTGCAGTCGACGCATTCACGCGCTGTGTCTGGCGCGTTGCCGCAAGCACCGAGAGGATGATCGCAAGGCCGACAAACGCGGTCGCCAGCGCCGTCGTCGTCCGGGTCAGGAAATCGGCCGCGCCGCGTGCCGACATCAGGCCGGCCGGGCTGCCCCCGACGCCAAGCCCGCCGCCTTCCGATTTCTGCATCAGAATCACGCCGACAAGGGCAGCGGCGACAAGCGCCTGGACAACGAACAGGAAGGTGAACAGCATGATGTGGCGCGACGTTTCCGAAACGAGGGTGATCCGCGCACATAGGCGAGCGTCGGCGGTTGATCAACCGCCCTGCGCGCAGGCCCTCTTCGCTACCCGATCGATCGACGCTGCATCGCATGTCGGAACGGACAGGAAACCAGCGGCGCGCTGATGCGTTGGGCGAACAATATTCATGAAACAAATTGTGATCGCGCCATGCACGGAACCCATATCGCTCCCGCCGCCGAGCGCCCGCTGTCCCACTGGATGGGGGCGCTGGTCGATTATGTCCGTTCGGGCGAGCCCGATCTGACCAACCGGCAGATGGCGCTGTTGCTGATCGTGTATCTCGAAGACGGCCCGCACACGGTGCGCGGGCTGGCGCGCGGCCTGAACGTGTCGAAGCCCGTCGTCACTCGCGCCTTGAACAGGCTGGGGTCGCTCGGCTATCTGCGCCGCGAGCGTGACGAAAGCGACAGACGCAATATATATGTCGCGCGCACCGTCGAAGGGGCAAATTTTCTTGAAGAGTTCGGGCAGTTTCTCGGGGCCGCGCCCGATATCGCGGGGAAGCGGGTCTCCGCGTAGGAGTTTCGCGCTCACCGGGCCGCAGGTGCCGGTCGATCCTGCCCGTCAGGCCGTTCGCCGTGACCTCGCAGATATTCGGCTCGCCGAATACGTATTCGCGCCCCATTACGCCGCGCCGCTGCCTATGACCGTCACCACACCCGTGCCGCTTCGCGCCGGGCCGGAAGAGGAAGCGCCGGTGATTGCCCAACTCGATGCAGGCGACAGCTTCGACGCGCTAGACTTTTCGCGCGGCAGGGTCTGGGGGCGCTCGGCACGGCATGAGCTGGTCGGCTATGTTCGGCAGGACGCGCTTGCCCAAGCCGATGATGGCCACTGATGCCGTCGGTCTTCATCGACGGCGCGGCCGGTACGACCGGACTTGAGATCGGCGAACGGCTGTCTGGTAGGCCGGAGCTGGACCTGATCACGCTCGACGACGCCGACCGCAAGGATGCCCGCGCCCGTGCCGCCGCATTGAATGCTGCCGACTTCGTTATCCTCTGCCTGCCCGATGATGCCGCGCGCGAGGCAGTGGCGCTGATCGAAAACACGCGGACACGCGTGATCGACGCATCGACCGCGCACCGTGTCGCGGCGGGATGGACCTACGGCTTTGCCGAGCTCAACCCCGGCCAGACCAATGCGATTGCCGCAAGCGCGCGGGTGACCAATCCCGGCTGTTACCCGACAGGTTTTCTGGCGATCGTGGCGCCGCTGGTGCGCAACGGCCTAGTTCCGGCGTCATGGCCGTTCAGCGTCAATGCCGTGTCAGGCTATTCGGGCGGCGGCAAGGCGATGATCGGCACTTTCGAGGGGGGCGACGAAGCGACCGCGTTCCGGGCTTATGCGCTCGACCTTGGGCATAAGCACGTCCCTGAAATGCAGCATCATGTCGGGCTCGATCATCCACCGATCTTCACCCCCGCCGTCGCCCGCGCCTATCGCGGGATGATCGTAGAGGTCCCCTTGCCGCTCAACGCCCTGCCCGGTCGACCCGAACTGGCGGCGGTCGCGGAGACGCTGATGGCCGCGTATCGCGACTCCCGGCTCGTCCGCGTCACAACAGGCGGAGAAGAATTGCTTCGGCTCGAAGATGACGCCGGCACCGATCGCATGACGATCCATATTCGTGGGAACGCCAAACATGGACAGGCGCGGCTGATCGCGACACTCGACAATCTGGGCAAGGGAGCGGCAGGAGCAGCGGTGCAGAATCTCAACATCATGGCGGGGCTCGACCCCTATGCGGGACTGATCCTTTGACGAACGCGGCGGGCAAGCTCCTTCTCTTCGGCGCAACCGGCGACCTGGCGCAGCGGATGTTGTTGCCGTCGCTCTACGGGCTTCACATGGACGGGCTGCTGCCACCCGGACTGACGATAACAGGCACCGCGCGCTCGCCGCATGACGATGCGAGCTACCGCGCATTCGCGGCGCAGGCGCTCGATACTTTCCTGCCTGCCGACCGGAAGAGCGATGCCGGGGTCGGCAATTTCCTCGATCGGCTCGGCTATCAGCCGCTCGACGCCTCGACCCCCGAAGGGTTCACCGCGCTCGCGCAAAAGGTCGGCGGGTGCGAGGAAGGCCTCGCGATCTTCCTGTCGACCGCGCCCTCGCTGTTCCGGCCGACCATCGCGGGGCTGGCGGGCGCCGGACTGGCGTGCGACGGCGTGCGGATCGGGCTGGAAAAGCCGCTCGGCACCGATCTCGCCTCCAGCCGCGAGATCAACGATGCGGTCGCAGAGGCCTTTCCCGAGGAGCGCACCTTCCGCATCGACCATTATCTGGGCAAGGAAACCGTCCAGAACATCCTCGCGCTCCGTTTTGGCAACACCCTGTTCGAGCCGGTCTGGAACGCGCGCGGGATCGACCATGTCCAGATCACCGTTTCGGAAACGGTCGGACTGGAAGGGCGCGCGGGTTATTATGAGGATTCGGGCGCGCTGCGCGACATGGTCCAGAACCATATGCTGCAGCTGCTCGCGCTGATCGCCATGGAGCCCCCTGCGCGTTTCGACGGCACGTCGATCCGCGACGAAAAGGTCAAGGTGCTGCGCTCACTCCGCCGGATCACCGAGTCGGACGCGCCGCATCTCACCGTGACCGGCCAATATGTCGCCGGCGCCGTCAAGGGCGAGGCGGTGCGCGGCTATGCCGACGAACTCGGCAAGCCTTCGGGCACGGAGACGTTCGTGGCGTTGAAGGCGCATGTCGACAATTGGCGGTGGCAGGGCGTCCCCTTCTACCTGCGCACCGGCAAGCGGCTTCCCGCGCGGCAATCCGAAATCGTGGTCCAGTTCAAGGAAGTCCCGCACTCGATCTTCGCCGAGCGCGGCGGCAAGCTGCGGCCGAATGCCCTCGTCATCCGGCTCCAGCCCGAGGAATATGTGCGGCTGCTGGTGATGGCGAAGGAACCGGGGCTCGACCGCGAGGGTGTCAGGCTTCGGGAAGTGCCGCTGGACCTTTCGCTCGACACCGAATTTGCGGGCACGCGGCGGCGAATCGCCTATGAGCGGTTGCTACTCGACCTTATCGACGGCGATCCCACGCTGTTCGTGCGGCGCGACGAGGTTGAGGCGCAATGGACCTGGATCGATGAGATCAGGCGCGGCTGGGCGGCCAATGCGATCACCCCGAAGACCTATACCGCGGGCAGCTGGGGTCCATCCGCCGCGATCGCGCTCACCGAACGCGACGGCGTCACCTGGCACGACGGATGACAACCCGAACGACGAACCGACCTGCCCGACCCGCGCCACGCGGTGAATGAACAACCAAGGACCAAGCATGACCGAGATCGAATGGTGGGATTATGACAGCGCCGACGAAATGGCCGAGGCCGTTGCCGGCGATGCCGCGTTCATCGTCGAATCGGCCATCGATGCGCGCGGTGCCGCCGTCATCGCGCTGCCCGGCGGCAAGACCCCGATCGCGATCTATGACAAGCTGGCCCAGGCCAAGCTCGACTGGAAGCGCGTGACGATCCTGCCGACCGACGACCGGCTGGTGCCGATGGGCGATGCGCTGTCGAACGTCACCGCGATCGCCAAGATATTCCTGCCCAAGGGCGTGCGGGTGCTGCCGATCACCAGCGAAGCGGCCAGCGACTACAAAGCGGCGGGGCGTGCCGCCGATGCGCGGTTGCAGGACGTTCACTGGCCGCTCGATCTATGCGTGCTCGGTGTCGGCGCCGACGGCCACACCGCGTCGATCTTTCCCGGCCCCGATTTCGACGAAGCGGTGAACGGCCCCAAGGAACGGCGCGCGGTTGGCGTGATGCCGGGCGACCTGCCCAGCGAGGCCCCCGTCGCGCGCGTCACGCTGACCCGGCAGGCGATCGTCGCGAGCCGGGCGCTGATGCTGGCCGTTACCGGCCAGGCGAAGCGCGACGTGATCGAGCGCGCGATCAACGATGGGCCGATGTCGCCCTATCCCATCGGTCGCGTGCTCGCCGACGTCGAGCTGCCGGTCGACATTCACTGGAGCGCGTAAATGAAGCTCAACGCCGAGATCGCCGCCGTCACCGACCGGATCATCGAACGGTCGAAGCCCGGCCGCAGCGCCTATCTCGCGCTGATCGAGCGTGAGCGCGAAGGTGGGGTCGATCGGCCTATGCTCGGCTGCGCCAATCTCGCGCACGGCTTTGCCGGCACCGAGGAGGACCGCGACACGATGAAGGCGGGCCGCGCGATGAATATCGGCATCGTCACGGCCTATAACGATATGCTGAGCGCGCATGCGACCTATTACCGTTATCCCGAACAGATGAAGATCTGGGCGCGCGAAGCCGGCGCCACCGCGCAGGTGGCAGGCGGCGTGCCCGCGATGTGCGACGGCGTGACCCAGGGCTTTCCGGGCATGGAGCTGTCGCTGTTCAGCCGCGACACGATCGCGCTGTCGACCGCAATCGCGCTCAGCCACGGCATGTTCGAGGGCGCAGCACTGCTCGGCATCTGCGACAAGATCGTGCCGGGGCTGCTGATGGGCGCGTTGCGCTTCGGTCATCTGCCGATGATCCTCATCCCCGGCGGACCGATGCGCAGCGGCATATCGAACAAGGAAAAGGCCCGCACGCGCGAGCTGTATGCGGAGGGCAAGGCCAGCCGCGACGAACTGCTCGATTCAGAGATCGCCGCCTATCATTCGAAGGGCACCTGTACCTTTTACGGCACCGCCAATTCGAACCAGATGATGATGGAGATGATGGGCCTTCATGTGCCCGGTGCCGCCTTCGTCAATCCGGGCACCAAATTGCGCCAGGAACTGACCCGGGCCGCCGTGCACCGGATCGCGCAGATCGGCTGGGACGGTGACGATTATCGTCCGATCGGCCACTGCGTCGACGAAAAGGCGATCGTCAACGCAGCAATCGGCTTGCTCGCGACCGGCGGCTCGACCAATCACCTGATCCACCTGCCCGCGATCGCCGCATGTGCCGGGATCACGATCGACTGGGACGATTTCGACCGGCTGTCGCGCGTCGTCCCGCTGATCGCGCGCGTCTATCCAAACGGCTCGGCGGACGTGAACCAGTTCGAAGACGCCGGCGGCTTGGGCTATGTGATCCGCGAATTGCTGAGCGAAGGCTTGCTCCACCGCGACCTGCTCACGGTCTCGGGCGATGATATGTCGGCCTATGGGGCCAAGGCGGTGCTGGAGGACGACAAGCTGGTCTGGCGCGATCCGGGCCCGAGCGGGGATGACGCGATCCTGAAGCCCGTCACCGCGCCCTTCTCACCCGAAGGCGGCTTTCGCATCCTGACCGGCAATCTGGGTCGCGCATGCATCAAGGTGTCGGCGGTGGAGCGCGATCGCTGGACGATCGAGGCGCCGGCGCGTGTGTTCGAGGATCAGGCAGCGGTGCAGGCCGCGTTCAAGGCGGGCGAGCTCGACCGCGATGTCGTGGTCGTCGTGCGCTTCCAGGGCCCGCGCGCGAACGGCATGCCCGAACTCCACAAGCTGACGCCCCCGCTCGGCGTGCTGCAGAATCGTGGGTTTCGCGTTGCGCTCGTCACCGACGGGCGAATGTCGGGCGCATCAGGCAAGGTGCCCTGCGCGATCCACGCAAGTCCGGAAGCGCTTGGCGGCGGCCCGCTCGCCAAGGTACGCGACGGCGATGTCGTTCGGGTCTGCGCCGAGACCGGGCAGCTCGAAGCGCTGGTCGACGCCGCCGACTGGGACTCGCGCACGCCGGTGTCGGCGCCCCCGGCAGCCAGCGGAACCGGTCGCGAGCTGTTCGCGATGTTCCGACACGGCGCCAATGAAGCCGAAAAGGGCGGCAGCGCGCTGCTCGCCGCGATGGAGGGGTGATGCAGGTCGTCGCAGTCGATATCGGGGGCACCCATGCCCGCTTCGCAATCGCCGAGGTCGCCGACGGCCGGGTGCAGTCGCTTGGCGAGCCGGTAACGCTCAAGACCGCCGAGTTCGCGAGCTTGCAGACTGCCTGGGAAGCCTTTGGCGCCCAGTCGGGCCCGTTGCCGCGCGCCGCCGCGATCGCGGTTGCCTCGCCGGTCGGCGGCGAGCTCATCAAGCTCACCAACAACCCATGGGTGATTCGCCCGGCGCTGGTCAAGGAACGGCTGAACGTCGACGATTATGTGCTGATCAATGATTTCGGCGCCGTCGGCCATGCCGTGGCGCAGGTCGGCGACGACATGTTCGAAGCGATCACCGGGCCCGACCAGCCCCTGCCGGAGCGCGGCGTCATCACCGTTTGCGGGCCCGGCACCGGGCTTGGCGTCGCGCAGGTGCTGCGTACCTCGACCGGCTATCACGTGCTCGAAACCGAAGGCGGCCATACCGATTTCGCGCCGCTCGACAGCATCGAGGATGCGCTGCTGAAGCGGCTGCGCGCCGACCATGGGCGCGTCTCCGCAGAGCGCGTCGTCGCCGGACCGGGCATCGTCGGCATCTACCGCACGCTTGCCGAGATCGAAAAGCGCGACGATCCGCGCATCGACGACAAGGCGATCTGGACGATGGCGCTCGAAGGGTCGGACAGCCTCGCCCTGGCCGCGCTTGACCGCTTCTGTCTCAGTCTTGGGGCCGTCGCGGGCGATCTTGCGCTGGCGCAGGGCGCGAAGGCAGTCGTGATCGCCGGCGGGCTCGGGCTCCGGCTGAAGGATCA
>PKED01000121.1 GCA_002863155.1 Sphingomonadaceae bacterium | reverse complement strand
AAGTGACCGGCGTGCGGCGGATGAACACGCTGACCGTCTATGCGACCGTGCTCGACCAGAAATCGCGGGCGATGCCGCTTGTCGATCTCGAGGCGGTGCGCGACCGGTTGAAACGCTATGGCTGGGTCGCCGACGCGCAGGTGTCGCGGCGGCTGCCCAACAAGCTGGTCGTTCACATCATCGAACGCCAGCCGGTCGCGGTCTGGCAGCATGAAGGCGCGCTGACGCTGATCGATGCCGATGGGGTGGCGCTGGAGCGGATCACCCCCGAAAAACTGCCCGCGCTGCCGCTGCTGATCGGCGACGGCGCCAACCGCCAGGCCCAGGCCTATCAGGCGCTGTTCGACGCGACCCCGGCGATGCGGTCGCTGGTGAAGGCGGCGACCTGGGTCGGCGACCGGCGCTGGAACATCCTGTTCGCGACCGGCGAGACGCTGGCCCTGCCCGAGGATGCGCCGCAGCGCGCGCTGGTGAAGTTCGCGGAGATCGAAAGCAACCGCCAGCTGCTGGGGCGCGGGCTGCTGCGCTTCGACATGCGCGACCCGACGCGGATGGTGGTCCGCCGGCCCGGCCCCGGCGGCCTGCGCGCGATCACCGACACATCGGCTGTTGAAACCACGGAACTGGCAAGCGGGAGCGAGGGGTAATGGCAAAGGTTGCACCGGAAGGCCTGATCACGGCACTCGACATCGGATCGTCGAAGGTTTCGGCGATGATCGCGCAAAAGGCGGAAGGCGGCGAGCTGATCGTGCTCGGCACCGGCCAGCGCGAGAGCCGCGGCGTCAAGCGCGGCTACATCGCCGATATGGGCGCGACCGAAGTCGCGGTGCGCGAGGCCGTCGAACAGGCGGAGCGGATCGCGGGCCTCAATATCGAGAATGTCTGGGTGGGCTTTTCGGCCGGCGGGCTGGTGTCCGACGTCGCCTCGGTCGAGGTCGAGCTGGGCGGCCATCAGGTCGAGCAGGAGGATATCGACGCGCTGCTCCAGGCTGCACGCGAATCGATCGATCCGGCGGGGCGGATGGTGCTCCACGCGCAGCCGACGCTTTACACGCTGGACAGCGTCACCGGGGTGAAGAACCCGCTCGGGCTGCATGCCGACCGGCTCGGCGTGCATGTCCATGTCGTCGCCGCCGACGGATCGCCAGTCCGCAATCTCGATCTGTGCGTGCGGTCGGCGCATCTGGAGGTGAAGTCGATCATCGCCGCGCCGCTCGCGACCGGCATGGCCTGCCTGTCGGACGAGGAGCGCGAACTGGGCGTGGCGCTGGTCGAGCTGGGCGCGGGCATCACCAATGTGTCGCTGTTCGCCGGCGGCATGCTCGTCGGGCTGACCTCGATCCCGGTCGGCGCGGCCGACATTACCGACGACATCGCGAGCGCCTTCGGCACCCGGCGCGCGCAGGCGGAGCGCATGAAGTGTTTCCACGGATCGGCGAATGCGAGTCCCCGCGACAATCACGACATGATCGACGTCGCGCCGATTTCGGCCGATGAGGAAGCCGCCGAAGGGACGCGGATCACCAAGGCGCAGCTGATCTCGGTCATCCGCCAGCGGCTCGACCATCTGATGAGCGAGATCCAGCGCGCGCTGAAAGAGCTGGGCTTTGACGGCCCGGTCGGGCGGCAGGTGGTGCTGACCGGCGGCGGCGCGGAGCTGAAGGGCATCGCCGATTACGCGCAGGCGGCGCTTGGCCGGTCGGTGCGGGTCGGGCGCCCGCGCGGGCTGACCGCGCTGCCGGAAGCGCATAGCGGGCCCGGATTCGCGGCGCTGGCGGGGCTCGCCTATTATGCGGCGGCGAACCCGGTCGACCTGCGCGCTTTATCGTCGCCGCACCAGGTCGTGCACCGACCAAGCGGGGTCGCCTGGCTGCGACGAATGGTGCAGGCGTTCCGCGCAAATTATTAAAGAAATGCGACAGCCGCGATGATTTTCGCTAGAGTAGCGGCAGCGTTCGTGCAAACAGTTGGTAAATGTCCCGGATGGGTTGGGGGCTTAGCGGAGACAGGGCGATGAGCATCGAATTTCTTCCACCCGAAGTTGATGAATTGACCCCGCGGATCGCGGTGGTCGGCGTGGGTGGCGCCGGGGGGAATGCGATCGGCAACATGATGCGCGCCGGCGTGCAGGGGGTAGACTTTCTGGTCGCCAACACCGACGCGCAGGCGCTGAAACAGTCGAGCGCGCCGCAGCGCGTGCAGCTGGGCGCGAAGATCACGCAGGGGCTGGGCGCGGGCTCGCGGCCCGAAATCGGGCGCGCGGCGGCCGAGGAGACGATCGAATCGATCACCAAACTGCTCGAAGGCGCGCATATGTGCTTCATCGCGGCCGGGATGGGCGGCGGCACCGGCACGGGGGCGGCGCCGGTCATCGCCAAGGCGGCGCGCGACATGGGCATCCTGACCGTCGGTGTCGTCACCAAGCCGTTCGCCTTCGAGGGCAATCGCCGCGCCAAGAGTGCCGAGGCGGGCATCGAGGAGCTGCAGAAATATGTCGATACGCTGATCGTCATCCCCAACCAGAATCTGTTCCTGATCGCCAATGCGAACACGACCTTCAAGGAAGCGTTCGAAATGGCGGACGAGGTGCTGCAGCAGGGCGTGCGCGGCATCACCGACCTGATGGTCATGCCCGGCCTGATCAACCTCGACTTCGCCGATGTGCGGTCGGTGATGCAGGAAATGGGCAAGGCGATGATGGGCACCGGCGAGGCCGAAGGCGACGATCGCGCGATCGTGGCCGCGCAAAAGGCGATCAACAACCCGCTGCTCGACGGCGTCAGCATGCAGGGCGCCAAGGGCGTCATCATCTCGATCACCGGCGGCGAGGACATGCGCCTGCTCGAGGTCGACGAAGCCGCGAACCATATCCGCGAACTG
The DNA here is from genome assembly GCA_002863155.1 of Sphingomonadaceae bacterium. GTDB lineage: Bacteria > Pseudomonadota > Alphaproteobacteria > Sphingomonadales > Sphingomonadaceae > Sphingomonas. Next base: position 5,921 of record PKED01000121.1, on the reverse strand, counting down.
GTCGATCCCGATGCCAACATCATCTGGGGATCGGCATTCAACTCGAGCCTGGACGGCAAGGTCCGCGTGTCGGTGGTCGCGACCGGGATCGAGGCGGACGCCAAGCCGGCGGTGGTGCCCGAGGCGCCGCGCAGCTTCAGCTTCGGCGCGCCGCGTCGGGCCGTGGCTGCCGATCCCGCGATCGCCGAGCCGGTCGCCGAGGCTGATGTCGATGCCGATACGGACGCAGATGCGCCGGAAGCGGCCGAGCCTGTCGCACAAGAGCCGGTTGCCGACACCGCGATCGCCGATGCGGAGGACGAGCTCGTGCTCGGCGCCGAGGATGCGATGCCGATCGCCGGCCCGGCGACCGCGCCGATGTTCGTCGACGATGCGATCGCGGACGAAGAGCCTGCGCCCGCGGCTGCGCCCGAGCCGATCGCGCGTCGTCGCTGGCTGGCGGCCGGTGGGCCTGCCGAACCGGCTGCCGAGCCCGCCTCGGAACCGCTGATCAAGACCAAGAGCGGCGGAACCCTGTTCGAGCGGATGTCCAACGCCACGCGCAGCACGCCGCGTGACGAGGACTCGTCGGACCGTGATCCGCTCGACATTCCGCGCTTCCTCCACCGTCAGAACAACCAGTAAGGCAGGTGTTGCGTGATCCGTGCCGGTTTGGCGCCGGCACGGGTCGCTCTGGCGCCGATCGGGGCTGCGGGGCATTGCCCGCGCCCTGCCAAACGCCTTTAGCTGTGGTTGCATGATGACCTCCCGTTTTATCGCCCGGCTCCTGGCCACCGCGACCGTGCTGGCGCCGGAATTTGCTCATGCCCAGTCCGAGGTGGTCGCAGCGCCCGCACCCGATGCCGATGCGCTGGCGGTGCAGATGCGCGCGCTGGCGACCAATCCCAACGATCTCGCCGCGCTGCTGAATGCGGGCGAACTGGCGTTGAAGCTCGGCGATCCGACGGCGGCGGCGGGGTTTTTCACGCGCGCGGAAAAGATCGATCCGCGCAATGGCCGCCAGCGCGCGGGCACGGGCAGCATCCTGCTCCAGCTGGAACGCCCCGGCGAAGCGCTGCGTCGGTTCGGCGAGGCCGAAGCCTATGGCTATGATCCCGTCCATTACGCCGCCGATCGCGGCATGGCGTTCGACCTGGTCGGCGATCAGGGGCGGGCGCAGCGCGACTATCGGCTGGCGCTTGCGCGCGAGCGCGACGATGGCGAGGTGCTGCGGCGTTATGCGCTGTCGCTGGCGATTTCGGGCGACCGCGAGCGCGCGCTCGAGCAGATCGACCGGTTGCTGCGGCAGAGCGACCGCGCCGCGTGGCGGGTGCGCGCCTTCGTCCTGGCGATGACGGGCGATGTCGCGGGCGCGGAAAAGATTGCAACCAGCATGCTACCCGACGGGATGGCGCGCAATCTCCAGCCCTTTTTCCAGCGGCTGGCGACGCTGAACACGCTCGACCGCGCCTGGGCGGTTCATTTCGGCGAGCTTGCGCCGACGCCGCAGCGGCTGGCCGATGCGCGGCTGGCGCCGTCGCTGCCGCCTCTCCCGCCCGAGGTTCGGGCCAAGCCGCCGGTGCAGGTCGCCGCTGTGGCGCCGGCCGCCAAGCCCGACCGCCGCGACCGCCGGGCGAAGGCGGCGCGCGACAAGCCCGTCGAAATCGCCGCTGCCACGCCGCCGCCGGTCGTGCCGCGCCCCCGGCCGGCGCCGGTGCAGGCCGAACCGACAAAACCCGCCGCGACCGACGTCGCGCGCGCGCCGGTTGGCAAGCCCGAGCCGCCAAAACCGACGCCGGTCGACGTCGCCAGGGTGCCCGCGATGGCGTCGCCGGTGGCCCGCGAGCCCGTGGTGCAGCCGGCCCCGGTGCAGCTCGCCGCCGCGACGCCGCCGATCGTGCCGCAACCGGCGTCGTCCGAGGCGAAGCCCGAGCCTCAACCCACTGTGACGGCGAGCGCGCCTGTATCGCCGACGCCGGGCTTCGGGGCGATCGAGACGTCACGACCGGCGGCACCCGAGGCGCCTGCTCCCGACGGTCCGCCCGCAGCGGCGACGGCCGATGTCAGGCCCGCGACCGCAGCCGACCCCGCACCATCCAAAGCTTCGGAGCCCGATCCGGAAACCGAAGCGGAAAGCGCGTCGACGGAGGCCGGGAAGCCGGAACCCGCCAGCGCGCCGGCCGAACCGGTCGTGCAAGCCGCGCCGCCGCCGTCGACCGAGCGCGTGGTGCCGCCCGCGCCCAGGCCCGCCCAACCGGTCGGGCGTGAAGACTCGATCCTGGCCCGGATCATCGCCAATATCGGTGTGCCGGCCGAAGAGCTCGGGGTGCCGCCGGTCCGCCCGCGTCCGCGTGCGACCGCGCCGGTCGTGACGCCGTCGCCGACCGCTGCCGCCGTGCCAGACGCCGAGGCAAAACCGGGCGCGGCGACCGCAAAGAAGGCCGACAAGCCCGTCGAAAAGCCGCTCGATCCCAAGGCCGAGGCGCGGCGCAAGGCCGAGGAAAAGAAGAAGGCCGAGGAAAAGAAGAAGGCGGAGGAGGAAAAGGCGGAGGCGCGCAAGGCCGCCGCGCTGGCAAAGGCGTCGCCGTCGCGCATCTGGGTGCAGGTGGCGGGCGGCGCGAGCGAAGGCGATCTGCCCAAGGCCTGGGCGGCCGTCCGGGCCAAGGCGCCCGCGCTGTTCCGCGGCAAGCAGGGCTGGTCGACGCCACTGCGCTTCACCAACCGCGTGCTCGCCGGCCCGTTCAAATCGAACGCCGAGGCACAGACGTTCGTCAACGGCCTGACCAAGGCAGGGCTCAGCGGCTTCGTCTTCACCAGCCCGGCGGGGCAGAAGATCGACAAGCTGCCCGGCCAATGAGCGCAAGCTGGGCCGCCGATCCGGCGCGCAGTCGCGGTCGACGCCATGCTGAGGCCAACCAGACCGCGCGCGGCCCGCGCGACGATTTTCAGCGCGACCGCGACCGGATCATCCATTCGATCAGCTTTCGGCGGCTTCGCCACAAGACGCAGGTCTTCATGGCGCCCGATGGCGATCATTTCCGGGTAAGGCTGACCCACAGCATCGAGGTCGCGCAGATCGGCCGGACGATCGCGCGGGCGCTCGGCCTGAACGAGGATCTGACCGAGGCGCTGTGCCTGGCGCACGACATCGGCCATCCGCCGTTCGGCCATGCGGGCGAAGATGCATTGACCGAGGCGCTGGCGGGGCAGGGCGGGTTCGATCACAACGGCCATACGCTGCGCGCGCTGACGGCGATCGAGACGCCCTATCCGCGCTGGCCGGGGCTGAACCTGTGCTGGGAAACGCTGGAGGGGCTGGCCAAGCATAACGGGCCGGTCGGCGATCCCGGCTGGGCGCTGGCCGAGGCGGATCGCGGCTTTCCGCTCGAGCTGACGCGCTGGCCGAGCCTTGAGGCGCAGGTCGCCGCGATCGCGGACGACATCGCCTATGACAATCACGACATCGATGACGGATTGCGCGCGGGCCTGCTCTCGCTCGATCAGGTGCTCGGCGTGCCGTTCGTCGCGCGCACCTGGGACAGCGTGACCGCGCGATTCGGCGATGTCGCGCCCGGCCGGCTAGTCGGCGAGCTGATCTGCACCCAGATCGGCGCGATGGTCGGCGATCTGATCGAGACGTCGCGCGCGGCCATTGCCGCCGCCGGCGTGGAAAGCGTCGACGATGTGCGCGGCGCAGGCCGTGCGCTGATCGGCTTTTCACCCGAGTTGCGCGAGGACGAGCGCGTGCTGAAGCGGTTCATGTACGCCGCGCTTTATCATCATCCGCGCCAGCTCGCGGCGGCGAAGATTGCGCGCGGCATCGTCGCCGGGCTGTTCGCGGCCTATGATGCGGACCCTGCGCTCATGCCGCATGAATGGGCCGCGCGGATACCCGATGGCGAGCCGTGGCGCCGCCGCCATATCGCCGATTTCATCGCCGGGATGACCGATCGCTACGCCGTCAGCCGTTATCGCGAGGTTGTGGGGCCGATCGATCTGCCCGAAGGTTTCTGACAAACTTCTGCGACATCACGGCGTTATCGAGGGGTATCGACGACGCACGCACCGCACGGAGCCCGGCCATGTCAGCTGCCAGTATCGCGCTCAACCGTTTCGGGCTTGGCGCCCGCGCGGGGCAAGCCGCCCCGGCCGATCCGCGCGGCTGGCTCGATGGCCAGATCGCCCGGTTCGAACCCCGTCCGCCGCTGATCGCCGCCGCCCCGACTCGGGCCGCCATCGCCGGCGAACTGGCCGAGTATCTGCAGGAGATCCGGCCGATGCTGCAGCAGCAGCGCCGCGCCCAAAGACCCGCCGCCGATGCCGGGTCGGCTGCCGGGCCCGGTGCCGCCGCGCCGATGGCGCAGCAGACCGCCGATCCGGTCCGGCAGGCACGCCGCTTCGCCGGCCGCCAGGGGCGAGATTATTATGCGACGCTGGTTGGCGCGCGCGCCAATGTCGCGATCGCGAGCGACACGCCGTTCATCGAGCGGCTGGTCCATTTCTGGGCCAATCACTTCGCGGTTTCGGCCGACAAGCTGACCGTGGTCGGCATGGCCGGGCTGCTCGAGTTCGAGGCGATCCGTCCACATGTGACCGGGCGCTTCGCCGACATGCTGCGCGCGGTCGAGCGGCATCCGGCGATGCTGCTCTATCTCGATCAGGCCGCGTCGATCGGCCCCGCCAGCCCGATCGCCCAGCGGGTGGCGCGCTTTGCCGCTGCCCGCAAGATCGGCCTGAACGAGAATCTGGCGCGCGAGATATTGGAGTTGCACACGCTCGGCGTCCGCACCGGCTATAGCCAGGCCGACGTCACCGAATTGGCGCGCGCGTTGACCGGCTTCACCGTGGCCGGGCTCAATCGCGGGCCGATCGCGCGCTTTGCCGGAATCGACGGCGCGCCAGGCGACTTCGCCTTTGCCGCCGCGATCCACGAACCCGGCGCGCGGACGATCTTGGGCAAGCGTTACGATCAGCCGGGCGAGGCGCAGGCGCAGGCCGTGCTCGACGATCTCGCCGTCCACCCGGCGACCGCGCGGCACATCGCGACCAAGCTCGCGCGGCATTTCGCGGGCGACGCGCCGCCGCCCGCGCTGGTCGCGCGGCTGGAGACGGCTTTCCTGAAATCGGGCGGTGATCTGCCGACCGTCTACCGCGCGCTGATCGCCACGCCCGAAGCCTGGGCCGCGCCGCCGGCCAAATTCAAATCGCCTTGGGAATGGACGCTTTCGTCGATGCGCGCGCTGGGTGCGCCGCCGCTGCCCGCCCAGCAGCTGACGGTGATGCAGGCGCAGCTCGGCCAGCCGGTGTGGCGGCCGGGATCGCCGGCCGGCTATGACGATATCGCGGCGAGCTGGGCCGGGCCCGATGCGGTGATGCGGCGGGTCGAGGTGGCGCAGCGGATCGTCGCGCAGGCCGGCGGCGCGGTCGATGCGCGCGCGTTGGCGCCTCGGCTGTTTCCGGCGTCGCTGTCGGCCCCGACCGAGGCCGCCATCGTGGCGATCTTCTACACCTTGTTCGTCGGCGCCGCGATCTATCGCGAACTGGATCTGCGCGAGGTCATCAAGTCGCTGGACACGACGACATGGCTGGCCGGGCGCGTGTTGCTGGTCCTGTTCACCGCCACCATCTTCGGCCGGATCCTCGCAATCAGGTCCCTCGCCTCGTTGCGTTTCCTTTCCTCCTAGAAGTCCCATGGCTCTCCGGCTCCATTCGTCGTAGTGAGATCCAAGGCGCCACCGGGCTGGAGATTGAACTGTTTCGCCTCCGTGGTAATTCTCGAAGGGGCAAACATCTCGACGACGTCTGGTTCCTCTTTGCACTGCTGTCGGCTCTCCATACTCGTACTAGCGGAGAGAGGCTCCTGATCTGACAATTCCATCAACCGCTGTCTCTTGGTGTCCCCGGCCTGCGCGTCAGAGTCCATCTCCACATCCTGGCCCGCC
>PKED01000045.1 GCA_002863155.1 Sphingomonadaceae bacterium | reverse complement strand
TGCTGCTAGGCGACATCGAAAACAACCTGCTGGCACTGATGAAGCAGCGCGCGGAGTGCAGCCGGGACGCGAGGTGAACGCGTGAACAGCTCAGGATCTATTTGCGCGACGATCCGCCATCTAAACAAAAGTGTTGCGAACAGCGCGACGGCGATCGTGTCGGCCGGGCCGCTATTCCTCGCTGGGCTGTTGCTGACCACGGCTGCGAACGACCCCGGCCGATCCATCGATGCCGTCGTCGCCGTGTTGCATGATCCCGACAATTGGTTGAACCTGATATCGATCCAGCTTTTCATTGTCAGCGCATCGTCGATTTTTGGCGCGATCATCGCGGCGGTGCCCAACATCATCTGCGGCGCCGTGATGATCCGCCTCGGTGAGAACCATAGCGCGATGCGGCTATCGGTCGTATGGGCGTTGGTCGGTGCGGTAGTTGCGGGCATTCCAGCATTCGCGATCACCCTTGGCACCGCACAGTCCATCTCCGTGGGCTGCGCCTTCGCGTTTACCGGCGCGGGGTGCGCTCTTGTGTTCCGGCGCGGGGTGCAATGGGACGCTGACTGACGCGCCTTTGCCATGCCAACCCGGCACGGCTATCAGCCAGCAATGACACACGATATCCACATCATCGGCGGCGGGCTTGCGGGGTCGGAGGCGGCGTGGCAGCTCGCCGAGGCGGGCTTTCGGGTGAAGCTTTCCGAGATGCGCGGCTCCGGCGACATGACGCCCGCGCATAACACCGATGGCCTTGCCGAGCTCGTCTGCTCGAACAGCTTCCGCTCCGACGATGCTGAGCGCAACGCGGTGGGGCTGCTGCATGCGGAGATGCGCGCGCTCGGCTCGATCATCATGGCGCAGGGCGACGCGCACAAGGTGCCGGCGGGATCGGCGCTGGCGGTCGATCGCGATCATTTTTCGGCGGGCGTCTCCGCCATCCTGCTCGCCCATCCCAACGTCACCGTGGTGCGCGAGCGGGTCGATGCGCTCCCCGCCGAGGGGCCGACCATCGTCGCCACCGGCCCGCTGACGGCGCCCGGCCTTGCCGACAGTATCGGTGCGGCGACCGGGGCGGATGCGCTGGCGTTCTTCGATGCGATCGCGCCGATCGTCCATCATGACAGCATCGATATGTCGGTCGCGTGGATGCAGTCGCGCTGGGATAAGGGCGAGACCAAGGACTATATCAACTGCGCGATGAACAAGGATCAGTATCTCGCCTTTCACGCGGGGTTGATGGCTGGCGAGAAGACCGAGTTCAAGGAATGGGAAAACGTCCCCTATTTCGAAGGCTGCATGCCGATCGAGGTGATGGCGGCGCGCGGGGTCGACACGCTGCGCTATGGCCCGATGAAGCCGGTCGGGCTCGACGATCCGCGCACCGGGCGCTGGCCCTATGCGGTGGTGCAGCTGCGCCAGGACAATGCGAGCGGCACGCTGTGGAACATCGTCGGCTTCCAGACCAAGCTGAAACATGCCGAACAGGTGCGGTTGTTCCGCACCATTCCGGGGCTTGAGAAGGCGGAGTTCGCGCGGCTCGGGGGCTTGCACCGCAACACCTTTATCCGATCGCCCGAACTGCTCGACCCGACGCTGCGGCTGAAATCGCGGCCGCACATCCGCTTCGCCGGGCAGATCACGGGGTGCGAAGGCTATGTCGAGAGCGCGGCGATTGGCCTGCTCGCGGGGCGGTTCGCGGCGGCCGAGCTTGGCGGGCGGGCGATGACGCCGCCGCCGGTCGAGACGGCGCTCGGCGCGCTGCTCCACCACATCACCGGCGCGGCGGAAGCGGCGACCTATCAGCCGATGAACATCAATTTCGGCCTGATGCCGCCGATCGCGGGGCGGACGAAGAAGGCCGATCGCAAGCTGCTATACACCGCCCGTGCGCGCCAGGCGCTGGCGGGCTGGCTGGCGGCCTAGTTGTCATCCTCGGTCGCTGGCGCCGTCGGCGGCGGGCAGGCGCATTTGGCCTTGGGCCGCGCTTTTCGCGCAACGGCGGTCGTCGCGAATTCAGTAGGAGTCAGCGCGCCCGACTTGTCCTTGTCGGTAGTGGCGAATTTGGTCGTCGCCTTGATCGCCCATTCGTCGAAATCGAGCCGCCCGTCGCCGTTGGTGTCGAGTTTCGCAAAGGCCTTGCGCCGCGCGGCCAGATATTCCTCGCGGGCGATGCTGCCATCCTTGTCCTTGTCGTAGCGGCTGAAGCGGCGCTGTTCGCGGGTGCGTTCGCTCGCTTCGGGAACGGTTTCGGGAAGCGGCCCAGGATCAGCGGCGGGCACCGACTGTGGCGCTGCGGGCAGCGCGGCCGCGCCGTCGCTGCCAGCCGCGCTGGTGGTGAACCAGAATATCCCCGCCGCGATCAGAAGCAACGCCGCCACACCGCCTGCGAGATATCGCCACATCGCCTCGCCCCCCATTTCTCGCCCGACGTTTAGCGATTGGCGTGCTGGTCGGAAAGCCTAGCGTCCGATGATCCGGTGCCGCAGCATCCGCAGCACGCGCATCGGGGCGCCTCGTGCCGCGCGCTTGCCGCCCAGATCGCGCCGGGCCAGTACCGCAACCGCCCCGATCGGCCGCATCGCCACCGGCCAGCGCCGTTCGAACGCCGCCGCGAGCAACGGTTCCGCCCGCGCTCGCGCTTGTGCCGCCGTCTGCGCATCCCGCACATGCGCGGCGAGATCGGCGAGCGCCCAGCCCTGCCCCGCCTTCGCGACGGCTGTCGCGACCGGATCGGCACCGAGCAGGCCGGCAGCCAGCGAGAACAGGGCGCCGCGGCCGTGCGCATAGGCCATCAGCGTGTCGTCGCCGAGCGGATCGGGCACGAGCAGCGCTTCCCAACCATCGGTCATGCCGGCAAGCGCGGCACCGCTGACACCCTGCGGCAGAACATCGGCGGCCAATGCGGCCAGCAGCGGCTGGCGCGGTGCCGGGGCGATATCCAGCCGCCCGAGCGCTTCATACCACCAGGTCAGCCGCAGCCGCGCGACCATCGGGTCGCTGGCGTTGCGCAGCGTCGCGCCAAGCTGCGCGTCGAGCGTCCACAGCGCGCGCAGCCCCGCCCGCCGCGTTGGCGGCGCATAGCTGATCGCCAATTCGATCTCGGGATCGGCAAGCGGTGGCAGGACCATGTTCATCGGGCGCCGCCATAGCGAAGTAAGCGCAATGTTAACCAGCCTTGCTTAATCGGATGCAACCACATGTCGACTAGGGCGACAATTGAAGAATTCCAAATTGGTTGAGCGGGGCATGGGCGCAGACAAATTCTGGCTGATCGGACTGATCCGAAATTTCGCTCGGCTGGCGCGCGACCGGCGCGGCAATGTGCTGGCGATCGCGGCGGTAATGCTCGCGGTGACGACCGTGCTGGCGGGGTCGACGGTCGACACCGCCCGGCTCTACCTCGTCAAGTCGCGGTTGCAGCAGGCGTGCGATTCCGGCGTGCTGGCGGGACGCCGCTTCATGGTCGACAGCGCCAGCCCGACGATCGATTCGAACGCCGCTACCCAGGCAAACGCCTTTTTCAACAGCAATTTCAAGGCGAGCTGGCTCGCGACCAACACCGTGTCGTTCACGCCTTCGAAGACGTCGAACAACCGCGTCGCCGGCACCGCGTCGGCGGTCGTGCCGATGACCCTGACCAAGATCGTCGGCATGCCCGACCAGACGATCACCGTCACGTGCGAGGCGCGCTACGACCTGGCCGACACCGACATCATGTTCGTGCTCGACACGACCGGATCGATGGCGTGCCTGCCAACCGAGGACAGTGCGACGTGCAACGTTACGGTCGGCGCACAAGGGACGAGCTCCTATAGCCGCCCTGCCGACTCCGCACTGGGCGCCGCCACCGGCAGCGTCAACCAGAGCGTGGCCGGCTATCCGGGTTCCTTCGGCTTCCACGTCAACGAGAAACCGGGCTCGCGCATCGCCGCGCTGCGAACCGCCGTCATCAGCTTCTACAACACGATGGCCGCCAATGTGCAGCCGGGCACCAATGTCCGTTACGGCTTCGTCACGTACACATCGGTCGTGAACGCCGGCCGCGCCATCATGGACGTGAACCCGCAGTTCATGGTCGGCGGCGCAGGCAATGCGACCAACACCTGGACGTACCAATCGCGCCGAGTGATCGCCGACTACCAGATTTCTTCATCGAACGCCGGGACCTATACCAACACCAGTTCTGCGACCTGTGACACTTATCGGATCGCTCGCAACCCGAGCACGGCATTGACCTACACGCCGGCCACGAGCCAGGCGACCGAACGCACCGTTGCCTGGACCAATTCCAACGGCGGCACCTGCACGGTAACCAATCGCGTCTACGGTCCGCAGTGGCGCTATGAGCCCATTGCTCACAATGTCAGCAGCTTCCTGACCAATACGTCGGTTCCCGATCCGACGCGGGTCGACGGCGGCACCGCGCAATGGCAAGGCTGCATCGAGGAACGCGACACCACCACCGCGACGAGCTTCACCACCGGCAACCTGCCGCCCGATCTCGACCCTGATCTGGTCCCGACCAACGATTCGACGCGCTGGCGCCCGGCCTGGCCCGAAGTGACCTATGCCCGGTCGAACTACAACAGCACCGCTGCCGCCACGTTCAACGGCGAACCGTCGCCGAACAACATCCCGATTTCCTATACGCGGTTCACCAATGGCACGACCACGCAGTCCTATCTGCGCGGCGGTCAGTTCAGCTGCGGGAAGCCGGTGCGCCGCCTTGCCACCATGTCGCTGACCGACGTTACCAACTACGTCAACGCACCCGATTTCCGACCGATCGGCGGCACCTATCACGATGTCGGCATGATCTGGGGCACGCGCCTTATCTCGCCCACCGGCATCTTCGCCAACGATACCGCCGCATGGCCCGGCCGCAACCCGCCCAACCGCGTGATCGTGTTCCTGACCGACGGCGACATGGCGCCGAACACGCGCATCTATGGCCAATATGGCATCGAATATTATGACCGGCGCGTGACCGGCGGCAATTTCAGCAGCCAGTCGACATATACCGACTATCACAATACCCGGTTCCTGGCCGCCTGCGCGGCCGCCAAGGCGCGCAACATCAGCGTCTGGACGGTCGCTCTCAGCACCGCCGCCACCACTGAATTGCAGCAGTGCGCGAGCAACAGCTCGCAGTCGCTTTCCTCGACGAGCGGCAGCGATCTCGAGGACAAGTTCCGCACCATCGCGCTGCGCGTTGCCCGGCTCCGCGTGTCGCAATGATCGTGCGCATCGGACATCTCGTTCGCGACCGGCGCGGATCGGCGCTGACCGAGTTCGGCATCCTTGCGCCGGTGATGATCGCGCTGTGGATGGGGCTGGGCGACATTTTGTATCAGACCTATCTCCAGTCGGTGCTGAACGGCGCCGTGCAAAAGGCCGGGCGCGATTCGGGCATCGAAGGCGGTGCGAACAATACTTCGTCGATCGACTCCCGTGTTCAGGCATCGGTCCGCGTGCTCGCCAAGAACGCGACCTTTGTGTCGGCCCGCAAGAATTATGATTCTTTCACCGAGGTGGCGCCGGAACCCTTCACCGATACCAACAGCAATGGTGTCCGCGATGCCGGCGAATGCTTCACCGACCAGAACGCGAATGGCAGCTGGGACGCCGATCCGGGCCAAACCGGCCAGGGCGGCGCGGGCGCGGTGACGCTTTACACGATGACCGTCACCTATCCGCGGCTCTTTCCGATCTGGCGCTTCATCGGCGTGCCCAATTCGCAGTCGATCAGCGCGTCGACGCTGCTGAAGAACCAGCCCTACGCCACTCAGTCGACCACCGATCCCGTCACGGTTTGCACATGATCCGCCTTGCCCCCGCCTTTCGCCGGTTGCGTCGCGACCAAAGTGGCGTCGCGCTGATCGAATTTGCGGTCACGCTGCCGTTCATCGTCGGCTTCGGCCTCTACAGCTTCGAACTGACCAATTACGCCCTGGTCAACATGCGCGTGAACCAGATCGCGCTAGCGCTGGCCGACAATGCCTCGCGCGTCGGCACCGACGCGACGCTGAGCACGCAGCAGCTGCGCGAAGTCGACATCAACGACGTACTCCAGGCCGCGCGCTATCAGGGTGCCGGCATCCGGCTGACCACGTTCGGCCGGATCGTCCTGTCGAGCCTCGAAAATGTCCAGCAAAGCTATGACACCACGCCCACCCAGCGGATCCACTGGCAGCGGTGCATCGGCCTGAAGAGCGGCACCAATTACGACTCGCTTTATGGCACGACGAGCGCCACCGATGGCACGACCGCGACCCAGGCCGATGACGGTACCCCGGCGGCCAGCGGCATGGGCCCCACCGGGTCACAGGTTTCCGCACCGGCGGGATCGGGGCTGATGTTCGTCCAGATCAGCTATGAATATCAGCCGCTGATATCGGGCTATTTCCTGGGCACCACGCCCGACAGCCGCCGGATCACCTTCACCGCGTCCTACATCATCCGCGACAACCGCGACCTGTCGCAGATATTCAACCCGGCACCTACGGTGACCCGATCGACCTGCAACACCTACGCGGCGTAAAGCGCCCTCAGCTTCGGTAACAGACCTTCTTCACCGCCGCGACGATGCGCGCGGCGTCGATGAGCGCCAGCTTTTCCAGATTGGCGGCATAGGGCAGCGGGACGTCTTCGTTCGCAACGCGCAAGACGGGTGCGTCGAGATCGTCGAACCCCTCCTCCATCGCGATCGCGACGATCTCCGACGCGATCGAGCAGGTTGGCCAACCTTCCTCGGCCACCACCATCCGGTTGGTCTTTTTGAGGCTTTCGAGCACGGTCGCCTTATCAAGCGGGCGCAGCGTGCGCAGGTCGATCACTTCGGCATCGATCCCCTCGCCGGCCAGCTTTTCTGCGGCGTCGAGCGCCAGGCCAACGCCAATCGAATAGCTGACGATCGTCACGTCCTTGCCCGGACGCATGATCCGCGCCTTGCCGATCGGCAGGACGTGATCGTCGAGCTTCGGCACGTCGAAGCTGCGGCCGTAGAGCAGCTCGTTTTCCAGGAACACGACCGGATCCTCGCTGCGGATCGCGGCCTTCATCAGCCCCTTGGCATCGGCGGCGTCATAGGGCGCGATCACGATCAGGCCGGGAACGCTGGCATACCAGGGGCCGTAATTCTGACTGTGCTGCGCCGCGACGCGCGACGCGGCGCCGTTGGGGACTCGGAACACGATCGGGCAGCGCATCTGGCCGCCCGACATGTAATTGGTCTTGGCCGCGGAATTGATGATGTGGTCGATCGCCTGCATCGCGAAGTTGAACGTCATGAACTCGACGATCGGGCGCAGGCCGCCCATCGCGGCGCCGGTGCCGACGCCGGCAAAGCCATATTCGGTGATCGGCGTATCGATGACGCGCTTGTCGCCGAATTCGTCGAGCAGGCCCTGCGTGACCTTATACGCGCCCTGATATTGCGCGACTTCCTCGCCCATCACGAACACGCGTTCGTCGCGGCGCATTTCCTCCGCCATCGCATCGCGCAGTGCCTCGCGCACCGTGGTCTTCACCATTTCGGTGCCGGCGGGGATTTCCGGGTCGGCCAACGCCGCCGCCTTGGGTGCGGGCGCCGCTGCCGGGGCAGGTTCTGCGGGCGCTGACGCCCCGGCTTCGGGGGCTGGTGCGGGGGCTGGTGCGGCCGCCGGCGTCGGCGCAGGTGCCGACGCTTCCTCGCCCTCGGCGGTGATCGTCGCGATGACAGTGCCGACCTTCACATTGTCGGTGCCTTCGGCGACTAGGATCTGTGCGATCGTCCCTTCATCGACTGCCTCGAATTCCATCGTCGCCTTGTCGGTTTCGATCTCGGCGAGGATGTCGCCCGACTTGACGGTATCGCCTTCCTTCACCAGCCACTTGGCGAGCGTCCCCTCCTCCATCGTCGGGGACAGCGCGGGCATCTTCAGTTCGACGGCCATCTCAATAGGTCTCCACCAGCACGTCGGTGTACAATTCGCTCGGGTCGGGCTCGGGCGTGCTTTCGGCGAAATCGGCGGCTTCGCTGACGATCTTGCGGATCTCCTGCTCGATCGCCTTCAGCTCGCCCTCGGCAACGCCCACCGCTTCGAGTTCCTTTTTCACGTGATCGATCGGGTCCGACTTGTCGCGGACCGCCTGCACTTCGTCGCGGCTGCGGTATTTCGCCGGGTCCGACATCGAATGGCCGCGATAGCGATAGGTCTTCATCTCGAGGATGATCGGCCCCTTGCCGCTCCGCACCCACGCCAGCGCTTCCTCGGCAGCGCCGCGACAGGCGAGCACGTCCATCCCGTCGACCTGGATACCCGGGATGCGGAAGGATTCGCCGCGCCGGAACAACTGGTCTTCCGACGACGACCGGTTGACGCTGGTGCCCATCGCGTACTGGTTGTTTTCGATAACGTAGATGACCGGCAGCTTCCACAGCTCGGCCATGTTGAAGCTTTCATAGACCTGGCCCTGGTTCGACGCGCCGTCGCCGAAATAGGCGAGGCACACACCGCCATCGCCCGCATATTTGTGCGCAAAGCCAAGGCCCGTGCCCAGCGACACCTGCGCCGCCGCCAGCTCGTCTGGCGATGACACGGCATCAACACTGCGAATGTCACCATCCGCGGTCATGATCGAACATCCGCGCAATTCTCCCGACAAAGGTCGGATCCCAATGGCACCGCGTATCTTGTTCCTCGTTGGTGATATTTGGTTCGAAACTTCATTATCTTTGCCATCCACTCGGAATCCATGCTACCCTTTGCCATTATCTCTTCTGTGCACTATGGCTTGTGTCCATGTTGCGCGCAAAAAACTGAATAACGGCTCACCAAATTAATTTTAGAAGACAGTAGCCCAATTTTA
>PKED01000093.1 GCA_002863155.1 Sphingomonadaceae bacterium | reverse complement strand
ACAGCGTCTGCGCGGTCGAAAAGCCGGGGGCGAAGATCAGATTGTCGATCTCCTCGTCGCTCAGCACCGCGTCGGCGGCGATCAGCCCGCGCTCGACCGCCTTGGCGTGGACGCGCGGGCGGTCGATGCCCTTGCCGTCATCGGCGATGCGGATCACGATCCGGCCGGAACGATGCTCGGCGGACAGGCGCAGCACCCCTTCGGGCGGCTTGCCGGCGGCGATGCGATCCTCGACCGGTTCGATGCCATGATCGACGGCGTTACGGATCAGGTGGGTCAGCGGCTCGCTCAGCCGTTCGATCACGGTCTTGTCGAGCTCGGTCGCCTCGCCCGACAGTTCGAGCCGGACCTTCTTTCCGGTCGACGCCTCGAGCTCGCGCAGGATGCGCGGCACCCGGCTGAACACCGACCCGATCGGCTGGGCACGGATCGACATCGCGCTTTCCTGGATGTCACGGGTGAGCCCGTCGAGCATCGCCAGTTCCTCGATCCCGCCGAGATTGTGGCTCGACAGGCGCTGGGTCATCATCGCCTGCGCGATCACCAGCTCGCCGACCGCGTCGATCAGCCGGTCGAGCTTGGCAAGATCGATCCGGATCGACTGGCTGGGCGCCGCCGCTGCGGGCGCGGTCGTGGGGGCGACAGGCGCTTCGACGGCCTCGGCCACGGGCTTTGGACCGGCCTGCGCGACCGACACGGCCGGCGGCAGATCGGCCGCCGGCGGCGCGACGGCAACAGGCACCGGCTCTTCATCGCCCTCGCGCTCGATCGAGACCGTGCAGCCATCGCCGATAAAATCGAAAATCTCCTCGATCGCGGCACGCTCCACCGATCCGGGCAGCGTCACCGTCCAGCGCAGATAGCCCTCATCGGGGTCGAAGGTATCGAGTTCGGGCAGGCTGCCCGCGTCGAGCGCGACCTTGGCCTGCCCCTCGCCCAGCGCCGCCAGCTCGCGCAGCAGCAGCAGCGGCTCGCTGCCGTTCGCCATCGCATCGGCGTGCGGATGGACGGTGACGGTCCAGTCGGCATTGGCGGCGATGTCGGCCACGATATCGCCGAACATCGCGTCGAGATCGAACGCGAAATCATCCCCGGCGTCCGCCCCTGCCGCCGGTGCCGCAGGTACCGCCGGAGCGTCCTCAGCCGCCGCGACCGCGCCGGTCTGCGCCGCCGCCAGCTGGGCGAGCAGCGTCGCATCATCAGGCGCCGCGCCACCGTCGCGCGCGGCGCCGACATGATCGCTCAGCAGATCGAGCGCGCGCAGCATCAGCGCGACCAGCGGATCGGTGACCGGCACCGTCCCGTCGCGAACGTCCGACAACAGCGTTTCGAAGCCATGGGTATAGGCCTGGAGCGCGACGAAGCCGAACGCCCCCGCCCCGCCCTTGATCGAATGGACCGCGCGGAAGATCGCGTTGATGGTCTCGTCGTCGGCGGTCCCGTCGCGGCAGTGATCGAGCGCGGTTTCGGCCGCCGCCAGCGCCTCGTCGCATTCGACGAAGAAGATCGCCTGGATCTCGTCCTTGGTCATTGCCCGCCCCCCTGATCGAGCAACGCCTCGGCATCGGCCTGCGCCAGCGCCGTGCGCAGCGCGTCCGACGCGGTCAGCGAAAACCGCCGCGCCCCGCGCCGTCGCGGTGCGGCGGGCGCTCAACAGCAGCTGGAGCATCGCCTGGCCGAGCTGCGCGACGTCATCGCCATCGATCGCGATCGCCCCGCCATCGATCCCCGAGCGGATCGCCGGCAGCATCGTGGCGGCGGCGGCGCGGTCGCAGCGGGCGGGCAGCGTGCAGGTGGCGGTGGTCATCCCCGGCGCTCCTTCAGAACTCAGCCCAGTCGTCGGCATCGGCTCCGACGGCGACCTTGGCGGCAGCATTACCGCGCACGGCGCGCAGCGGGCGCGATCGACGCGCCGCGATCGCCCGCACCGGCGCCTGATCGGCGATGTCGCCCGTCCGGAACTGGCTGACGAGATCGGCAAGGCCGGTCGCCTCGGTGGCCAGGCTGCGCGCGGCGGCGGCGGATTGTTCGACCATGCCCGCATTCTGCTGCGTCATCATGTCCATTTCGCCCACTGACGTGCTGACAACCTCGACCCGGGCCGCCTGCGATTTCGCCGCTGACGAAATCTCGTTGATCTGCGTGCTGATGCCGCCGACCTGATCGACGATGCGGGCCAGCATGTCGCCGGTCCTGCGGACGAGCACGACGCCATCGGCGACGCCTGCGGTCGATGCGTTGATCAGAGCCTTGATGTCCTTGGCCGCGTCGGCCGACCGCTGGGCGAGCGCGCGGACTTCGTTGGCAACGACGGCAAAGCCCTTGCCCGCATCGCCCGCCCGCGCCGCCTCGACGCCCGCGTTGAGCGCGAGCAGATTGGTCTGGAAGGCGATGCCGTCGATCACGTTGATGATCTGGGTGATTTCCTGCGCCGATTTCTCGATCGCGCCCATCGCCTCGACCGCCTGCCGAACGACGCTGCCGCCTTCCACCGCCGCAACATGCGTCTCGCCGATCCGGGTCGACACCTCACCGGCATTGGCGGCCGTCGTCGCGACGATCGCGGTCAGATCGCGCATCGCGGCTGCACTTTGCTCAAGGCTTGCCGCCTGTTGTTCGGTGCGCATCGCGAGGTCGTCGGACGCCGACCGGATCTCGCCGGCGCTGCCATGCACCTGACCGGCGACTGCGGCTGTACGGCTCAGCACGGTCCGCAGCTCGGCGATCGTATCGTTGAAATCCTCGCGCAGATGGTCGTGCCCGGCACCGAAATCGACGTCGATCCGGTACGTCAGGTCGCCGCGCTTGAGGTGATCGAGGCCCTTCGAAATCTCCGGCACCACAAGGTTCAGCACCACCCCCGATTGTTGCAGCGTGACCGCATTGTCGCGGAAAACCGCCATCGCCTTGGTCAATCGGCCGACGCAATCGGTGTGGTCGGTGAAGCGGATTTCGCTGTGCAGATCGCCCGCCGCCAGCGCCTCCATCCGGACGACTGTGTCGACATAAGGGTCGCAGATCAGCTTCTTGGCGGTCAGGCAGACGATGACGGTGACGACGAGGCCGCCCAGCGCGACCAGTGTCGGCGTCGGATCGGCAAGCGTTCCGCGCGCGGTCTGATCGCGCCACACCGCGAACGCGACCGCCGCCGCAATCCCCCCGAGCAACAGGGTGATCGCATTGAATTTCTGGCGGATCGGCGCGTATTTGTAGAACCAGATCATCTCGTCATCCCGTGTTGATCGATCGTGCCCGGCGCCGCCGTCAGAATTCGGCCCAGTCGTCGTCCCCACCGTCGGATTTCAGCGCGAGATTGCCCGCCACCACCGGCACACGCTGTACGCGCTTGGCGGCCGGCCGGGTCGTTGCGACGGCCCGGCGCGCTGGCGCATCGTTCGCCAGCTTGAAGCGCGCAACGACGTCGGCCAGCGCCTCCGCCTCTCCGGCAAGGCTGCGCGCGGCAGCGGTCGATTCCTCGACCATCGCGGCGTTCTGCTGGGTCATCTTGTCCATCTCGCCGACCGCGCCGTTGACCTGTTGCAGGTTGGTCGCCTGGGTCTCGGCGCTCTCGGCGATGGTCACGATCATCTCGCTGATTGCGCCGACGCGGTTGACGATGCGATCGAGCAGCGTCCCCGTCTCGCCGACCAGCGCGACGCCGGTGCCGACCTGTTCGGCGGAGGTGGTGATCAGCGCCTTGATGTCCTTGGCCGCGTCGGCCGACCGCTGGGCGAGCGCGCGGACTTCGTTGGCGACGACGGCAAAGCCCTTGCCCGCATCGCCCGCGCGCGCCGCCTCGACGCCCGCGTTCAGCGCGAGCAGATTGGTCTGGAAGGCGATGCCGTCGATGACGTTGATGATCTGGGTGATTTCCTGCGCCGATTTCTCGATCGCGCCCATCGCGCCGACCGCCTTTTTGACGACCGCGCCACCCTCGGTCGCCTCGCGGTGCGCTTCGTCGATCGACCGGTTGACGTCGGCGGCGCTGCGCGCGGTATTGCGCACCATCGACGTCACCTGATCCATCGCCGCGGCGGTTTCCTCCAGACTGGCCGCCTGCTGTTCGGTGCGCAGCGCCAGATCGTCCGATGCGGCGCGGATTTCGGAAGCGCCGCTATGCACGCTCGATGCGGTGTCCGACACGCTCGTCATGATCGCGCTCAGCCCGTCGATCGAATGGTTAAAGCCGCTGCGCAGGCTTTCATATTCGGGCGCCAGCGGCGTGGCGATGCGATAGGTCATGTCGCCGGCCGCCAGCGCGTCGAGCGCGTGCGACAGTTCGTCGACCACTGCGCGCTGCTTGGCTTCGCTTTCGGCCTGCGCGCGCGACGCGCCGCGGAACACCTCGAACGCCGTCGCCATCTTGCCGATCTCGTCGCGGCGTTCGGCGCCCGGCGCGACGACGTCATGTTCGCCCGCGGCCAGTCGCTCCATCGCATCGGCGGTCGCCGCCAGCGGATTGAGCACGCGGCGCATGATGAACCACAGCCCGCCGATCAGCAGCGCAACGACCATCAGACCGACCACCGACAGCCAGGTGATGGTGGTCGAC
Source organism: Sphingomonadaceae bacterium (assembly GCA_002863155.1). Classification (GTDB taxonomy): domain Bacteria; phylum Pseudomonadota; class Alphaproteobacteria; order Sphingomonadales; family Sphingomonadaceae; genus Sphingomonas. Next base: position 4,380 of record PKED01000093.1, on the reverse strand, counting down.
AGCGTGGCACGGCTCGTCTCGCCGAGCTTCGCCTGGAATTGCGTCGCCGCGTTCACCAGCGTGTCGATCTTGGCGCGATGATCGGCGTAGAAATCGGTCAGCCGCGCATAGCTTTCGCGCGCGGCATCGCGATCGTCGCGCTCGACCGCCGGGATCAGCCGCTCGTCCAGCTCGTCCCAGAATTTCTTCGCAGCCGCGCCCGACTGACCGATGATCTTGTCCTTGAGCGCGGGGTCGAGATCGGACTGCTGCCAATAGGCGAGGCGCTCGTCGAACTGCTTGTGGAGTTCGGCAAGCCGCTCGCGGCGGCTGCGCAGCGTCCCCGGTTCGTTCACGAGCAGCGTCGCTTCGAGATAGGGCTCGATAACATATTCGGGCGGCGGCAGGATGTCGGCGACCAGGTCGCTCACCTGCTGGTTCTTGACTTGGATCGGCCCGCCGAAGCGGATCTGGTTGATCTCGACCGTGGCAAAGGCAGCCGCTGCCGCCATCGCCAACAGAATCAAGCCGCCACCGATCGTTCCACTCTGCTTGATGCTCATCCTTTGCCCACCCGGTCCAATGTTAGACTTTCGGCGTTCGGCGTAGGGAACGGTGGTTAACAACCGCCTATGCAGATCGGCCCTTCGCAGGCGGTTGAGGGGGGAGCACCTGCCGTAAACGGCAAGCAGGCGCAGGCCGGCGTCGCGCAGAGCGGGGGCGGTTGCGTCGTTTGTGCTTTAATTCAGATGGTTATGCCTCTTCGTTGCCAAGGGACGGGGCAGCGCGCGTGCATCGGCAAAATTACCCATTTTGGGTAATTCGCGCGCGGGAGCTTCGCCTGGAGTGCCAGTCGAGATACGCTTTCGGAGCGCATCGGCGCCGAACAGGCAACGGGCCGCTCCCCCGCATGTGCGGCGGCGCGGCCCGCAGGATAGCGTCCGGGAAAAAACCGGGCGCTATCGATCAGAAGCGAAGCTTGATCGCGCCGCGATAGCTCTGGTTCTGCACGTCGTCGCGCCCGATCGTGGTATCGGCAGCCAGCGACAGTTCGACATTGCCGACGGTGTAGCTGATGCCGCCGCTGATCTCGAACCAATCGCGGTCGATCCCCGCCAGCAGGAAGCGACCATCGGGGCCGCTGCCGCCGACAAAATTCGCGCCGACGACGTTCGGCCGCTGGCTATCGAATTCGCGGACATAGCTGCCCGAGAGATAGGGACGGAACGCGCTGCCCTTGGTGCCGGTCAGGTTGATGCCCGCGCGCCCCTGCACCGAAGACAGGTCGGCCCGATTATAGACCAGTGCCGGTCCGCCGCCGCTTTCGGCGACCCGGCCGAATTCGACGAAGTTCGACCGCACCGAAATGCGCGGCGCGACGTTCAGGAAGCCGACCGGGAAGGTCCGCTGCACCCCGATCTCGCCGCCCAGCGCGAACGCCGCCTTGTTCGCGACCAGCCGGTAATTGGTGCCGACAAAGCCGATATTGCGGATCGTCGTCGAATCGAACAGCCCGGCATTGACCTGACCGTCGAGCGACCAGCCGCCGCCGAGCTCGGAACGCGCATAGAGCGTGCCCTGATACAGGCTGCCGCTCGCGGTCTGGGCAAAGCCGGGCACCCGGCCGTTGACGTCGGTATAGCCGAACGACAGGCCGATGATGCCGTCGCCCAGATCCTTTTCGATGCCGCCGATGATGTAGAAGCCGTTGAACGTGTCGCGCGCGCCCGGCGGATTGAGCTGACGCCCCGGCGCGCTCGACCCGTCGATATAGCCGCCGGCCAGATAGACCGCGATATCGTCGGGCAGGTTGGCCTTGGTCACGCGCGCTTCCGACGTGTCGCTCTGGACCGGCAGACCGCCCTGGAGGCTGGACGCGCTGGCGGCGGCAAGCTGGATCGGCTGGCCGATCACCGCGATCGTACCGCCACGCGATTCCGACGGATCATATTGGGCGAGCCGGTCGCGGTGGAAGCGGGCATTATTGTCGACAACCGCCGTCGCCAGGCCGTTGACCAGCGCTTCGGTGCGCGGCGCGAGCGCGTCGAGCGTCGCCCGGATGGTCGCCGCGTTCTGAAGGTCGAGCGGCCCATAGACCGCATCGAGCGCGGCCGCATTGCCGCGATTCTGGTCGAGCAGCTGGGCAAAGCTCTGTTGCACGGTGCTGGTGCCGGCAATGGCACGGTACGATCCCACCGCGATCGACACCTGCACCTGATTGGCCGAGTAGGTCAGCGTCGGGGTCAGGATCGCGCTGATCGCGGTCGGCGCGGCGAAGGTGCCCGTCACGCCGTTCTGCGCCTGGACGATCGTGTAGACATTGCCCGCGCGCACCCCGCCGGGGCCGAAGTTGAACGCCAGTCCGCCGCCGACATTGGCGATCCCGTCATTGACGCCGCCGTTCGACAGCACACTGATCCGGTCCGAATTGCCGTTCGCGCCGAGATCGACGAGATAGGTGCTGCCCGAGCTCAGGATGACGTTGCCGCGGAAGTTGAGCGTGCCGATCGATCCGGCATTGCCCGACGCGCCGGGCGAAATCACGCCGAGCATGTTGGTGAAGAACGGGGTGAAGATCGTGCCCGTGCCATTCAGCCCGCCGACCATCAGGAAATAGTCGCCGGGCGTGCTGAGCACGCCATTGACCTGCAGCGTGCCGATCGTCTGGGTCACGCTGATCAGGCTCGTCAGCGAACCACCGGCATCGATGTTGAGCCGCGCCCCGGCGCCCGCGATCGTCAGGCGATCGATCGTCACGGCGGAGTTGAGCGTCGTGGTGCCGTTGGCCGACAGCGTCACGTCGAAATAGCGGCCGAGTGCGCCGGTGGTGCGGACCGGATCGACGTTGTTCGGCACGAAATTGGTCGCGCCCGGCAGGCCGTTCGCGATCGTCGCGGGCGGCAGCGCCCGGACGGGCCCATCGGCCTGCGCGCCGATCACCGCATCGCCGCCATCGAGCACAGCCGCCCCCGGCTGGCTTTGCGGGTCGCTGAGCAATGCGTCGGCACGCCCGTTGACGAGCGCGGCGTCGCCCGTGCCGATCGGCCCGGCGGTGATGGTCTCGACCCCGGTGCGGACGTCCAGGCAATCGCTGACCGTGGTGTTCTGGAAACAGACCTGGCCGAAAGCGCCGCTGGTATCGACGGTGGTGCCGCCGGGATTGGTCGGGATGCCCGTCACCAGCTGGCCATTGGGGCCGATGATCTGGTAGTTGGGATCGACATTGGTCACCCAGTGGGTGGGATCGGTCCAGTTGCCGTCGCCCGCGACCGCGCTGACATAACGGTACGGATTATTGGCCGCGATATAGTCCCAATAGAGGTAGAGCGGCTGGTAGAAGCTGTTCGAGCCATAGCCCTGCGAGGGCTGGCCGTTGAAGAAGCGGCTGAACCCGCCGGACAGCACACCGATGACGACCTGGCGCGCGAAGGTACGGTCGAGGATCAGCGGGCCGCCCGAATCGCCGGGGGCGGTGCCGCCTTCGAGCGGCAGCGCATTATCGCGGAAACTGTTGAAATCGAAAGGGCTCGCCGTCGGCGTCCCCCGCCGCGGATCGTCGAAATCGATCCAGTAGAGATTCTGCGGCAAGGGTCCCGTCGGCGTGCCGAAGATGAAGTTCTGGAAAGTGTCGAGCGATGTCAGCGCGCCGAGCGTATTCTCGGCGATGCGGCGGCGGAAATCGATGCCATCGCCCCAGGGCGTCTGCTGGTCGTGACGGAAGAAGTGTTTGGCGTAGCGGCCGAGGTAATTGCCGTCCGGGCCGAAGTGGTTGTAGACCACATCGAGAAACACCATAAGGCCGAGGCCGTGGGCGGTGTCGATCAGGTGCTTGAGCTCTTCCGGGCTGCCGTAGGCAGCTTCCGGTGCGTAGGGCAGAACGCCGTCATAACCCCAATTGCGGTCGCCTGGGAATTCGGCGATGGGCATCAACTCGATTGCCGTCACGCCCAGTTCGGCCAGGCCGGCAAGATGTTCTTCCATGGCGGCGAAACCGCCGTACAGACCGACATGGGTCTCGTACAGCACCGTCTCGTGCCAGGGTCGACCGAGCCACTTGCCGTTGCGCCACAGATAGTTGTTATGAGTGTCGACCACCAGGCTCGGCGCATGCACGTCACCCGCCTGCGCACGCGAGGCGGGGTCGGGCACATGCAGTTCGTCGTCGATGAGAAACCGGTAGAGCGTACCGGTCCCGTAAGGGGCATCGATGCTGTACCAGCCTTCTTCAATGGCGGTCATCGGCAGCGTTTGTGCGCCTACAACGATCAGACTGACGTTTTGCGCATCGGGCGCCCAGAGTCGGAAGCGGGTGGTTCCGTCTTCCAGCAACTCCGGCCCGTGATGCCCGATATGGGCACGCTGCTTCTGCATTGAACGACCTCTTCAGATTAAAAGACGAAC
>PKED01000090.1 GCA_002863155.1 Sphingomonadaceae bacterium | reverse complement strand
TGCAAGCCGTCGATACCTCAATCTTCATGCGGTGATGCACCACACTGCCTCTCATCGGAACTGTCGCAACACCACTCGTCTTTCCGATGATCTGAAACCCATTCTCCTGTATCGAACGAGTGTTATCGCAGAATAAACCTCCACTTGCACTCGCCCTCTCGACCTTCTCCTTGTTAATGGGCCAATTCGACCTTGCTGCAATGACGTGCTGCTTGATCGTTTCGAAGAAGTGGCGCGCGCCCCAGGGACCCCGGGCGGCGACGTTGTCCGCGGATGATGTACCGTCCGGCTGTCTGCTCGCCATGGAGGAGAGCTTGGCGAGCGCCGATGCCATGCCACCGTCGGACGCGGACCCCGACCGTCTTGCCGCCATCCTCTATACATCCGGTTCGACCGGACAGCCCAAGGGCGTGATGCTGAGCCACGCCAATTTGTGGCTGGGCGCGATCAGCGTCGCGCATTATCTGCACATCGCGCCGCACGACCGCGTGCTGGGCGTGCTGCCGCTGAGCTTCGACTATGGGCAGAACCAGCTGCTGTCGACCTGGGCGGGCGGGGCGCGGGCGGTGCCGCTGGATTATCTGACCGCCCGCGACGTCATCAAGGCGGTCGAGCGCCACGACATCACGACGCTGGCGGGCGTCCCGCCGCTTTGGGTGCAGATATTGGAGGCCGAATGGCCCGATGACGTCGCAGCACGATTGCGCCGGCTCACCAATTCGGGGGGCGCCCTGACGCCAGCCATGGTGCGGAGCCTGCGCACGCGGTTTCCGTCGGCCGATCTCTATCCGATGTACGGCCTGACCGAGGCCTTTCGATCGACCTATCTGCCGCCGGACCTAGTCGATACTCATCCCGACTCCATCGGCCGTGCGATTCCCTTTGCCGAGGTGATGGTGGTCCGCCCCGATGGCGGGCGCGCGGCAGCGGGCGAGGCCGGCGAACTCGTCCATGCCGGGCCGCTCGTTGCGAAAGGCTATTGGCGCGACGCCGAGCGCACGGCGGCGCGTTTCCGCAACGCCCCGCCATGGAGCGATACCGGCGGCATGGCGGTGTGGTCGGGCGACACGGTGGTTGCCGATGGCGACGGCCTGCTGCGTTTCGTCGGGCGCGAGGATGAGATGATCAAGAGCGCGGGCAACCGCATCAGCCCGACCGAGATCGAGGAGGCGATCCTGCGCGGCGGCGACGTGGCAGAGGCGGTCGCGATCGGGGTGCCCGACGACCGGCTCGGGCAGGCGATCATCGTCGTGGCACGCGCGGTCGGCGATCCGGCGGCGGTCGAACAGCGCGTCACGGCGCGACTGCGCGCGGAACTTCCCAATTTCATGCAGCCCGCACAGTTCGAATGGCGGACGACGCTGCCCCGGAACGCCAACGGGAAGCTCGACCGCGCAGCGATCAAGCGTAAGCTGACGCAATGAAGCCAATGGGACCGATCCCGCCCGAATTCGCGGACCAGCAGGGTGATCTCATCATTGCTGGAAGGAGTGCTGCACATTGGATTGAGTTTGCTGGTGATTCGCCTCTTTTCATTTACGACGTGGCTATCGCTGCCCGGCGCGTGGCGCGGCTTCGCGCTGCACTCCCGCCCGGAATCGGCATTCATTATGCCGTCAAGGCCAATCCGGCGATGATCGGCGCGCTCGGGCCATTGGTCGACGGTCTCGACATCGCATCCGCCGGCGAACTCGCGCTCGTCGAGGCGAGCGGCGTTTCGCGACCGGTCAGCTTTGCCGGTCCGGGGAAACGCGACGACGAGCTGGCCGTCGCCATCGGCGCCGGGGTGACGATCAACCTCGAATCCGCAGGGGAGGCAGCGCGCGCGCTCGAAATCGCCGACCGGCTGGCAAAACCGGCGAGGCTCGCCGTCAGGGTCAACCCAGATTTCGAACTGCGCGGCAGTGGCATGAAGATGGGCGGGCGCGCGTCTCCCTTTGGCATCGAGGTCGACGACGTCCCGGACGTGGTCCGCACGATCATCGATGGCGGCGCTCAGTGGCAGGGTTTCCACATCTTCGCCGGATCGCAGACACTCGACACCCAGGCGCTGATCGAAACTCAGGCGGCGACGCTGGCGCTGGCGGCCCGGCTGTCGGAGGCGGTCGGCGTAGCACCGCCGCTCGTCAATCTGGGTGGAGGTTTCGGCGTTCCCTATTTCCCCGGCGACCGGGCGGTCGATGTCGAAGCGATCGGTGCGGCGCTGGGCGATGCCATGACGTCACGATCGGCAATGCTCGCCGATACCCACTTCGCGATCGAGCTCGGGCGATGGCTGGTCGCTGAGGCGGGCGTCTACCTAACGCGAATCGTCGACCGTAAAGTCAGCCGGGGCGAGACGTTTCTGGTCGTCGACGGTGGCCTGCATCACCAGCTGGCGGCGAGCGGTAATTTCGGCACGGTCGTCCGTCGCAACTATCCAATCGCGCTGGCAAATCGCATGGGCGCGCCGCCCGGTGAAACGGTCACTGTCGTCGGCTGCCTGTGCACGCCGCTCGATCGGCTCGGCGACCATATCGGGCTGCCCCACGCCGCCGTCGGCGACGTAATCGCGATCTTTATAGCGGGCGCCTATGGCCGGTCGGCGAGCCCCACGGCGTTCCTGGGCCATCCCGCGCCGCGCGAAATCCTGGCCAACGCGGCAGACAATCCTAACGCTATCTTCACCTCTTGATCGCATAGCCGACCCTGTAGCTGCACGCCCGATCGGATGACGTCGCCGGTCGCGTGTGCGGACAGGAGGTTTTGCAGTGATGCCCATGCATGCGCTTGCCCGGAACGGTGCAGGTCCGGTTCTTGCCCTGTTGCTGCTGTCGAGCTGTGCCGGCGGCGGTCGTCCGCAATTGCCCCCCGCATCCTATGTCGCGACGCAGGAACAGCCGGGCGAGGAATATGTCATCGGCCCGCTCGATCAGCTCAACATCTTCGTCTGGCGCAATCCCGAACTGTCGGCAAAGGTCCAGGTCCGCCCCGACGGCCGCATCACAACGCCGCTGATCAACGACATGCCGGCAGTCGGCAAGACGCCCGCCATGCTCGCCGACGATCTGAAGCTGGCGCTGGGCGAATATATCAAGGACCCGATCGTCTCGGTCATCGTCGAGAATTTCTCGGGCACCTTCAGCCAGCAGATCCGCATCGTCGGCGCAACCGCCAAGCCTGCATCGATCCCGTACCGCGCGAACATGACGCTGCTCGACGCGATGATCGCCGTCGGTGGCCTGAGTGAATTCGCTGCCGGCAACCGGGCGAAGCTGATCCGCTATGACCGTACGACCGGCAAGCAGAAGGAATATGCAGTGCGGCTGTCGAGCCTGCTCAAGAACGGCGATTCGAGCGCCAATGTGAAGCTTCAGCCCGGGGACGTCATCATCATCCCGGAAAGCATGTTCTGAGCATGGACCGCATCAGATGAACGGCCTTTACGAAGAACTTCGGATCATCATCCACGGCATCTGGCTGCGGCGATGGCTGGCGCTCAGCGTCGCCTGGGGCGTATGCGTGCTCGGCTGGTTCGTCGTGGCGCAAATCCCGGCCGTCTATGGTGCCAAGGCGCGCGTTTCGATCGAGATGCAGTCGCTGCTGCCGGGCAAGATCGGTATTTCGCGCGAGGATCAGGCCAAGGATCTCGACCGGGTCCGCCAGACACTCACCTCAGCAGTCAACCTCGCCAAAGTAGTGCGCGGCACCGATCTGGCCAACACGATCGCCAATGATCGCGACGTCGCCGATCGGGTCGTGGGGCTTCAGGCCGCGATCAAGGTCGTCGCGCAGCAAGACAATCTGATCGAAATCTCGACCACCGCGTCGAGCCCGAAACTTGCCAAGCAGATCGTCCAGAAGCTGATCGACATTTTCGTGGAAGAAAATCTGAGCGGGAATCGCGACGAGACGAGCAGCACGCTCCAGTTCCTCGACGGCCAGCTCGCCCAGCGCCAGAAACAGCTTCAGGATTCGGAGGCCAAGCGCGCCGATTTTCAGAACCGCTATCTCGGCTCTTTGCCGGGAACGGGGTCGCTGAACGACCGCATCGCCAGCGCGCGCAGCCAGATGGCTCAGGTCGAAACCGATCTTGCCTCTGCCCAGAGCAGCCTTGCTGCGATCAATGGCCAGATGGCGGGCCAGTCGGCGTCCGCCCCGGGAACGGGCGGCGGCGGCGCCGGTCCGGCCCGCGCGAGGGTGAATACCATTCTCGGCCAGCTCGCCGAGGCGAAGGGCAGGGGCTGGACCGATCAGCATCCCGACGTCCGCGCCCTGCGCAGCCAGCTTGCCGTAGCCGAAGCGGCTGCCCGTAACGAGCCGCTGAGTGCGGCAGCGGCAGGATCGCCCAATCCGATCTACGCTTCGCTCCGCTCGCTCCAGGCTGACAAGCAGGCGCAGGTCGCCGCGCTGACCGCGCGCAAGGGACAGATTCAGAGCGATCTCAACCAGCTTCAGGCCAAGCTGGCGGGAGATCCCGCCGCCGCCTCCGAACAGGCGCAGCTCGAACGCGATTATCAGGTGCTGAAGGACCAGTATGACAAGCTGCTCGCCGATCGCGAGGAGATCAAGCTGCGCGGACAGGTGCAGAGCGAGACCAATTCGGTCAAGTTCAGCGTAATTGATCCGCCGGCGGCGCCGCGGGCGCCAGCAGCTCCCAATCGGCTGCTGCTGTTGAGCGGCGTCCTGATCGCGGGGATCGGCGCGGGCATCGGCTGTGCCTTTGCGCTCGGCCAGCTCAAGACCACGTTCGCCACTGCCCCAAGGCTGGAACGCGCGACCGGCCTGCCGGTGATCGGCGCGATCGGCGAGCTCGTCAGCCAAACGCAGCGCACGGTCCGCCGCCAGCGCCTGCTCTATTTCGGCGCGGGGAGCGCAGCGCTGATGGTCGCTTTTGTCGCGCTGATCGGCGTCGAGTTCATTCAACGCGGGTTGACGGTATGACGGAGGCAAAACCCGTTCCCAAGGGATCGCTGCTCGAGCGCGCAGCCGTCGTCTATGATTTCGACGCGGTCTTTCGCGCGCGGCAGGCGGGCGAGCCCGTCGCATCGCCACTGGCGCAACCGCCCGGTGATGAGGCGGCACGCCCACCTATCGCCGCGCCCGAACCGCCGCGGCGCGCCGTGTCGACACGCGGTCCCGTGGTGGCGATCGATCGCGATCGGCTGGCGGAGCGGGACCTGCTGATCCCCGGCGCGCCGGTGAGCGCGCTTGCGGAGGAATTCCGGCTGATCAAGCGCCAGCTGCTGCTTACTGCGCGCAATGTTCAGGAATCCTATGGTGCCCGCGCGCGCGCGATCCTGGTGGGGTCGGCGAACGCGAACGAGGGCAAGACATACTGCGCGATCAACCTGGCGCTCAGCCTTGCTGCCGAGCGCGAGACCGAGGTTGTGCTGATCGATGCCGATGTCGCCAAGCCCGACGTGCTGAGCCAATTGGGGCTGGAGGACAGACCGGGCCTGCTCGATGCGCTGGCGTCACCCAGTGCCGATATCGAGGATTTCCTGATCCGGACTGATGTGCCGCAGCTGCTCTTGCTTCCCGCAGGGTCGCGATCGAATCAGGATACCGAATTGCTCGCCAGCGCGCGCACGCCGGACCTGCTCGACGCGCTGCTCGCCGCCGATCCGCGCCGCATCGTGATTTTCGATTCGCCCCCCGCGCTCGCCGCCTCCCCGGCGGCAACGCTCGCGCTGCATGTCGGGCAGATCATGCTCGTCGTCCGCGCCGACAGCACCAGCGAGGGCGACCTTCGCGCAGCGGTGAGCCTGCTCGACGGGTGCGAACAGATTCAACTGGTCCTGAATGCGGTCTCGCACATCCCGGGCGGCCGCCGGTTTGGAAGCTATTACGGGATGGAGGACGCATGATGCGCACGTCGATTGTTGCAGCAGCCTGCGTCGTGGCGATGGCGGCCGCGCCCGCTGCGGCGCGCGAGAAGCAGATCACGCCCTATATCGAGATCGCGCAAATCCTGACGGCCGACCTGACCAATGATGACGTCTTGACGTACACGACCATCGCGGCCGGCGTCGATGCGACCTTCCAGACCCGGCGCGTCCAGGTCCAGGCGAGCTACCGCTACGAACGGCGCATCGGTTATGATGAGCGGCTGGCCGATGCCGACATTCATAGCGGGCTTGCGCGCGTCGCGGTCCGGGTCGCCGAGCCGCTGACGATCGAAGGCGGCGGCCTCGCCACGCGATCGCGTTCCGACATTCGCGGGGCCGCGCCGGGCGTGCTCCAGGGTAATGTCGCCAATATCAGCCAGCTCTATGCTGTATATGCGGGCCCGACCTTCGGTTCGCACATCGGCGAAGTCGGCGTCAGCGGCGGGTATCGTTTCGGCTATACGAAGGTGCAGGTGCCGAGCATCGTCAGCCCGATCGATGGCCAGCGGCTCGATCTGTTCGACGATTCGCGCAGCCATCTCGCGCAGGGCAGTCTCAACCTCAAATCGGGCACGGTGCTTCCTGTCGGCGTCACGCTGAGCGGCGCCTGGACGCGCGACGACGCCAGCCAGCTCGATCAGACCTATGAGGGGCGCTACGGGCGGCTGGACGTCCTCTATCCGGTCAGCCGGACGCTCGCGCTGACGGCAGGCGCGGGCTATGAGAATATCCAGATCAGCCACCGCGACGCGCTGTTCGACGCGAGCGGCCAGCCGGTCGTCGATGCGCGCGGCCGGTTCCAGATCGACCCCAATGGCCAGCGGCGCATCGATTATGATTTCGACGGGATCTATTACGATGCGGGCGTCGTCTGGCGCCCCAACCAGCGCACGCAGCTCGAAGTCCATGCCGGTGAACGCTATGGCAGCTTCAGCGCGGTCGGCAGCCTGACCTATCAGGCGTCGAAATCGATCGCGGTGCGCGTCGCCGGCTATGACGGGATCCAGACGTTCGGCCGCCAGCTCCAGACCGGATTGAGCGAAATCCCGACCAGCTTCAATCCGGGCAGCAACACGCTTGCCCAAGGCTTCAACGGATGCGTGTTCGGGGCGCAGGGCGGGGCTGCGGGCAATTGCCTGAACAGCGCGCTGCAATCGGTGTCGACTTCGGCCTATCGTGCGCGCGGAATCGAGGCGGTGCTGTCGGTTACGCGAGGTCGCACGAATTATGGCGTCGGAACGGGCTATGCCAACCGCCGCTATCTGGCGTCGGACGGCGGCCCCGGCATCACGATCGACGGGTTCGAGGACGAAAGCTTCTACATCCAGGGCTATATCAACCACCAGCTCGACACGCGCACGGCGATCGATGCGAATGTCTTTGCGAACTATTACAAGAGCGGGATCGGCACGCAGATCGGCGTGTACAATGTCGGGGCAACCGCATCGCTCACGCGCCGCTACGGCAGGTTCAATGCCTTCGGATCACTCGGCATCTATAATTTCGGGCAGGATCAGGCGCCATCGATCACCTCGATCCAGGCATTGCTTGGCGGACGCTATTCCTTCTAACGAACCGGCGGCGGCCGGGTGGGGCGGTTACGATGTACGATGAACATTACGGATTGAGCGGGCGTCCGTTCCAGCTGACTCCCGATCCGAAATTCTGGTTCGAATCGGCCACGCACCGGAAAGCAATGGCCTATCTCGGCTATGGCCTGAGCCAGGGTGAAGGCTTCATCGTCGTGACCGGTGACATCGGCGCGGGCAAGACGACGCTGGTCGGCCATCTGATGGCGACGATCGACCGCGAGCGCCTGCACGCGATCAAGATCGTTTCGAGCCAGATCGAGGCCGATGACCTGTTGCGAATCGTCGCGACAGGGCTCGACATCGATCCGACCCGCCTGGTCAAGGCGCAACTGCTCGCGCAGATCGAGCGCGGTCTGCACGCGGTCGCCCGGTCGGGACGACGCACGCTGCTGATCGTCGACGAGGCGCAGGCGCTGCACACCAACGCCCTCGAAGAGTTGCGGATGCTGTCGAACTTTCAGGCCGGCGGGCACGCGCTTCTTCAGATCTTCCTGCTCGGCCAGCCTGAATTCCGCGACCGGCTTCACGGTTCGGCCCGGCTCGAACAGCTGCGCCAGCGAGTGATCGCGACGCACCATCTCGATCCGATGGGTCCCGATGAGGTAGCGGCCTATCTCCAGCACCGCCTCAGCGTCGTTGGCTGGAAGGGGCGGCCCGACTTCACCGACGAGGCTATTGTCGCGCTCTATGCCGGGTCGGACGGCGTGCCGCGGCGCCTGAACCAGCTGGCGGGCAGGGTGATGCTGCACGGCGCGATCGAGCAACTTGAGGTGATCGACGGTAGCGATGTGGTCGCCGTAGTCGACGACATGAACCGCGAAACGCCGGGAGAGGGTGCCCACCCGGTCGATGCCGCGCGCGCGGACGCGCCCATTGCGGCGGGCGCTCCTCCTGCTCCTCCACATCAGCCGCCTGCGAGCACCGCCTTCGCACAGGCACAACCGGGCGTCGATCTCGCGCGCGTGATCGATCATGTCGCCAGCCTCGACCAGCAGGTCGCGATGTTCAGCCAGCGGCTCGCCGGCATGGATGATCGGACGGCCCAACTGGGGCAGCAGGTCGAAAGCCTTGCAGCACGCATCGAGGAACAGGAAGTGGCACTGCGCCGTATCCTGACGCTGCTGATCGACTGGATCGAAAGCGACAGCAATCGTCCCGACCTGGCATCCTATCGCGGCCTGGCCGGTTAAGGGCGGCGGCGATGCTCAACGGCTTGTCGGTCGATGTCGAGGACTGGTTCCAGGTCGGCGCCTTTGAAAAGGTGATCGCCAAAAAGGACTGGGATTCGCTCCCGCGCCGGGTCGAGCGCAATACCGACGCGGTGCTCGAACTGTTTGCGGGCGCCGGCGTCAAGGCGACCTTCTTCACGCTGGGCTGGGTCGCCGAGCGTTACCCGGCGCTGATTCGCCGCGTCGCCGATGCAGGACATGAGGTGGCGAGCCATGGCTGGGACCATCAACGCGTCTTCACGATGAC